>JAJFUJ010000067.1 GCA_021372475.1 Chloroflexota bacterium | reverse complement strand
CGCCAGCCACCCGTACATCACCGCGCCGAGTTACCTGACACAGCTCATCGCCGCCCTGCGCGACTCCTTTCCCCCCCAGCTTTCGGCGGCCACGCTCAAAAAGCTGGGCATCGCCCCCAACAACGAGAGCTCGACCATCTCGACGCTCAAGCGCCTGGGTTTGCTGGATGCCGCCGGCATGCGCACGCCGCGCGCCGAGGCGCTCTTTGGCATCGCCGACGACTCCGCCTTTGCCGCCGCCTTTGCTGACCTGGTGCGCGATGCTTACCGCGACCTGTTCGAGATTCGCGGCGAGAACGCCTGGAGCCTGGCCTCCGATGAACTCGCCACCTACTTTCAGGCAGCGGGCGCCTCGCCCAAGGTGGCCGGCCTGCAGGTCAAGACCTTTCGCATCCTGGCCGAGGCGGCCGGGCGCCCGGCTTTTGCCGAAACTGGCGCAGCGCGGCAGTTAACTCTCCCACGTGGGCGTCCGGCTGATAAATCCAAGGCAGCGCTGCCCGCCAGAAGCGCCGCCGGCGAGCCGTCCCGCCGCGGCTCTGCCTCGCGCAGCGCGAACCTGACGCTGCACATCGACCTGCACCTGCCCGACAATGCCGATCAGGAGACCTACGACCGCATTTTCAGGAGCATTCGCGAGCAACTGCTCAGGGATGATAATACCTAGCGCCTGGTCATCTGCGCGCTGCGCGAGGGGTGTCTGCATACCGCTGGCGATGAAAGTCTAGGGGACTGGTTTTACCCCATCCCCAGCTCAACCGTCGTCTCAAACTTGCCGGTTGCCGCGTCCCAGCGCTCCTCGATGGCCGTGATGCGCCTGGCCGTGCCCTCCGCCAACGCTGCCGCGCCGTAAACCTTCACTGGATCCCACAGTTCAAGCTCTGGCCTGAGCGGCGCCGTCAGCGCTTCGCACCGCGCAGCGAGTTTATCCAGCTTGAGCTCTGCCTGGGCCGCCGCGCCGGCCCATCCGCTGGTGGTGATGCGCGCGTCCACCCGCGCCCGCAGCGAGCGCATCCCCAGCGCCATCGCCAGGGCTGTATCCTCGGCGCAGCCTTCGACCAGGCTGCCGTAGAGCACGCGCGCCGTCGCTTCCGGCGCAGCGCAGGTATACGCGGCGCGGTGAATCTCATCGTTGGCGCCGAATTCGGCAGGAGAAGCGTTTACCCAATCCGCCGTCGGCAAAGCATACAGGCCGCTGGAGCGCATCAGCGCCACGCTGCCCGCCAGGCGCAGCAGGTCGCGCACCCCTTCCAGCGCGCTCGAACCGAGCGGGAGCGTATAGCGCGCCAGCGTATTACCCAGCATCGCAGCGCCGTTATCGCTGTAACTGATGCCGGCGCGCGCGCATAGCTCCTCCAGCAGCCATCTGATGGTGCGGTTCTCCCAGGAGAGCGCCTCGCCGGCCTGCCAGCGCCCGAGCAGCGCCCGCCCGTCGCCGGCTTCCAGTTCGAGCCAGCCGCCTCCCGCGTCTTCCAACAGGCGCGCGCTCAGGATATAGTGCGGTGCGAGCGTCAGCGTCTCGCCCCCCGCCGCGGTTTGGTAACCGCGCCGTAAGAGAAGCGTGCTATGCGTCTTGAGCGCTTCATAGGCGCTGCCGGCGGCGCCGAGCGTGTTGAAGCGCCCGTCCTGGTTGGGCAGGCGCAGCGTTAGGCGCGAGCCTTGTGTATCCGCATGCAGCGCGTAGGCTGCCGGCGATAAATCCAGCGCCTGCTGCGCAGCGCCAGGATTCCCGCCGAAACGTGTGCGCATACAGGCGGAGCCCTCATCCGCGGCATATACCTGGTAGGCATTCCACCGATAAGCCAGGTTGGGGCGCCCCAGCGCGCTGCCGCCGCGTAAATCCAGCGCCGTCTCGCCGCCAAAGTGCGGATATACCCGAGCCTCGCAGCTCACCGGTTGGCTGCGCAGCCCGGCCACATTCAGCGCCTCCACCCAGGCCGCCACGATGCGGTCGCCGGCATAACACACCGAAGGCAGCCGATAACTGGCGGCCGCTCCCGCTCCGGCCGCTCCGCCGGGAGCGAGCTGTTCAATCTGGCTCCACACATCGGCTGCCGGATCGTACAGCGCGCCCGTGACGGCGCCGTCGCGGGCGGCCAGCACCACCACACGCGAGTTGACCGGGTCCCAGCAGGCGCCGATGCCGTAGCATGTCCCCATCGTTCCCGCTGGCCAGGCGCTGCCCTCGGACCAACTGCCGCCTGACCAGGGCTTGCGCCACACCCTGAGCGCCGAGCCGTTCGCACCATAGAAAACGCACTCGTTGGCCGCTGCCAGCCAGCCTGCCTGGCTTTGGTTTTCGGCCACCGTCGCGGCGGTGCTCGACGTCGAGAGGAATCCGTTGCCGGATTCGGTCGCCTTCAGGCTGGCGGCGCTGCCCGCTGCGCTCAAAAAGAATACCCGGCAGTTGGTGCTGCTGCTGTAAGAGCCGACCACCGTCACGGCCACATCCGAGGACGCCAGCGGCAGGCTGTGCTGGGTTACCCAGGTGACCCACTCCTCCCCGCCAAGCGCCGGCTGGTTGACGCGCGCGATACTCAGGCCAGCGCTCGTGACCCGCGCGCGCACCAGCGTGCTGAGCGCCACCACAATCTGGCTGACCTGCCCGCTGGCTGTGCCCGTTCGAAGCTGCTGCCAGCGCGGGCGCTCATCGCGCACGTCCAGGCTAACGACTGGCTGCGAACCCCACTGTGTAGCTGCTTGAAGCAGCGTTGCGCTGATGGCTTGCATTTTGCTCCTCCTCAGGCATAAAGCTGCCAGGCAAGGCAACTGCGCGTCTTGGCCAGGACGGTGTTCTGGGCGCCTTCCTTGCGCACTTGTAGTTTGGCGCTGCGGCTGCCGCTGGCGAGCGCCCCCATCCAGCTATACGGCAGGTGAATGAGCAGCCACGCGGCGGTGACGCGTTCCACCATCAGGGATTTCTCTGCGCCATCAACCATGAGCCGCGCCCAGGCGTACTGGTTGGCGCTCCAGGCGGTGCACTCGATATCCAGCACCGCCGAGATTGCCAGGCGTGCGCCGGAGGGAACGGAGCTGAGTGAGAGCGTGATAACATCCTGGTAGCTGTCGCTGAGGGTCACGTCAGCGGAAGGTTGGACAAAACCACTGTCGATGAGCAGCCGGCTGGCGCGCGGTAAAGCGCTCGGCCCGAGCACCACCCCGCCGCCATCAGGCCAGGCAAGCACCGTCACCTGCCGGCCGGGCAGCAGTTCCTCGGGGCGGCACGAACTGAGCACCGCCATGCCGGCGATTGATGCCGCAGGTCCGGCCTCCGGCTCGATGACGGCTGTGTGCGCAGATGAATCGTAAGCGCGCAGGATCGCGCGGATGAGCTGTGGATGCATGGAGAACCTCCCTGGCTAATGCTTAGTGATGTGAGTCGTGGTCATCACAGTTTGAGCCGTGCGTGTAGCAATTGGAGCCGCGGTGTCCTCACCGCGGGAATAAAGAATCGTTTCACTTGGACAGCTACTATATTCCGAGATACTATCGTTGCCATCCCAACCTCAAGGTTAGCATATTAGTTATGACAGAGACACCTCGACATCAGCATCTCCCACATTGGGATGAACCTGGTCTCGTGCAGTTTATCACCTTCAGATTGGCAGACAGTATGCCTGTTGAAAGACGTGCTGAGTGGGCGCGATTGTTTGAACTCAACCCGAGTCCAGATAAGCAAAAACAGATTCAACAGTACCTTGACCAAGGTAGAGGCAGTTGTCTTCTGCGAAATGCAGCCGCTGGTTCCCTGGTTGAACAAGCGCTTCTTTATAGCGATACGGTTCGCTATTACTTGTTGGCCTGGGTCATTATGCCGAACCATGTACATGTCGCTGTGTCGATCACTCCCGATTGGACAATAGCGAGAATTGTTCAAGATTGGAAAAGAATTAGCGCCCGAGTTATAAATGTCAAGCTCCGCCGTTCTGGAACACTGTGGCAGCGGGATTATTTCGATCGTTTTATCCGCAACGAAACCCATCTGACCAGAGTCGTTTCATATATCCACGCTAATCCCGTGTTGGCTCACCTTGTAGATAATCCTTCGGACTGGCCGTTTAGCAGCGCGAGGTTAGTTGATACACCCGAATCGACTTACAAACAGCGCTGGCCGATATTGTAGTGGCTCCGTACCGCGGTGGGACACCGCGGCTCCGAGAACACATCCCCGTCTTGCATAATATGATCCTTGATATTTTGTGTGGGTTTCCGCACCGCGGTGTCCTCACCGCGTCC
>JAJFUJ010000066.1 GCA_021372475.1 Chloroflexota bacterium | reverse complement strand
TAAATCGGTGCGGGAGTGGCGAAGAGGAGGAGAAATTGGCAGTGTGCGAAGCAGTATGGAATAAACACTCAGTAAGATGTGGGCGGGGGATACTTATGCCTTCTGACCGAAATGCGAAAACCTTAGTATTTATTGCAGTATCCTACATGTTATTGAGTCTCTTGCACTTAGTCATCTATATGACGTGCCATCCTTATTGTTAGATTACGTTCTTTTATCATAAAAAATAGCTATAGATTAAAATGAACATAATAGATGGCTCAATCCTTTTGTATCTCACACACCTGTGTTCAAATAACATGCTGTCCTTATCATGTTATTTTGGTTCACCCCCTGCAATGTGGGAAACACACCGCATAAAGCGCAGCGGCCAGATTGGTATGTATACCAACCAACACCCGTGGTTAATACGAGTATTCATTTGCCTAGACTAGTTATGAATGGAAATACCTCTATACCTGCTCTATCTAGGTGCACATTTTAGAATCACGATAACAAGGAGGTCAGAAATCGAATGACAGGCCCCCGTTTTAGATCGTTGTGACAAAATTGATTCTTATAATTCCTCAAGCAACCGTAGCAGCTTGCATCGCCAGTCTCACCACCACAAGTGCACAAGCCGAGCATATCTAACGTAGTTGATAACACTTGCTTCAATTGATTAGCACTGTCCGCAATACGCCTCACATGTCCTGCACCACCGGGAACGTCATCAAATAACACAAGCATCGGCCTGGCATTGTCACTCTGATAGCGATATAGCACACCATCTATATCCTGACGCTCTATATCTAAAGCATGGGTAGTACCTTCGAGTAATGCGTATAGCAAGGAGAGCCAGAATCCATTGTTGATATCAGAATATCCCTCAAAACGGATTTGAAGGATGTCTGTCGTAAACTCGTGTCCTAAATCTACTAAACCGTACTTGTTCCTGCACTCCGAGCCCCACGGCGTTTGGTGAGGAACTTGGTAGGTTTCTTCGCCACGAACTGCATACCCACACATATTGCAGATTTTGAAATGCCTATGATTTGCATGATTGATTACAGCTAATTCACCATCTGTGGCTGCCGCAGCGGTAACCGTGATACCACGCAGGGGAAGCTCAATGGTCTTCCTTTCTGTAGATTTTCCGTTAAAGTAGGTTCTGGTGGTATAGGTTTTTTCAGGTCTTGCTTCGCCCGGTTTATCCAGTTTAGTGGAGTATTCACTCATGAAACCGAACTGCGGGATAATAAAATCGCCCCTGTTTTTAAGTGGTACAGGCTGGCCGCAGCTAGTGCAGTGGGTTATGGCCAAATTAGGCTCAGCTTGCAGGCTCTGATAACGCTGGCAATGCCCGCAAATCGCATAATGGTATCGGCGCCATTGCCGGTCCGGGAACCTTTTAATGTAGCGGCTAGTCCACAAGTATCCTCCCGCTACGATCTGGCTGCTAGGAGCATATTCGGATAGAGCTATCCTCAAGTCGCGTGAAAGCTCGAGCGCGCTCGCTTCATCCGAATGATGCAACAGTTGCAATTCGACAACATCGACAGGAAACCCGTATTTGGGCAACACATTGTGACGGGATAAAAAAGTGATGAGATACTCGTCTTTTATTGTGTTTAGTATTCTATTTATATAATCCGAGTTCCGACCAGCAGAAAACAATTCCTGCCGTTTACGCTCGAGCTGCATAACGTCGTTAGTTACAATACCGTTAGCGATCGAAAGCACTCCGATACTCGGATCAAGTAGACCGGCAACCCAACCCCAGGAATCAACTTGCAGACTAGCTTGTAGTTCCTGTGGAACAATCGTTTTGATTGATTGCCACAAATGTTGAGGCTTACTCGCCAGATAGCGCTCCAGCATAGCCGGCCCAGTTTCGCCAGTTCTAAAGAAAAATGACTGCACTTTTTGAAAGGTATCCTTGTTCTCCCTCCAGAATGGTGCCAAAGCAGTGGCATAGATGTGACGCCGCACGACTTTATCATTGGCAACCGTGAAATAAGGCGGCTTGATTTGCCCTGAAATCATTCGTTCGGGTTCATTAAAGTGGCTTAGGTCATGAGGACGTCTTTGGGCAAAAGTCAATGCGAATGCCGTCGCACTACTGCGGCGACCTGCCCGCCCAGCACGTTGGATATAATTGGCGGCTGTCGGTGGCACATTGCGCATAAAAACTGCCTCCAGGTCGCCGACATCGACACCCAACTCGAATGTTGTAGAACAGCTTAAAACGTTCACTTTCCCCTTAATAAACTGCCCTTGCAGTTCAGCGGCACGAACGCTCGTTAATTGAGCCGTGTGCTCTTCAGCGACAAGCGGTAAAACTTCTGGATCAGTATAAACGCGTCGGTAATGGTCATCAGCATAGACGAGCTGGGGTTCGCATCTATGTAAAACACCCGAACACTGATAGGTCGGGCAGACACCACGGATATTATGGAGAGTAATTCGTTGACAAGTGTCACAAATATACCAGGTCAGCGCTGGGTTGATAAAACCTGGCTGCAGCTCCCAGAACCGCGGCTGAAGATGGAAGCCAAGTGAGCCATTTACTGGCTTATTGTGTTGAAAATAACCCTCCCAGATATCGGCCATATCGGGATTAGTCAAATCCTCGCGCCATATCTTTTCCAAAATTTCGCGAGCCTGGTCATTCTTTCCGCGGTCACCAGAGCATCTCAGAGTGACTCGCTCAAGATAATCCAGTCGGCTGTTCATGCCGCTACTGCGAGTTGGCGTCCATCCAAGTACGTTTACATTCTTGGATCCCTCAGGCCGTTTCAGAGAGAAATAGCATAGCCTGTTGCGTGGCGCAAAGAACGAGTCCTGAGGATTGACGCTGTCCGGAAAGATTAGCGCCCCCTGCATTCTGAAACTCTTTAGTAACACCTGATACAGTGTTTTCGCTTTTTCGTACGAGTAACCTAAAGTACTCAGTTCAGGAAGAGGTTCCCAATCTTGAGGTAATACGAGGGTAAAACCCAATAGTCCTAGGCTTTCAAGGCTATGTCTTCGATCAAATGCCATTAGCTCGTACAAAATCCATTTCCAGACTTCAGTTTCCTTTTCCTCAAGACTCTCCGTGAGAAACAGTCCAGCGTTGCTTGCCGCAGCTATTAAGGGAGCTACCAAGTCTGCCACTCGCCAGGAATTCGCAAGCGCTCGATCACGGTTGTTTGACAGCACCTTGAGAATGAGGCGCCTGCGGATTATCTGAGTATATGTTCTCTCCAAGTAGGGAGCGAAGAAGGCAGCATCCTGGCGGTTGTCCGAAAATACAAGCAGCTTTCTAGGCTCAACAACAGCACGGGCAAGATGCTTCGTTTGCACGGATTTTGACTCTGCCCATCTACCAGTTACTTGCTGTGAGTGGTTTGATTGGCTCGACATGTCGCAAGGAATCTTTTGATATAAAGCTGAGGTAAGTACACTGGCCGTAGCATCAATGCCGGCTAGGAATCGCCTCACCAACTCGATAGTGCTAGACGACTGGCAGGCTGGGCAAGTATTTACTCTCCCTTGGGTGGTTCTCACTTTTTCCAACAGAACGTATTTGTCGCGATCGCATTGGCAAGGTGGCTGCAAGTAGGAGGTTTTCTCTATAGCGCCGCATTTGGTGCACAAGCGATACTGATCAGGTAGCGCTTCGGTCTTTTCTGTAGGATCGACATCATCTTCATCTTCCTCAAGAGGATGAAAGTCATCGGGAACCAAAAGGTATGTCTCTAGATTTTTGGGATCCTCAAAATATTGATTTCCCGGCTGCCTAAAATAGACCAGGCCGTTTACTGTTTGGCTTTCACCTACTAAATATACAGCTCCACATTGGCGGCATGTTGCCAATTCGAAAACCATATTCTGCTGTTCATCAACGGTGATTTCTTCTAGGCGGTCCAGATATAAGCGTTTAGTTGGCTTGAAGGATACATATGCACCCTCAATAGCCCTCACAAAAAGATGATACCGGACGGGAAGTAAAGGCAGTGAATCATCAGCAAGCCTGGCTCTGTTGGCTAACTCTATTAACGCCACAAGGTTTGCTCGGGCGTCAGGTGTGAGCCCAAATACCTCCACTGCCAGATCATCGAGTAACCTAGGCTTATCCACGAGCGCCGCCCTCACACGGGCTAGACGACCATCGCTTTGCAGGATAAGGTACAGAAACCTGGGGGTGTCACCTTGAGCAGTCTCATCGCATGCCTGAATGGTCGCATTGGGAGGGAAACCAAGTGAAATACACACCTCGGCTAGCTCTTTCAATTCTACCGCGGCTTTACCATCGAGTAATGCTAGTAGCTCTGTATAGGCACGAGGCTCTGCCGTCGAATGCAAATTGGCTAACGGTGCCATTGGCTTCCGTATTGCCATAACCACATCCTGACGGGATGTTTGGGGCGGTTCCCATTCGAAACTCTCCCCAAATAGAGCCTTTGCAAAATGAGCAATGGCCGGAAATGCATTTTCAGATCCTAGAGTTGCACTGGTGGCAATACACTGTAACCTGCCCACATTGCTCTTTGCAATTCGTTCTTTAAGTCGACTTAGGAGCATGGCCATCTCAATCCCTTTAGCTCCACCGAAAGTATGAGCTTCATCGATAACCAGAAATTTCCATTGATTCGCATAATCGCCATCGAAAAATACATTGTCATCGGGGCGGAGTAACAGGTACTCGAGCATGGCAT
>JAJFUJ010000031.1 GCA_021372475.1 Chloroflexota bacterium | reverse complement strand
GCAATGGAAGGGTGCAAAACCGATTCGCCTTCATAAACACGGCGGACTGCGTCAATTACCTCGCTGCCTCTGGCGTTCTTGAGCAAATATCCGGCTGCGCCGGCTTCCAATATCGCAAAGACATATTCGTCATCATCATATGCGGTTAACACAAGTACGGCTGTATTGGGCAGGATTTGCTTTATTTCTTTGGTGGCTTCGATTCCATTCTTAATGGGCATCGAGATATCGATCACAACGATATCAGGCTGCTCACGCAGCGCCATTTTCACGGCTTCAGCGCCGTCGCTGGCTTCGGCAACAACCTGGAGGTCAGGCTCCTTTTCCAGGATACGCCGAGTGCCTTCGCGCACCATCACATGGTCGTCTGCCAGCAAGATACGTATCATATAACTATTCTACTCCGTACGGCAGATATTATATACAAAAAGCGCGCACAAAATCAGAACGAGCCTCATCTATCGCTGCCCACCGCGACTGATGAGGCTCGTTCACCAAGGAGGAGAAGAAGCGCTGTTCCTCGCACCGGTTGAGAGAACAGCCAAGGCCGCCCCAGGTATTAATCGTAACAACACACTCTAGTAGAGCAAACTGTTTTCCATAAACTACTATGCTAACAGTATACAAACTTACCATTGAGGATACATCCGCCATAATTACCATTTTTTCTAAGCATTAATACTTAGATAGCCAAATCATCCCGTGATCTCTTCTCTTTCCCCCTGTTCAATTGGTATGACTATCCTAATGGTGGTGCCGCCGCCGGGTTTTGATATTATCTGAGCTCGGCCACCAAATAACCGCGCACGTTCCAGGATACCCATTAACCCCAACCTACCTGCTCTTACCAACTCGTTCATGTTCGTTGGCGCATCGAAGCCGACACCGTCATCCACAACTTCGAGCACAACCAGGCGCGGTTCATACTGCAGCACTAGGCGTACATGCTTGGCTTGGGCATGACGCCGCACATTACTCAGGCTTTCCTGAGCCAGACGATAAAGGCCGAGCTCCAGCTCGTCAGGCAGCTTTCTTGCCTCACCGGTGATATCGACAGATACTGTAAAGGATTCCTCGCGTTCCGTGCGATCCCCTAATAGTTGCAGCGTTCTGGCTAAGCCTAGTTCACTCAACAGTGGAGGCCGCAAATCGCTGGTAAAGCTGCGTACCCCCTGAAGCGTGTCATCGACCATATCGCGCACACTCTCTAGCTCGGTCGCTAATTCTTTGGGATCATGGATATCCTGTAAACTTTCGATTCGCCGCCCTAAAACGATGAGCGCTTGGGCGGTTTCATCGTGCAGGTCGCGGGCGATACGTTTACGCTCCTGTTCCTGGCTGTTGAGGATTGAGACGACATAGTTCTGGATATCACCGCGATAGCTGCGCAGTTGCTCGACCATTGTGTTAAACGCCTCTTCCAGCTCGCGCACTTCCTGGGGACCCGAAGTAATTGTAACCTGGTCGCTAAACTCGCCGGAAGCCACGCGACCTGCCTGAGCAGCCAGACTTTGCAGCGGCGCCGCGATTTTTTGGGCGCTCATCCACACGATTAAGGAAGGCAGTATGATCATCAAGCCTGCCAAAATAAGCAGCAAAGGCAGATACGGCTGCAAAGGCGCCAGGATATCACCCAAAGATTCATTAATAACCAGATTCCAGTTGCCCCAACTCTCATCAGCGAATAACGAAGTGCCAAGCTGCTGAAACGGTATTGGGGCGTAACCGATGACGCGCAGTGTGTTTTCGATGTTCAACGTCCGCACGCCGGGTTGTTCCTTGAATGCTATGTAAGCCGGATCTTCTAGATCCCTGACGCCAACCAGTGATTTATCAGGATGATACAAGATGGTGCCGTCATTATCGATAAGATAGGCGCTGCCGGCCTGGCCTATACTGATGTTGGCGATAGGGCGTCCCAGCCGGTCGCTATCCAGGCGCCAGATGCCAATCGCATAGCCGCTGGAGAGACCGTTATTATCGAAAATCGGGATGGATACGCAAAGCAGTTGGTGGCCAAGGGAATCGTAGAATACAGAGGATAGGACAGGACGTTTGAGGCGTCCGGAACGTTCTATCCAGGGCTGGTTTATTAGCAGGGATTCCGTAACATTGCCGGTTGCAACGATAATCGAACCCTGCGGATCTGTGATGGCAACCTCGTCAAAACGCTGCGACAGCGTAAGGTTGGCAGATAACACCTCGAGGGATGCCTCAGGATCACCCTCGCGGACCGTCTGGTTAGCGGCGATCTGCGTTAGCAGCAGCACAGAATCGTACCAATAGCTTGCTACCTGGCTAGAAGCGAGCTTTACCAACTGCGCGTCACGTTCCTGGATGAGGGTTTGGGTGAGCCTAATTGCTCCGAAGACAAAGGCGCTGGCAAAAGTAATGAGTAAAACTGTTATAGGCAGAACAATAGTGAGCAGCATACGCGAGCGTAAGCTGCCGGACTTGCGTTTTTGTCGGGTGCGTTCGGATTTAGCCATTGCTAATCAAACCTGTAAGTCATCAGCGTTATTATACTGAGAGACGGGGACGAAAAAAAGCGTTTTTAGAGTGCTTGTCATCAGGCTGCCTTTGTGCTTAAATAAATCGAGTAACCAGTCTGAAAGCGAGGAAAACGCAACGTGGATTACAAACATCTAGGACGTTCAGGCCTTAAAATATCCCAAATCTGCCTTGGAACAATGACATTCGGGCGTGAAGCTGACGAGCAGACATCATACCAATTACTCGATCATTTTGTAGGATTAGGCGGCAATTTTATAGATACTGCAGATGGATATTCAGATGGATTGAGTGAGGAAATCATCGGCCGTTGGCTACGCTTGCGCGGCGGCAGGCAAAACCTGTTTATCGCTACAAAAGTGTATGCTGCGATGGGTCAAGGCCCCAATGACGGTGGTTTATCGCGTTTGCATATCCAACAGGCAGTAGAAGCAAGCCTCAAGAGGCTGCAGCTCGATACTATCGACCTGTACCAGATTCACCGCTGGGATTACGAGACGCCGGTTGAGGAGACGCTTGAAGCCTTGAACGATTTGGTTCGTCGGGGACTTGTGCGCTACATTGGCTGTTCAAACCTGGCTGCCTGGCATCTGTCGCGTTACTTGCATACTTCCCAAGACAACCATTGGTCGCGATTTATTAGCATACAACCCATTTACAATGCCATTAACCGCAGTATCGAGAATGAGCTGCTGCCGTTGTGCACTGCAGAGGGGTTGGGGGTTATTACTTATAATCCGTTGGCAGGCGGTATGCTAACCGGTAAATACGAGAGAGGTAAGCCTCTGCCCGCTGGTGTGCGCCTGGATGCGCTGCCGATGTATTATCAAAGATATTATTATGATGAAGCGCTGACAATCACCGAGGGCTTTTGTCAGGCTGCTCGTGAGCGCGGGGTGACGCCGGCTCAACTCGCGCTTGCATGGGTATTGGCCGAGCCGCGCGTTACCTGCCCGATTATGGGCGCGCGCAATCTGGAACAATTTCAGGATACCTTAGGCGGGCTCGAGATAAAACTTACCTGGGAGGAGCGTAACAATATACCGGCCGTCCCACCACGCAAATGGATTGGGATTGACCCCGTCTATGACCGGGAAGGATAATTTTATATAGACAGCCGCTGTTTATGTCGGCTGTCTATGCAGTTCAACTCATTTCAATTCCCTTGCTGATGACGGTTGCTGGCATCACAGAGGCGCCGGCTGCCCGTATGGCTATGCGTACAGCGGGGAGAGCAACGGGTTCGGCGGTGGTGATCATACAGCCGCCGCCGCCTGCGCCACAGATCTTGCTCGCGTAAGCGCCAGCTTCTTTGGCAGCGATCATCACACGCTCAATCTCTGGATTAGTGACTCCTTCCGCTAGGCCGCGTCGAAGTTGCCATTCATCATCCAGCAAATCGGCAAAGTGGCGGTAATCGCCGGCCAGCAAACAGGCTCGCATCTCATTGGCTATCTGGCGGATTCTGCGCATATGGCCTACTGTATCACCCTGGCGTTCGATATAACTCTTTAGCATAGCCCAATTAGTGACGGCGGAATCGTGCGGCACTCCGCAGTAGGATACGATCAAGCGTTCATTCAGGCCGCGGACCAATTCGGGGTCGTTATCCAGCCTTTCAAAGCGCCAGCCGTCCACGTCAAACCACATCGAGCATACACCGCCAAAAATCGGCGGGAAATAATCCTGTTTGCCAGTCGGAATGCCGATAACCTGGGCTTCGATATTGGCGCCGATATCTATTATCTGGGCTGAGGTAAGCCCGCGTGCAGTCAAGGCGTTCAGGCCGTGCGCGAGCGCCATTAATAAGGCCGACGATGCGCCAAGGCCGGAGCCATTAGGCGCCTGGCTATTGATGGTGATCTCCATACCTTGCTCGGGATGAAAGTAACTCAGAGCCCGCTTGACGAGATCCAATCTACCGCCAAATTCCATCTCGTTTAGCGAGGGTATTACTTCGGTTATATCCAGATCGTGCGAATGGATTACAATGGTTTGGTCGCTGCGCGTCTCGAATGAAGCGGTTGCCATCACATTGATGGCCGCGTTGACCGTTAGTCCGCCGCCCTCGAAAAGGTAAAGCGGATACACATCCAGTGTGCTACCGGCAAAATCGATACGCATTGGAACCGATACGCGTAAGCTTGTCATTCCTACTCCATAAATCTTTATTAAAAGGGGTCTTGGCTTCTAAACACGGAATATGCTCCAGAAGTTGTGCTTGGCGGCGGTAACGGTTCATCATGCGCGCCGGCGAGGTAAGAGCGCCACTGACTCGGAGCGTCCGGGTCGGGCGCGCCATGAGGTGTCAGGCGCGAGCGTACGCGGACAAGCACCGGTGTATTGACCGATGCGCCGGCAATAATAGCCTGCCCCTTGCTCAGGGCAGGCAACTCGGTCAATAAATCGCGGCCAACAGTTTCGACGCTTTCAGCGATGCGGCTCTGGTCGACAGGATTGACGATACGCATAATGCACTGAGTCATGCACTGCGAGAGCACGTCGCCGTCCAGCTTCCCCGGTCGCTGGCTGATTAATCCTACCGCGATGCCGAACTTGCGCCCTTCGGATAGAATCTGCTTGAGCACCTGTGAGGTTATTATCTCGGCATTCGCGGGCGCAAAATTATGAGCTTCTTCGATTAGCACAAATACCGGATAAGGTAAATAGGATTCAGATTCCGCCTGCGCACGTTGGCGCACCGTATCCATCCGCGCCTGGTTCAAGCGTCGCAGCAGCGTAGCAACGATGACCTGCTGCTCGCGCTCAGGGATCTCGTTGAGCTGCAGGATGGTGCACTGTCCCGGCGTGCAGAGGTCGCGCAAAGCCAGGTTAGCGTAATCGTCAAAGATTGGGCTTTTTAACACCGAGTTTACCCGCCAGACCAAGGCGTTGATGGTTGGATCCTGTTCGTCCGCATGGGGGTCGGTGACGGGATGTTCGCTTTCGCCCGCGCGAATAGCCACCAGCAGTTGGCTTAGCGTCCAGCGTTCGCCGTACTCGCGTTTCACACGGTTATAGGCTTGTCCGAGCGCATAATGCATCTTTTCGGAGAGATTGGGCAGCAGGTAGCGCAAGTCGCCTAGTTCCAGCGAAGAGATGCGCACCTTGATATCCTTAGGCCTGAATATACGCACCCGGGGACGGTACTCTTCCTGCACAAATACGTCCAGGTTTTGCATCTCTGTCAACGTATCATACTCTGCGTGTGGATCGACTACGAGCACCGCAGCGCGGTTGTTGGGCTTCATCAATTCCTCAATAATCACCCCGGCGAGATAGCTTTTACCGGCGCCTGTCGAAGCGATAATCGCCAGGTGGGTGCTGGTAAATCCGCGGGCATCCAGCACGACCGGCACACGGTTATCCTGCCGGGATAACAGAGAACCGATATGCACAGCTCCAGTCGTATTGAGAGGAACTCGACATAACGTATCGCGCAGCAACTTGTTATCGGCTATAAAGATGGGCCCTCCGGATGCCGGAGGTATACGTGGGTTTACAAAACCAAGTACAGGGTCATAATAACCCAATACACTCACAGTGATATAAAAAAGATCAAATACGCTCGATTCATACCCAAGAAGGTCAGCCATATCACGCGGAGAGATGGACGGCTCTGCCAGCAAGCCGTCCGGCAACGATTTGGCCAACTCACGGTGAGTTATTCGTCCGAGAACCAGCCGTTCCTGCTCGTGCTCCTGCACATGATAATAAACAAACTCACCGTGTCGCAGATTTTGGGCGGAATCCCGGCTGATAAAAATATACTCGTTAGGATTTAGGCCCGGACCTTTGGTTATCCCGACCGGGGCAGCGTTCATTATCTCTCCATTATGCCATCGGCTCGATGTGCGTTTTCCATGCCAGATTCTCTGCGATTAATCCGAGGCGGTCCGCATCATCAGGATAGCGAAGCATCAGCCCGCTAAGCAACTCTGTCAACGCGCAGCGCAGGATAGGATCAGGATTGGCCAGGAGCAGCGGTAAATAGCTGAGCGCCAGTCGTCCGCTTCGGGGATGATGAAAACGGTCAATCTCGCCATCCTCCAGCAGACGGATAGGAGCATCACTGACAGAGCTAACCAGCGGATAGCCTTGTTGAGCGCGTCCCTCTCGATCAAGCGCCCCTATCAAAAGAATATGTACCAGGATCGTTTTCTCTGCGAGGAAATCTGGCGCGAACAATTCTACCTCGGCACGCTGAGTCAAGCGCGGTCCCATATTCCCGAAATCAGGATTATAGATCAGGGTGTTTGCTAGTAAACCAACCAGTATCATGCCGTCTGGTTGAGTTAGCCCGACAAAACGTCCGAGAGCATAGTCTGCCGGCCGGATTTCCTCAAGGGTTTCGCCTTTGTTGAAAATCTGGCCGTAGTAGGCGACGTGTGAATCGGAGCTCACGACTTTACCGATGTCCATAGCTGTTCCTTGCCTTGCGCGCTAGCGGCGTCGGCGCTTGCTGGCGGTTTTGCGCGCTAAATGAAGCGGTATGCTCAGCTCATCCAGGTGTTCCTGGTAGATGCGATAGAATTGCTCACGGTCGTGTACATTGAGCACCGCTAGCGCATCGGCAGTTTCGAGCGGATAAGGATAGCCGCTGCCAACAATGCACTCGGCGCGAACAATGTCGGTAATCTGTTCTGTGAGGCCGGATTCGGCTGCCCATAACGGGATTTCCAGACGCGCCGGCGGATTCTGGGAAGACACTTGAAGGTAGGTAAAGACCACTTGATTGTAATAATCGCTGCCAATCGAACCAGCCTGTGCGGTAAGCCTATCCTGCCGTGCACAACACCACAGCTCGCTGCGGTCCCCCCAGTGCATACCAGCCTCTAGAAGACTGGCATCGGTCAGATTTGCAGATAATTCCAGGTCATGCAGCGTCGCCAACATGCGCAGCAGGTCGCGCGCATAGGACGAATCCACATAACCAACCACCGGAATGCGAGTCTGCCGTGAAGTGTCCAGGACTGCTCGGATGGCAGAGACGTACGCCCGGCTCAAGTCGGGATGCAGCGCGCCAGCAAACGAGAGTATAAAAGAGCCATCGTAGAATGCAAGCGCTCTCGAATCCTGACTGCTCTGCATATAATCGCACAGGGTTTGGCACTCGAGTTCGAAACGACGCAGGTTCACCTGCTGGTCGGGAAATCCATGCAAGTCATCCGCATCCTGGGCGAGATCGCTGCCCATCATTATCTCAAAGCGCAGCGATTTATGAAATCCTCCGGCAGGAGTATGCTCGTTGATAAAGCAGCCGGCTTGCACCGCACCTATTGGAACCGACCAATCGCGGCTGGGCGCAATCTGCGAGCCGTCAACCGCACAAATCTGGACATTCTCAAGTATCGAGCGCGCCCAAACCAACGCCTCGGCGCGGTTTCCCCAACGCTCAGGGAAGGGACGGATGATACTCGCTCCAGCAATGCGCTCTATTGTGGGGAGGGCTCCAGGATTGCTATGTTCATTCAACTTCAGCAGAAGCGTCTGCTGGTCAAACTTTTCGAGCTGGCACAATAGCGGTCGCACCTCCGCCAGGCAGCTTGCCGTATGCCTTGATTCGGTTGCAAACTCATTTTTTCTGATTGCGAACGCGTTGGCGACCTGCCTGATATCCAACACTAGAGCCTGTCCTCCAAGTAACTGCCATTCTCCCCTTTGGCAATCCTGATGTATTTCGAGGCGCTGCGTTCGAATGTGTCATCATGGCTGATAACAAAAACCTGAGAGAATCCCTTCACCTGCGTCAGCTTGTCGGCCAGGTTGTCTCGCCGTTCCGGATCCAGGTGGGCTGTAGGTTCGTCAAAAAAGGCAATGTCGATGGCGGAGGTATGCCGCAGCAGCGCCAGGCGCAGCGCCAGCGCCGCAATCATCTGTTCACCGCCAGAGAGCTGGCGGAAGGTGCGCCTGGAGCCGCCGATCTCGAGCTCAAGCTCGTAATCGGTGCCCCAATGCAACCAACCTGTGTGATCGCCGATTATATCGCTGTAAATCAGCGATGCCTCATGGCTGATGCGGTTCACCAATCGGCGGGTCACCTGCGGGCCTGCTTCCTTTAGCCAGGCACGGATTAGCTCCAGTACTTCCTGAGCATGCCTGGATTGCGCCAGTTCCTCAACCCTCTGGCCGAGTTCAAGCTGGTTAACGCGCAACCTGGCGATAAGCTGATTGACTACCTGCAGCCGCTCCTGTTTGAAGGCTAGCTGGGCCTGTGCTGCGGTTAAGCGGTTTTGTTCTGCCAGATATTCCTGCCGTATCCTGACGTGTTCTTCTGCGGAATAGCTGCCCCGAGCGGCATCCAGCGCCGATTCCATCGCCTGTAGCTTACGCAGCAGGGAATCCGTTTTGCCTCTCAATATACCGGCTTGCCGTTCGCGCGGCTCG
>JAJFUJ010000238.1 GCA_021372475.1 Chloroflexota bacterium | reverse complement strand
GAGAGGCTGGCTGCGCGTAGTAGCTTTTGGCAGAAGGCGATGAGGCGGCCGCGGTTTTCACTGATCACATGGGACAGTTGGCTGTACATAACGCCTCCTGACAACTCATATTGTAAGCCTTATTTAACTGAAATCCGGGCTACCTGCAAACTGCGCCGCTGCCGGGCTTGCCGGTTGAGCCGCTTTGTGTTATATGGTGACCACAATAGCGATAACTTCGCATGCCAGTTAAAGGAGCTCCATGAAACAAGTTTACCGACTTTCCGAGGTGCAGCGCCTGCTCAGGCCGCAGCCAGCATTGATTATCACCAGCGATGATGAGATGCGCGCTCTGGGCGATGACCCCCTGATGCAGGTACGCGCCTTTGACGGCAAATTCGGCGATCTCGTCGAAAGCTGCAAGGCCAGCGATGGCGCGCTCATCAACGTCGCCTATGACTTTTTCTTTGGCGGCAACGTGCGCGAGCTCTTCCCGACCAGCCCCGAGTGTGTGCGCGCGTTCAAGGCATTGCACGATGTTGCCCGCGCTGGCGGGGTCGGCTTTGGTGCCAGCGTGCTCTCCCCGCTCGATCTCGGCCCGGCCTATTACCGCGAAAAGGGGCGCGGCGCCGGCTCGCACCAGTTTCAGGAGGGCGAGCTGAAGCCTGACGGCTCTTACGCCGTGCCGATCCGCGTACAGCAGCGCTGGTTCCACAACAAAGGCCCCAACTTTTTGCATCTGAAGGGTGTGCGCGCATTTGCCTATAACGAAGAGCGCCTGGGCGATACCCATTACTACTATGTCGATCCGGTCGCTATTCTCGAAATCGACGGCGCCGAGCTGACGGTGGACGAATCTACCAGCGCCGTCTCTGGCGCAGGATTCGGCTACGCCGAGGGCGTCGTGCGCGGGCGCGCAAATAACGCCGGCGGGCGTAACCGCATATTGGTGGTGGTGCAGTATGAGACGGAAGAGATCGACTACTTTCATGAGGACGCTCTGCCATGGCTCAAGGGCATGCTGGATGCTCACAAGGCGGCCGGCATCAGCTACGACAGCTTTTACTCGGACGAGATGCATATCCAGTTTGATTGGGACCTAGGCACCCATTTCGGCGCCACCGAAATCGCCACCCGCCACATCACGCCCGCGTTGGAGGCTGCCTACAGCGCGCGCTTCGGCGCATGCTACGCCGACCTCGACCGCTGGCTGATCTACTTCTCTTACGCGCAGCACGGCTTTCTGCAGGCTGTCGGTGCGGAGCCCGAGCCATGCCAGCACGTCTGGGGGCGCGGCGCCGAGGATGTTTACGCCGTCTGGAAGTTCCGCCGCGACTATTACCGTTTGCTGGCAGACCACGTGGTGGACTTGTTTGTCGAGGCCAAGCGCTACGGTGAGGAAATCTTCAGCCGCCCGCGCATCTGGACGCGCGCCCATGCTACCTGGCAGGAGGCGCCTACCTGCGACCATACCAATGCCGCCTGGGCGCCCGCCAGTGCGCCGCGCAGCCGTTACGATTATACCCCTGCTTACGACTGGTCGAGTTCGATTCGCGAGGATATCTCGGCCTGCTACGACTACTTTCGCTGGGGCGACTTCCTGACGGGTATGGGCACCGACCATCCCGAGGGCGGCTATATCGACCGCAACTATTACGGCGCTGCGCTGGCCTGTGCCTGGGGCTCCTACAACGACGTGCCTTATGGCTATTTCGGCCATTGGGGTGCGCCCAAGGAGGTCTCGCAGCGTGTGTTTGACGCTTCAGCCGCCTGGGGCATCGATAACAGCGTGCTGTACACCGGCTGGGTGCAGGGTTTCCAGCACCGCAAGATGAACGTGCTGGCCTTGTATCCGCTGGATTTAAACTATGTCGAGGAGCGCTTCGGCTCGTGGATGGTGCAGTACGGTTACTGCGACTGGATAACCGCCGAAAAGCTGGCCGAGTGGGGCCATGTCGAGGCTGACGGCCGGATTACGCTGCGCGGCCGCGCCTATGACACGCTGGCGGTGCTCTATAACCCGATGATTCTGCGCTCAGCCTTTGATCTGGTGCGCCGCATGGCGGAACGCGGCGGCCGGGTGTTGTGGACCGGTCCTGCGCCGGCTATCTACATTGAAGATGGTGCGCCCGCCCTGCAGGATTGGCAGGCTGTCTTTGGCATCCGTTCGGTACAAGCTCCCTGGCAGGGATTGAACGCAGAGAATACGCATATTGTCTTTAATGGCTCACTTGCTGCCGTGCCACCCTTCCGCGTGCCCACCCATCTCCTGCCTGATGCCGTGTACCCCGTCGTGCCTGCTGAAGGCAGCGAGGCGGTGGCGGCCATCAGTTTGGGCGGCAAAGTACAAACGTTGGGCGTACGCAAAGGAAGGGTGGTGTATCTGGGCGCTCGCCCGCGCGACGACCAGGCGCATACCACGCCGGATGCCCCGCGCACCTTTTACAATCTGCTGGAAGCGTTGGGCGCCTATTCGCCCACCGGAGCAGGCTGGGCCGAGTGGGCCTCTAACAGCGGCGAACTGCTGGTTTGTGAATCGCCCAACAATGCCGTCACGGTTACACACCACTATTACCCCATCGCAGAGGATTGGAGCGGTGGCTTTTTCCGCGAGGAAACCAAACCATACGAGAGCCTGCTGCTTCCGCCTGTGCGCCTGGAACTGCGCGCCAGGCAGGTTGGCCCCTATATCATTGGTTACTCGGGCGACCGGGTGGTCTCCTTCAAAGTCGTGGCCTGCAATTTGACGGCCTTTGCTGGCGCCAATACCACCGGCATCATCGTTGACGGGCGTGAGTTCAAGCTGACTGACGCGCCGGCTGATATCACTTTCGCGCCGCTGCCGGATAGTCAACTGGCGTCGGGCGTCGCCAAAGGATGGTTTGTCTATGTGAAGCCGCTCGAACCCACGGATGTGTTTGCGTTGCATTTGCCCTTCGGTATGCCCGACGGCGCACTGTGGGCGGCTGACCCGCACGGCAACGGCAGGGGCGAGGCTAGTCCGGCCGTGTACAGCGCCTCCGCCGGCGAGACGGTGCTGCACATCCCGCGCGACCTGCAGGGCGTGCCGCTGCTGTTGTTCCAGGAGCGTTAATATGGAGTACGTCGGCCTGGCCGACGCTGAATATGCGCAGAGTGATATGGAGTGCGTCGGCTTGCCGACGCTGAATATGCGCAGGCAAGCCTGCGCACTCCATATACCGGAGTACGTCGGCTTGCCGACGCGTGTTTCAGGATAGTAAAGATGCAAACAAAAGAACCCGAATACTACCATTCTAGCATGCATACACCTGCGCATCTGTTCATTCCAAATGCTACCTACATCGTTACCGCCGGCACCTTAAGACGGGCTAGATTGTTCGATACACCTGATAAACTGGATTATCTCCTTGAGACACTCTTGCAGGAATCAGCACGCTGGCAGTGGAGTTTGCACGCCTGGGCGGTTATGCCCAACCATTATCACCTGATACTAGCCGCGCCGGAGCATTCGGATACTCTTGTTGACTTGATTCGTTCAGTGCACTCCAGGTCAGCCGCATGGCTAAATAAACGGGATGAAACACCTGGTCGGCGAGTGTGGTTCAACTACTGGGATACTTGCCTGACGTCCGATAAAAGTTACTGGAATAGGATGAATTATGTCCTAAATAATCCAGTGAAACACCGGTATACGGACGATGCATTGGCATATCGTTGGAGTTCCATGCAGTTATTTCAAGAACAAGCAGAGCCCCATTTGCGCGACCTGATTTTGCACAGTAGTATCGAGCAGGTCAGGATGTTCGATAGTTTTTAATATATGGAGTGCATCGGCCTGGAGTGCGTTGGCTTGCCAACGCATGGATAGGCGCAGGCAAGCCTGCGCACTCCACAATCGGAGGAGAACGATATGGAGTGCGTCGGCCTGGAGTGCGTCGGCTTGCCGACGCATGAATTAGCGCAGGCAAGCCTGCGCACTCCATAAATAAAAAAGGAGATTGAAGCTAATGGATCAACAAATGGATGATGAACTGGATTTTGCCACGCGCTGCGTCCATGCCGGCGTCGAGCCGGACCTGGAGACGGGCGCTGTCAAGCGGCCTCTGGTGATGGCCAACAGTTACCAGGCGCCGTTCGACTTTCGCACTGTTCCCAACGCCAAGATGCGTTTCGGCTATGCACGCGAACACCATCCC
>JAJFUJ010000220.1 GCA_021372475.1 Chloroflexota bacterium | reverse complement strand
ACACAACTGCCAGCGGACGATTCACTCGTCATCGCGGCTGCATCGCCCACAAGATGGTTGCGGGCGATAGGGGCGCGCTGCGCGTGCCCAGCCATAGCACGCACATGGTGCACAACCCCACCGGACGAATGCCGCGCACAGCAATATGGTCGCGACCTAAAGGTCGCGAGTCCAGCCCTCAGGTTACCCGGGCGTAAAGCCTCAATAGCATGCCGTGGTAGGGGCGCGCTGTGCGCGCCCGCCTTGTTGCTGATAGATGCGCGGCCAATCTAATGCCGCCACGGGCGCGTTGCAGCTTCAAAGAGGATATACACGAGCCGCGCACGGCAATATGGTCGCGAGTCCAGCTTCGGTTGCCGTAGGGTGCGATGCATCCGCGCACATGCTGCCAGCGGAAGATTCACTCGCCATCGCGGCTGCATCGCCCAAATCAGGGTTGCCGCGGCGCGGACGGTGCACATAGCGCGCAGCTCCAGTACAAACCTTAGGCCGCCAGCAAATGTGAGAACAGGATACGCGCCCCGATACCGAGCAGGATGACGCCGCCCAGCACTTCGGCGCGTTTGCCGATGCGCTCGCCCAGGCGGCTGCCGAGCAAAATAGCTGCCAGCGAGAGCACCGCTGTTACGATGCCGATAATGACGCTGGGACGCCAGATGGCCACTTGCAGCATAGCCAGGCTCAGGCCCACCGCCAGTGCATCGATGCTCGTTGCTACCGCCAGCACCAACACCTCGCGGCGGGTGAGCAGTTCGCAGGCTTGTTCCTCGCCTTTGCTGAATCCGCTCTTGAGCATCCGCGCGCTCACAAAGGCCAGCAGGCCGAAGGCAATCCAGTGGTCGAATCCGCTAATCATGCCGGCCAGCCACGATCCGCCGAACCAGCCGATAACGGGCATCAAAAACTGAAAAAAGCCAAAATAGAAGGGCGGACGCATCCGCCAGGCCGTATTATTCACCCGCCCGGTGGCGCCGACGCACAGCGAGACCGCAAACGCGTCCATCGCCAGGCCGACGGCCAGCACCAGGTTTTCGAGTATTCCCATCAGCAGCCACCCATAACGGCAAATATTCTGGCGCAAATGCCTTCAGGCGCACCGGCACTTACGTTAAGGGGTTTATTGTAGCCATCATCCAGCCGGCGGGCAAAAAGTGCATCGCCCAGTTCGTTCCGTTAGCCTGGCCCTGCCTCTCCCATAAATTGAGGCTAGTTGAACTTGCCGCTTCCTGCGCAATGAGGATCTTTGAGTGTGTTAGAGTCGCAAAGACTCTGCCCTCACCCTTCCCTCTCCCGATGGGAGAGGGAAGGGTGAGGGTGGAATCTCTGCGACCCTTTTTTCCACACCCTCCATGGCCGTGTACGCACAGGTTTGGCCGCGATTTTGCCGGCCGCTCCTGGCGCGGCTATACTGTCACAGGAATAACATTGAGGTTGCTATGTCCGCATCCGGCGAATCTGAACTCCCGTTTGACCAGGCCGCGCTGGCGCGCGCTATTCTGGCCCAATATCGCCTGGGCGCCTACGGCGTACACGGCATCAGCCATTGGGCGCGCGTCCTCGAAAACGGCCGGAGCATTGCCCGCTGCAACGGCGCCGATGTGCGCGTAGTGACGCTTTTTGCCCTGTTTCACGATGCCTGCCGGTGCAACGAGAGCCGCGACCACGGCCACGGCGCGCGCGGCGCAAGCCTCGCGCTGAACGAGCTGGGGGCGCTCATCCCCCTCGCTCCTGGCGCCTTGGAGCTCCTAGCGGATGCCTGTGCGCGCCATACCGACGGCCTCACCTCGGACGAACCTACCCTGCAGGCCTGCTGGGATGCCGACCGTCTCGACCTGCTGCGCGTCGGCATCTATCCGAACCCTTCCTTGCTTTCCAGCGCTGTCGCGCGCGAGCTCATCCCCTGGGCCAATGCGCGCGCCGAGAGCCGCTTCATACCAAGCCTCGTCAACGAGCTGTGGGGCGTCCAGCCGCCTGTTGCCTTATCAAAACAACCCTAGTTTACTGCAGTGGTGTATAACCTGACCCCGTTAAAGTAGGCCATAAAGCACCTCTCTGATAGGCCGTTTAGCGCATTCACAGGATATATCGATGTGATATAGTTAATGCAGGGATACCTGGCAGTTGGAGCAATCCCGGTACATGTGTATACCGGCATTGAGCCAGGCAAGCCACAGGACGGGGGAGCCGCGGAGCGCGGCACTGTGGGAATATAAAGGAGAAGCAACCGCATAGATGGTGGGGAGCGGTAAACTTACATAAGGGGGGAAACAAATATCGGGCTGGGTCGTAAAGGAGAGATATCATGAACCTGAAACGATCGCTCGGTACTGTATTCCTGGGATTAATTGCAATCAGCCTGGTTTTAGCGGTGCTAGTGAGTTTTACCGCCAACAGTACATCTGTCAGCCTGGCTGCTCCTGCTAGTGGGGACGATGCAGTAATCAACGGCAACTGTGCCGGCACTATCAATATTCACGATGATCCGGGTGAGCCTGCTTCGCCCTCCAGTAACAATCCAAAGCCTTGTCTTTTCCATCTGCATGGCTATAGCTTTGACCCATATAGCACAGTCGATTGGTGGATTGTGCGAGTTGATACCGGCGCAATAATAACCTCCGGTACCGTGGCGGTTGATAGCCTAGGCACTTTCAAGTCGGCTCAGATAAGCCTGCCCAATAGACAATACAAATTGTACTGGCACCAACGCGGCTGCGGGGGCGGTGATAAGCACAAGGTGTTTACGGTAGATTGCCCGACTGCAACGCCGACGAACACGCCGACCAATACACCAACCAACACACCGACCAACACACCAACCAACACACCAACCAACACGCCGACGAACACACCGACCAATACGCCGACGAACACACCGACCAATACGCCGACGAACACACCGACGGAGACGCCCACCAATACGCCTGAGCCTTCGGCAACTCCTACCGTAACGCCGACGAATACGCCGCCGTTCCAGGAGCTGCCTTCGCCTACGCCGACCAATACGCCTGAACCTTCGGTGACGCCGACCGAGCCGGCCCCTCCAACGCCGACGCCGACCAGTGTCCCGAGTGTCACGCCTGAGCCTTCGGCAACTCCCATAGTAACGCCGACGAATACGCCGCCGTTCCAGGAGCTGCCGTCGCCCACGCCGACGAATACGCCGCCGTGGCAGGAGCTGCCTTCGCCTACGCCGACCACGCCCTCACAGCCGCGCGCTGAAGTAGCTGTGCTGTGCCAAGGGTGCTGGGGCAACCAGGCCACCCTGTGGGTGGGCGGCACCGAGCAGCCTGCGCTGACCTTTGTGCCGAATCACGAGGGCTGGCCCGCGGTACACTGGACGCTATGGAATAGCGACCCATGGACGCTGCGCATCAAGGTAACGATGCCGGCCGGGCTTGATCCGAACCGCTGGAAGCTGCTCCTGTGGACGGGCACCGGACCTGACGACTATATCTGGACGGACGAGGTGACCTTCACCATCTATCCAGGCCAGTCGGTGCTGTATGACTTCCAGCTTGTGGATACTGCCTTCTGGAACTGAACGCATGCCGTCTGTGCCGGGAAGCTGCCTGGAGACGGGCAGCTTCCTAATATATGTGGCAGTCCGCGAGCTGGTTAATTCGGCATGCTGTCGGGCAGCTCGCTAGCTAGCGAGCTGCCCGGATCTGTATGTGCGGTGCAATGTCAGCAGCATGGCGCTTTTCCATTCTGCCGCTGGAGGAGTCTACCTACCGGTTTACCTTTGGCGGCTGACTCGCATACATATATCAGTCGCACTCAATATATGTGCAGCGCGTATCTCTGCGATGCGCGCTGCATACCCGTAAACTCGCCCGTGAGCGCCCATTGCAACCCGTTGGAACCTCTGCCCAGCGGCTAATCGGCTCAATAGACCCAGCAGGCAGCCATGAATGGCTTTTACACCGAGGGTGTGGAAAAAGTATTCAGTTGGAGACGCCATAGTGTCTGGAAAGACAGGGGCGCGAACTCGCATAGCATTCCCGCGCAAGCAGGAATCCAGCCGAGCCTTGCTTTTTTCTTGTTATGATATATTTCACTATACCTCAGATTAATACTGGATGTTTCCCAGTGGGTAAGTATAAGGACAGAACCTCTTTTCAACACCCTCATTGCACCGCCCATTGACAGGGGCGCGAAAGACTGGTAGATATAATATATCAGCACTTGATGATATGGAGCCACAGGATGAATGACCAAGGGGAGCGGATAAGCGCTAAAGCAAAGCTTTTTCACGGCCTGGCCGACCCTTCGCGCCTGGCCATCATCGAGGCGCTGCGCGGCGGCGCGCTGACGGTGAGCGAGCTGGTGGAGGCCGCCGGGTTGCGCCAGTCCAACGTCTCCAACCATCTGGCCCGCCTGCGCGAGAGCGGGTTGGTAGCCTGTGAGCAGCAGGGGCGCTTTATGCGCTACCGCTTGGCGGATGTGCGTGTCGCGGCCGTGCTCATCCTGGCCGAGGATTTGCTGCAGGCAGGTGCCGCTTGCGAGCGCCGCAGCCTGCCCGCCAACCGTTGCCCATCCCCCGGCGCTGCGCCGCTGGTGTTCGAGGAGGACTAGCTGCTGCTGCGCCCGACCTGCCAGCTCGCTGCTCTTAGGCGGCTGGTCGGTCAAGCGGCCCGCATGTTTGACGCCGGCGTCGCGCCAGCCTAGACTCCAGCCATACCCAAATCCACAGATAAACCGAAAAGGAACACCGATGCAAAAGCCAGAGCGTGCGGATACGCCTACTTATGTGCAGGATGATAACCCGGCTCTCGCCAACGTGATGGAACGCAATATCAACACCATCATTGCGCTGCGCGCCAAGGATGACCGCAACCGCAAATGGTACGATCGCCTTGCCGATGCGATCACCAACTTTTCGGGGCGCATCGTGTTTCTGGTGATTCACATCATCCTGTTTGCCAGTTGGTTTATCATCAACAGCGGCTGGCTGGGCAATGTTCCCTTTGACCCCTATCCCTATAATATGCTGGTGACGGTAGTGTCGCTCGAGGCCATCTGCCTCTCGATATTCGTGCTGATCACCCAGCGCCGTTCGAGCGCCGAAGCTGAGCGCCGCGCTGACCTGGCGCTGCAGATTGGCCTGTTGACGGAGCACGAGCTCACGCACGTGCTGCAGATGCTGGATGCCATCCAGGACCGTATGGACATCGACAATAACGAGGACCGCGAGCTGATCGACTTGGAGATGGAGACGCGTCCTGAGGATGTGCTGGCCGAGATCGACCGCGTGCGCCAGCGGGCATATAAGGAATTCGGCGTTTGACCGTGTATGTGAGAGGAGCATGCTATGCAGCAGATGATTATCTCGGCCAAAGGGGCGCGCCTGTGGCAGGGCATCCCGACTGTCGAGCGCGCCGCAAACGGCCGCCTGTGGTGCGCATTTTTCAGCGGCGGGCCGTGCGAACCTGATCCGGCCAATACAATTATGCTGACCACCAGCGCCGATAACGGCGCCACGTGGCGTGAGCCGCTGCCTGTGATTGAGCCTTACCAGGGGTGGCGCGCTTACGACCCATGCCTGTGGCACGACCCGCAAGGGCGCTTGTGGCTTTTTTACAACCGCTCCGCCTTCGGCAAGGGAGGGTATATCGAGGCGCTCACCTGCGACGACAGCGCCCCGTCCAGGCTAACTTGGTCCGCATCCAGGCGCGTGGGATTGGGCATGCCCTTTGCCTTCCGGCTCAACAAGCCAACCGTCATCGCCAACGGCGATTGGCTGCTGCCTGTGACGTATATGCCTGCGGCGCCGGCGGGTTGGTTCGGCACGGACGACCACTTGCAGGGGGTGGCTATATCGAGCGACCGCGGCCAGAGTTGGCGGCTGCACGGCGAACTGCGGGCTCCTGCCTGGGCGCTGGAGAATATGGTCATCGAGCGGCGCGACGGCCGCCTGTGGATGCTCATCCGCACCGGTGCCGGTGTGCTCTGGCAGAGCACCTCGACGGACGGCGGGTTCAACTGGGCGCCCGCAGAGCCGAGCGCCCATGTCAATCCCGGCGCGCGCTTTTTTATCCGTCGGCTGCAGTCGGGCAGGATTCTGTTCATCAACACACCCACGTCGCACGCGCGGCACACGCTGCTGGCTTATTTATCGGACGGCAGCGATGATGGACCGTTCGGTGCGGGGATGATGCTCGACCCGCGCGAGAACGTCTCCTACCCCGATGCGGTGCAGGCCCCCGACGGCGCCATCTATGCCGTGCACGACTGCGACCGCCAGGGCAAAGGCGAGATTGTGCTCGACGTTTTCAATGAGGACGAGCTGCCGGCGCCGCACGCCCGGTAACTGGAGCTGGACTCGCGACCTTCAGGTCGCGATGGTATGCCGGCCAGCTTGACTACACTCACGCGCCGCGTCCCAATTTGGGCGATGCATCCGCGATGGCGAGTGAATCTTCCGACGGCAGCATGTGCGCGGATGCATCGCACCCTACGGCAACCGAAGCTGGACTCGCGACCTTCAGGTCGCGACCGTATTGCTGAGCGCGGCTCGTGTATGTCCTCTTTGGAGCGCGACGCCCCGTCGCAGCATTATATTGGGTGTACATTGGCGCTGCCTATGCAGGTACGATGCCAGCGCGGCAACCGTCTTGTGGGCGATGCAGCCGCGATGGCGAATGAATCGTCCGCTGGCAGCATGTGCGCGGATGCATCGCACCCTACGGCAACCGAAGCTGGACTCGCGACCTTCAGGTCGCGACCATATTGCTGAGCGCGGCTCGTGTATGTCCTCTTTGGAGCGCGACGCCCCGTCGCAGCATTATATTGGGTGTACATTGGCGCCGTCTATACGGGTACGATGTTAGCATGGCAACCCGATTTGGGCGATGCATCCGCGATGGCGAATGAATCGTCCGATGGCAGCATGTGCGCGGATGCATCGCACCCTACGGCAAACGGGATACCCTTGAACCGCAACGCGCCCGTCGCGGAATTACATTTACACTATGTACGAGTTTGAGAACTTAACACTTTCTGTTTTCCAGTGGGCAAATATCAGGACAGAACTTGAACATCCTCATTTGTGTTACACTTTTTTTAACCTATAATGGGTTTTACCATATATAAGGTGCCCCCCTTATGCCGTTGTCGGCATCATTGGAGGTTGCTATGAAATTGTCCGCGGAACAGGCGCGTACCTTTCGCACCTGGCTCACCAGCCGGGGCGGAGTGCTGTTGGATTGCCCCATTTGCCGGCGCCGCGACTGGCTGGCACCGGAAATTGTCTCTGTCGTGCGCTCCGACCATGCGAGCAGCGATACACACAGCACCTACGACGAAATCATCGTTACCTGTGCCCTATGTGGCTATACGCACCATTTCAATATGGAAGTCATCAACAAAGGCAAGAAACCGTAATGCCACGCTCCATCGCCTGCATCCGCTAACTGCCCCATTTGTAGAGCCTTTACACTAGGTAAACACCTCTGGAGGAACCCCCGCATGGCCGATAAAAGACGCTTGGCGCCCGATGCGCTGCTGGCCGAAAAGGTGGCGCAGGCCGTCGCTTTGCTGAGCGAGACCCGTAGCGATGCCTGGCTGACCTTTACCCAGGAAATGGGCGAGGGCGGCGACCCCACGTATCCCTTTCTGATGGGCGAGCGTGACCTGGGCAACGGCTTTTTGCTGCTTACCCGCGTGGGCGAGCGCATCGCCGTCGTCGGCCGACTGGACGCCGCCCTGCCCGCCTCAACCGGCGTATGGGATACGGTTATCATTCACGATGGCGACCCGCAGCGCGTACTGCGCGAATTGCTGGCGCGCTTGGACCCTGCTCAAATTGCGCTGAATTATTCCACCACCAACTACAAGGCCGACGGCCTGTCCTACGGCAAGTACCTCTGGCTGCGTGAGGCGCTGGCCGGCACGCCCTGGCTGGAGCGCCTGGTCAGCGGCGATGTGCTGGTCTCGCGGCTGCGCGCGCGCAAGACGCCCGCCGAGATTGAGCTCATCCGCGGCGCCCTGGATGCCACCTATGAGATTTTGGCGGCGCTGCAAGCCTGGCTGCGCCCTGGCCGCACCGGCATCGAAATCCACCGCTTTATGCTGGACGAGACTGCGCGCCGTGGCCTGCAGCCGAGTTGGAGCGCCGACCACTGCCCGGTGGTGACCATCGGGCCGGTGCCGGCGATGGGGCATACGCCGCCGGCTGAGCTGCCGCTCTTGCCCGGACAGGTGCTGCAGCTCGATTACGGCGTGCGCCGCAAGGGCTATTGCTCCGATATCCAACGCATGTGGTACTGCCCCACGCCGGGCGAGACCAGCATCCCCGTGGAATTGCAGCGCCTGTTCGATACGATTCAGTGCGGCATTCGCGCTGCCGCGGCGGAATTGCGCCCGGGCGTGCCCACCTGGCGGCCGGCCGCTGCCGCCCACCGCGTGCTCACCGACGCAGGCTACCCCGAACCAATTTACGGCGTGGGCCACCAACTCGGCCGCGCCACCCATGACGGCGGCGCTGGGTTGATTCGCAGGCTCGAGCCCGGCCAGCCGGAGTCATATATCGAGAGCGATAGTGTTTATACCGTCGAGGGGCTGGAGACGCTTGCCCCTGGGCGCGGCTGGGTCTCCCAGGAAGAGGATGTGCTGGTAACCGCCGAGGGGCCGCTGATGCTCTCCAAGCCGCAGAGCGGCTTCTGGCTGGTCGGCAGTTGAGCGCGGCTGCGGCCAATACCTTACCACGAAATAACTTGGATATTCGAGCATACTTCAAGCAGATGTGCGGCGTCTGCGCCGCGCCCTGCGGCTACCAGGTGGCCAGCATACCATCGCGACCTAAAGGTCGCAAGTCCAGCTCCGGTGCCGGACGTGCACCGTCTGCGCCGCGCCCTGCGGCTGCCAGGTGGCCAGCATAGCGTCGCGACCTGAAGGTCGCGAGTCCAGCTTCGGTTGCCGGACGTGCACCGTCTGCGCCGCGCCCTGCGGCTTCCAGGTGGCCAGCATAGCGTCGCGACCTAAAGGTCGCAAGTCCAGCTCCGGTTGCCGGACGTGTGCAGTCTGCGCCGCGCCCTGCGGCTACCAGGTGGCCAGCATAGCGTCGCGACCTGAAGGTCGCGAGTCCAGCTTCGGTTGCCGGACGTGCGCAGTCTGCGCCGCGCCCTGCGGCTGCCAGGTGGCCAGCATAGCGTCGCGACCTGAAGGTCGCGAGTCCAGCTTCGGTTGCCGGACGTGCGCAGTCTGCGCCGCGCCCTGCGGCTACCAGGTGGCCAGCATAGCGTCGCGACCTAAAGGTCGCAAGTCCAGCTCCGGTTGCCGGATGTGCGGCGTCTGCGCCGCGCCCTGGCTGTTCCATACCCTATAAGCTACAACATATGGCTAGCTCTTTACATCCCTGCTGTCAGCGTATACTAGCCTAATCTGTAGCACCCTACTTGGTTTCCAGCGTCAATTTCGACCAAAGCACATCTGGTGAATCCTTCAGCAAGTATACGCTGATACCTTTGTAGGTAACCAGAACATATCTCCCCGGCAACCAGTCAAAAAGGTTTTGAGCTCCCCAGGCATAATACTGGATATAGGTTGGCTGGAGAGTCTTGATCGAGTAGTTTAGGTCATATTTGTTATGCCCGGGCACGCTGTACATCCCGGAATACGCAGTTTTGCCAGAGATATCGGGAGCCAGATGAGCTATATAGCGATCTGATTTACCGAGGAAGTCAACGGCCTTGCGTCCGGTATAATACGGAAGCACTCCGGCCGTGATGACGCCGATCGTTGCATCCTGAGTAGTAATTTCGTTCAGCACTATGGCATCATCCACATAGTAGTTATGCATCGGCACCAGGTATGCCTGGGTAATGAGCATTTGCTCTGAAGCGAACCGTATGTTGGCAATTAAGAATATCAGCACATAGACGACGATCCAGGTGGGAAACGGCTGTCTTGCGCCCGCAGGTACTTTCTGCGCTGCGTTTAGCCGCAGCAGCAGATTACGGACGGCGCGGATGAGAGTCACCAGCATCAACGGCATCGTCGGCGCCATCAGACGCCACATCGGCCAAGCATCCCCTCCGATATATATCTGATACGCCAGCGCTATCCCGAATATGGCCAACGCCAGAATAGAAAATCGATTATGAGTTGACAGCGCGTCGATGACTAGAACGACGATAATTATCCCTATCTCAATCAGGTACTGCTTAATAAATCCCAATCCGTTCATAAGCCGGTCTGCCAGCGACATGCCGGTAAGCTTCAGATAGTATGTATTAGGCAGCCATTCGCCGTAATACAGATACCGGAAAACACCCTGCCCGACTATCACCAGCCCGTAAAGCGCGACCAGCAACAGCCAGAATCCAGCCGATTTCGTCCGTCCAGTTCGGGGTATCGCGCAAAAGGCGTAGAGCGCCAATACGCCTGTAAAGAGCAGCGAGTCGTTGCGCGCAAGATAGCCCAATGCCAGTGCCAAGACGGCTGCCACCAAGCGCCAGGCATTGTGATCCGACCCATAGCGCAGCACCTGCAATACCGCTGTCAGCAACAATAGTGTCAGGATGCCGGTCTCCATCCCCATCAGCGAAAAAAAGGTCAATGGGTAATAGATCAAGGTGCTGGCAAAGGCGATGACTCTGGCGGCTGCCAGCAGCTTCTGGTCGCTGCAGAATATCTGTTCGGCAATGGCCAGGCTGGTGTGAGCTGTAATCAGCATCACCAAGATGCCGAAAATCTGCATCACCAGCACTGCGTTCACTTTGCTAAACAGCCGAGTTGCCGGCGTCATAAGCAGTGTCATTAGTAAGTTAGAGTAACCTTCAATGCGCTCGCCGGGATTCCACACAAGTCCATTGCCGTGCGCAAGATTCCAGGCATAGCGCATCGAAATCATCGCATCATCAAATAGGCAATAGTAACGCTTACCATCGACTGAAACGTGCGATTGGCGGAAGATGAACAGCGCGCTCCAAAGCGTGTAAACAATAGCGATTGCCAGTACCCAGATTTGCCAGGCCTCAAGCCGGCGACGGGCATTCGCGCGCCCGTTTCCGAGCGGTTTTCGGCTGCCTGTGGTCATCGCCTCATCTGTCGGCAGATTCATGAATACTCACACTCCGCAAGTCGATTATTAGAAAAGCATCCAGCACACCAGTATGAACGCGGAGCCGTTCCACCCATTGAACCTTCGATTTAAGACCCTGAAGCGCTGTCACCGCAAACGATGTACGCTGTACGCTCGGAGCCGACTGCCGCCTTCGTGCCGTAAAAGGCGCTTGCATGCGGTATAGTTATATGCCATTCCTAACGTTATCAGGGACGGTGCATGCTATGCACCGCCCCGTCAGTAGAACGTTACAAACCTGTAAAACAAAGCCAATCCGGTGTGCCCGGCAAACCGAGATGGACACTCAATCCAACGCCGTTACCGGCGCTGCCCAGCGTTCAGCCGCCCAGAATCACCGCCGGCTGCCAGGGGGCCAGGGCCGGCACCACGATGCGCCTGCCGAGCCGGCCGGGCAGCACCTCGAGCGGCACGAGCCCGCCGGGGGTCGCCAGGCTGGCCTTGTCGGCCGTAGTGCGCACGTTAAGCGTAAAGGCAGCACATGCATCGAGGGTGCTGTTGAGCAGTACCGCGGCGTAGCGGCTGGTATCCGAACGCATGCGCACAAAAGGAGCCACCCGGCAAAAGGCATCGATGCGCAGCGGCATCTGGCCGTAAGCCAGCCAGTCGGCCAATTCCGTCAACTGGGTGCGTTTACACAGGCGCCCGATGCGCCGCCAGGGGGCATAGGTGCTCACGGCCACGCGCCCGCCCAGAGCATTGGTAAACACTGAGAGGCATGTGCCGTGGTCGCGCCCATCGTAGCCCGTCAGGCGTGCCAATTCCTCGGCGCCTGGCAGCAGCTCGAGCGCGCGGACGTTATCGCTGGGCGCAACCAGCGCGTCGCGGCTGTCGTTAGCAAAGCGCCCGTTGAGGGTGTGGGCGGTAAAGGTCTCGACTGCGCCGCCCAGCAGCGCTTTGCCAGGACGCACACCGGTCAGTTCACCCAGGCCGCGCGCCCACAGCACCTCGAGGGCGTAGCTATCCAGCAGCACGCCGCGCCCCAGGATAGCGCGCAGCTCCATATCACTGAAAGCCTCGGCGATTTTGCCGGCCAGCAGCGTGCCGCAGCTCAGGTGCTGCACCGGACTAAGCGGCAGGCCCATCTCGACCAGCGGGTTGGGCTGCTGGATGTTGTACACGCCGCCTTCCCAGAACCAGCCGGAGGCGTCCACGGCGCGTTTGCCCATCAGGGCGTTGTCATCGGCCGGCCAGAAGCCAGCGGCCGGCAGCCCGGCCACGTGGGCGATGAGCGCCTCCCAGGCCGGGCGTTCGGCGGCGATGGCCGCCACCAGCGGCTCAAAGTCATCGAGGGCGCCGGCGGTATCCTTGAGGGCGTTAAAGGCAACGCCGTTGCAGCCCATCATAATCGCCAGGTACACCTCGTTGAGCACCGTGCGGTTGGCTTTATCCAGGACGATGTAGGGATAGTTCTCGAGCTCGTACTGCACGTCCGTCACCGTGGGGGCATAATCGCGTGTCTGTCGGCCGACATCGAGCGCTTTGTTATAGATGCCGCGCGGCGTATCGTCCCAGTAAAAGCCGTGTCCCGGGCGCCCCTTGACGGCGCCCAGCGCGCGCGTCCAACGGGTCAGGGCGTGTCCGCCGTGCGTCGAGTGGCTCGAACCGATGGTCATCAGGCCGATTTTAATATCGGGAGCCACGGCGCGCACCGCATCGCCGATATCCTTGCACACCGATTCGAGGGTCGAGGCGTTGAACTCGACCCAGGCACGGCGCAGCTCTGCTTCAGCGGGATCGTTCATGCGCGCGACCAGCGCTGCGCGGTCGGCGCTGCGACCGAACTTGGCCAGACAGATGGGGCAGAAGCAGGGGTAGAGCACGCCATGGTGGCTGCCGCGCATGTCGTCATCCACCCAGATAAAATCGGGGTTGGCGCGCGCGTAGAGCTGGTATTTGGCCTTGATGTGCTCGCGGAAGGCTTCCGAGTTGGGGCACGGGCAGTGCGTGGCCTGGACGCCGTCGGCGCCCGTAGCGCGCGGCAGGGTGAACTCGGGCGACCACTCGCCCACCGGGTCGCCATGGCCGAGGGTCGAGAGCACATTGATGCCCACCGAGCGGAAGCCGGCAGCGTGTCCCTCGCGGATGCGCCGCGCCAGCAGGTCGGCCTCGGGCGCCATGGCCTCCATCGTGCCGAACCAGCCCATCTGCTCGCGGGTAAACAGGCTGAGTTCATCCACCGCTGGGCGGTGCGCCCCGAGCAGCGCGAGCAAACGCGCCCACTGCGCGTCGGTGTACCATTGGTCGCTGCTAAGCCTGAATGATAAAGTCATACTTCTCCTTTCAGATGCATCTGCTGGATTGAGTGTACATCAGGCGCAGGGGTGTTGTCGAGCGGGGAATGCATGCATTCATGAACGCCGTTGGTATAGCTACCGGACGTGCGGCGTCCGCGACGGCGCAAATGTAATGCGCGACATGGTATCGCGGCTTCAAAGAGGATATACACGGGCCACGCACAGCAATATGGTCGCGACCTGAAGGTCGCGAGTCCAGCTCCGGTTGCCGTAGGGGGCGATGCAGCCGCGCACATACTGCCATCGGACGATTCATTTGCCATCGCGGCTGCATCGCCCAAATTGGGTTGCCGCGCTGGTATCGTGCCCGTATAGGCGGCGCCAATGTGCAGCCAATGTAATGTGCGACATGGTATCGCGGCTTCAAAGAGGATATACACGGGCCACGCACAGCAATATGGTCGCGACCTGAAGGTCACGAGTCCAGCTTCGATTGCCGGGGGCGCGGGTCATCTGCCGCGCCCCGACATAAACCGCAAGTTAGCCGATGTAGGCAATCGTCGGCGCCCAGGAGACGGCATCAATAATCCAGCCGGCGGGACCACCGACCTCAAAGCGCAGCATATCCCCCGCCTGCACCGCCAGGTTATCCAGGTTAGCCTCGGATCCCTCGCGCTCCTTGGCGCTGCATGCCTGCGGCCCCCAGATGGCCCGACCATTCAGGGTAATCTGCGTCGGTACCTTGCTGCCGCCGGCGTAGGTCTTGAGCAGGCGGCTGCGGATGGCGACCTTGCCGGCAGCGGGTGCCTGCCAGGCACGCGCCACCGCCCAATCCGCCTGAGCGGCGAACTGCTCAAAGGCGCTGACCCAAGCCAGGGCATCGTCCGCGCTCATGCGCCAGATCTTTTTGGCACTGTCATAGTATGGCAGGTCGGTCCACTTATCCTCCTGCATCCTGACCTGGTAACGCCAGCCCTTCTGCCCCTGCACCCCTGCGAATCCATCTGGCGCGTTATACATCGGCTGGCTGGCCAGCAGGTTATTCGCGAGCGTAAAGTGCACGAACTTGCCGTGGTAGAGCGGCTTACCGGGCTCATGCACCAGGTTATCGCGGATAACGCCGGTGGCGATATCATCGCCGTAGTGGTGGATGCCGCCGGAGCCGGCCTGTCCGCCGTGCGTGCTCCAACCGTTGCTCTCGAAGGCGCAGCCCATGATTTCGTTATCTTTGCTCCAGGCTTTAGCGCCGTGGATATCCAAAAACTCGACGCCCGGGCCGGCATTGCCGCCGAAATAATTATTCTGCAGTTTGACCTGGCTATTATAAGCCTCGAAATCGATGGCGCACTGGTCGACTGAGCCAGTGTCAGGCGTGCGCGTGAAGGCGTTGTTCACAAAGCGCGCATCGTTCACGCCTACCAGGATGACCTCGGCCGTCCCGCTGGAGGTAAAACGTCCGCAGCATGCGTCTATCCACGAGTTGAGCAGCGTTAACCCGCTCGTGCGAAACAGGCGCAGCGAATCAGGGATGCCGCCCGGGTTCGGGCCGTCATCGTCATGCAGGTAGAGATGATTGAGGATAACGTCCTGGAAGGCGTACTCACCCCTCGCCTGCGCATCAGCCTCGGCCAACGTCTCATATCCGCCGTTGATATCGCCGTCATACTGGTCCAGCGCGATGCTGTCGCCGTTGTGCATGCCCTCGATGTTGTCGAAACGGATATTCTTGCAGATGCACTGCTCCGGCGCGAGCGTGAGCGGCGCGGCCGTAATCAGGATGCCCGCCGAAAGAAAGATGCGGTCAGCGACGGCCTGGGCGCGGGCGGGGCTATCCGGCATATCGCGGGTAAAGATGCCGTAGCAATCGTGCACCAGGATGTTATCGAAGCGCAGCCCCTCGTGGTCGGGCGTATCATAGTAAACCAGGATGCCTACGCCGGCGCAGCCCACCTCGACGTTGGCGATACGCCAGTAGGACGGGTTATACATATAGATGCAGCGCTCGAGCGGGTCGCCGTTGCGGATGATTTTCGGCAGGGGGCCGCTGCCGTAGGCATCGACGGCGCAGCCCAGGTGGGCTTTATCGCCCGAATCGATGAGGGTGAGCTGCTGATCCCAGCACGAGCCCCGCTCGAGCAGGATTTTATCGCCTGGGAGCATTTTATACTGATGCAGGGGCGTAAAATCGTACCAGGGGCACTCCTCCGAGGTGCCGGCATTCATATTGCTGCCCTTTCCGCCCGGCACATTGCTGATATAACGGTTCATGGATGGTTTCTCCTTTTTCTACAAAGATCAGTAGGGTGCACGCTGCGCATGCCCATTTCATAGCGACGCATGCATCGCCTCTACCGGCATGTTGCGTTGTGGTAAACTCAAACTTGTGATTCATTGAATTACCCGATATACGCTATGGTGGGCGCCCAGCTTACGGCATCCGACAGGCCGTTGGCGGCGCCCTGCACCTCAAAGCGCAGCGTATCCCCCTTTTCGACCGCCAGGTTATCCAGGTTGGTCTCTGCGCCGTCCCAACTGCCGGTGCTGACGGCCTGCGCTTCCCAGATGACGCGGTCGTTGAGTGTGATGCGCACCGCCGCTTGCGCGCCGCTGGTTTGCGCCTTGAACGCACGCCCGCGCACGGCTACCTTGCCGGCCCGCTCCGCCTGCCAGGCGCGCGCGGCGACCACAGCGGGCTGCAAGGTGCACGTCTCGGCCATGCTGATCCAGGCGGCAGCCTCAGCGCCGTCCGCGATCCAGGCCCGCTGTTCGGCGTTGAACTCGGCTATATTGCTCCATCCGCCCTGCGCCGTCCTGATCTGGTAGAACCAGCCGTTCTGTCCCTGCACCCCGCTGTAGCCGTGCAGTGCGTTATACAGCGGTTGGCTGGCAACCAGGTTGTTGATGAGCGTAAAGTTGATGAACTCGCCATGGTAGAGCGGCCTGCCCGGCTCGTACACCAGGTTATCGCGGATGACGGCAGTAGCAAAGTTGCCGCCGTAGTGGTGGATGCCGCCGGAGCCGGCCTGCCCGCCGTGGGTGCTCCAGCCGTTGCCCTCAAAGGCGTTGCCCGATACTTCGTGGTCAAGGCTGAAGGCCTTCTCGCCCCAGATATCCAGGAACTCGACCCCCGGCCCGGCGTTCTGGCCAAAGTAGCAGCCGCGCACCTTGACGTTGCGGTTGGTGCTCTCAAAGTCGATGGCGCACTGGTCGTGCGAGCCGGTATCGGGCGTGCGGGTAAACGAGCTGTTGATATAGTGCAGATCCTTGACGCCGACCATCAGCACGATCGCCGTGCCGCTGTTGGTGTGACGCCCGCACTCGTTATCAAAGTACGAGTTCTCGATCAACACGTGCTCGCAGTTGATCACCCGCAGCGTATCGGGGATGCCGCCCGGGTTGGGGGCCACGTCATCGTGCAAGTAAAGGTGGTTGAGGATGATATCGCGCATCGGGTAATCGATCTGCCCCTCCTCGCGTTTGGCGCTCGGTTGAATCGCCACGCTGTCGGCGTTATAGGTGCCCTCGATGCGGTCGAGGACGATATCGCGCAGCACGTAAGCACCGGCGGCGAGCTCCATCGGCTCGCAGGAGATAAAGATGCCCGACGAGAGGTCGACGCGGTCCTTCTTGGCCTGCATACGGGCCGCACCCTCCGCTGGGAACCAGCCGACATGAACGCCGTAACAATCGTGTACAAAAATATCCTCGAAGCGCAGCCCCTCATGGCCGGGCGTGTTGTAGTAGGCCAGGATGCCGACGCCGGCCCTGCCCACCTCAAGGTCATGGATGCGCCAGTAGGAAAGATTGTTCAGGCGGATGCCGCGTTCGTAGGCATCGCCGTTACGGATGATTTTGGGGCGCGGCCCGCTGCCGTAGGCGCCCAACTCGCACCAGGCATCCTTGGCGCCCGAATCGTTGATGACCAACTGCTGGTTCCAACACGAGCCGCGCGCCAGCAGCACCCTATCGCCGGGCGCGAGCGACCTCTGGTGCAGCGGGGTAAAGTCGCGCCATGGGGCGTCTTCCGAGGTGCCGGCGTTGGCGTTGCTGCCCGGGCCGCCGGGCGCGTTGCTGATATAATAGTTCATCCTGATGGCCTCCTGTTATCGCGTATAATTCAAACGCAGCATATTTATAGCTGTGAACGGCGCGCTGCGCAAGCACAATCAGTTGAAACGGCGCATCGTCTGTGCCGCGCCCAATTAGCCGCGCATAAGCGGCGCCAATGCGGGTACGATACCAGCGCGGCAACCCTGATTCGGGCGATGCAGCCGCGATGGCAAATGAATCGTCCGATGGCAGCATGTGCGCGGCTGCATCGCACCCTACGGCAACCTTGCATTATCTTTGAAGCGCCGGCGCGGACGCCGCACGTCCGGCAACCCGAGTTGGACTCGCGGCCATATGCTGGTCACCCGACCGCGCCTGTTTTGCGTTACAACAAAGTGGGCGAGCAACATAAACCAGCCGCGCTGAGGACAGCGCAGCTCCACAGACTATGAGCATAAAACCATGGAGGGTGTAGAAAAAGAGTCGAGATTCCGCCCGCTCTCTAACCCTCTCCCTGTGGGAGAGGGAAGGGTGAGGGTGCTGCTTGGATGCCTGTTTATGATATATTACACTATATATCAGATCAATACTGGATTCCGGCTTGCCGGAATGGGCACGCGCAGCGCGCCCCCACGAGCAGACACACAAGGGAGCAAGTATCAGGGCAGAACCACTTTTGCAACACCCTCATCGGATTGTATGTTGACACCCTTCCTGTGCTAGAATATGGGCAGCAATATGCGCAGTAACGCGGTTCTCTTTAAAATCAAAAACGAGGTAAGGAAAATGGCAATCGGCAAGGTTAAACAAAAGGGCGTTGTCGGGGTGAGGATTGTCGGGCACAAGGAGTACTGGCCTCAGTTTCCCAACCAGCGGGCCGATAATATCGCCTCCGGCGAATGTTTCGAGGAACTGCTCGAACGCTGCGGCGCCGAGGTAATCCGCTATGCGGCCGACGACGGCACGCAGATGATCGATACCCCGGAAAAGGCGTTTGAGGCCGGGATATTCTTCAAAAAACACGATATTGACCTGTGCTTTATCTACCTGCCCAACTATGTGGCTTCCGGCAGG
>JAJFUJ010000218.1 GCA_021372475.1 Chloroflexota bacterium | reverse complement strand
GCACAAGCCAACTCTAGCTACACAGTATCATACTGCGAACTGCCACGCGTACGCACCAGCTACCCACATTAATCCTACTACTTATAGCCATAGTAAAGAAGCGTTAATCAGCTTATGCAGAGTAGGCTGTATGGCTTACTGCGGCAGGTAGTGCTGCCAGGAACAGCAACAGAGGTAGTCCGCTAACAGCGGGCGATACCTGCGGAACGATATGCCTCGTCAATTATCGCGATGGTGCGGGCGCCCATTGCTGCGCTCACGAGAGGCGTCGCACCGCTGCTCACACAATCGAGGAAATGCCTGATTTCTAAAGCAAAGCGGTCTGGGCCTTGGTACGGCACGGAGACCCAATCTCCCTGCGTTAAGCGGTAGCGCAGGTTGGGAGTTGCGTCATAATCTATTTCAGCCACACCCTGGGTGCCGTACAGCCGGAACACCCATTCGCCGGGAGTAGTGACCCAACTGCACGATATTTCGCCGGTAACGCCGTTTACGCCGCGCAGTAGCAGCGCAGCGCTGTCCTCTGTCGTTATTGGCAGGGTTGTGCTTAGGAATGCTCGGACGGCGTCCACATCACCGACAAGGTGCAGGAAAACGGAAAGAGAGTGCACTGCCGTATCCAGCAGGATACCCCCGCCGGCCACCGCAGGGTCAACAAACCAGCGCTGCTCTACTCCTTCAAATTTACCCGCAAAGCGGTTGTAAAAGTGCACCAGCTTACCCAGCTTGCCCGAATCCAACAGTTGCTTGGCCTGATTCACCGGGCCGTGAAAGCTGTGGCACAATCCGTTCATAAACGTGATTCCAGAGCGCGTGACGATATCGACCATCTGCGCTGCTTCAGCGCTGTTGCGCGCCATCGGCTTTTCACAGAGCACGTTGATTTTCTTGGCAGCGGCTTGCGCAGTGAGAGGCAGATGGCTGTTGGGCGGTGTGCAGATGCTGATAGCATCTGGTTTGACACTGTCCAGCATCAGCTCTATGTCGCTAAATGGCTGGCAGTTATATTTTGTGCCAAAAGATTGTGCGGCGGCCGGAACCGTATCCGCACAAGCGACAAGTTCGCACTGTTCCTGGTTTGCCCGATATGCATTAGCATGCGCATTCGCAATGCCGCCGCACCCGACGATGGCCACTCTGATTTTGTTCATATTCTGCTCCCCTTATTCAACGAGATAGCGAGTCCCTAATTCCAGAGGTAAACTTTCAGGGCAGTCCCGCAAAGCAACTTTTCACGCTGCTCTGCGCTCAGAAACCGGCATTCCTCTTGGATGAAAGCCAATTGCTGTTTATAGCTATTATCGGCATGCAATTGCGGGCGCGGATAATCGGAGCCCCAAGCTATTTTATCTGCGGTTACAACCTCGAGTGCCTGGTGCAGCCTTTCCTGGGCTTGAACGAATGGATAATTCTGCTGATATGTGAGCGCCCCGGCATCGATGGTCACATTTTGCCAGGCAGCAGCCAGCTCAAGACGTCTTCGGTAATCCGATTCCGCACCAGAGCAGCCTGCGAAATGCGACAAAACAATCTTTATCTGCGGAACAGCTCGCAGTAGCCGCTCTACCTCTGCTGGCGCTCCATCCTTGAGGACTACCGGCAAGCGCTGCTCGGCGCAGGCGCGCCAGAACGGCATCAATTGGGCGAGGTTGAGCTCAGGGAAGGGCTGCGGCGTTTTAACCAGGAATCCCTGCAGCTTGAGCTCGTTGACGGCGTGGTTGAATGCCTCCATGGGGTCCTGCAGATACCTGGCATCGAACAAGGCGAGGCATGAAAAGCGTTTGGAGGCCAACCGGCGCACCTGCGCCAGGTAGTCATCCTGCTTGCCATCCATAAACTCTTGCAATACGACCGCACGGTCGATGCCTAGCCAATCCATATAGGCCAAAGCGCGCTCATAAGTGCTCAGGCTATCCTGAAAACTGGGAGGAGCGGCATAATAGATTCGTTCGCCCTCGCGCGCCAGCCCCCATGAGAGCGCCTGGCGGTCTATCCCCAAATCCTCGCCGTGCAGGCGGTTCCACAGGTGAATATGGGCATCAATGATCATCGCACAAGGTCCTCTTCACGGTAATGGATTGCCTGGCAGCTCACATCGCCCCAGCCGCCAAATTGCTGGCTCATCTCGGAGCCGGCAGCATAATATAACACGGTAACGATATGCCCGTCATCCACCTGTACAGTGGAGGGGTATCCCAGGTCGCTGTTCTCAACGCCGTCGCCTGCCAGCAATACCTCGTGCTCCAAGTCAAAGGTTTTGCCGTTATCCGCGCTGAGCAGAGCCCCCGCGCCGAACGGTCGGATGCGCCGGCCAAAAGTGAGCAGCACCCTGCCGCTTTGCAGCAGCGTAAGGTCCGCCGGGTGCTCACCATCTCGCGTGACCTGCCGCGGTGTACTCCAGGTGTGGCCATTATCTAGCGATTCCAGGATAGCGATATGACCGCTCTCCGAGCGGCTGGCCGCTAACAGCTTGCCATCTGGCAGTGCAAGGAAGCTGGTCTCGTTGTAGCCGTTTGCCACTAAAGACTCGTTTCCCCAGGTGTGTCCCCCATCGCTGCTGCGACACAGGATGGTGATATCCCGAACTCCCCCAGTTGCTTGCCGGGGAGTACCGTAAAGGCACATCAACAGCATTCCATCAGCAAGGCTTATTATACGTCCATAAGGCGATGCAAGAGCCAGCAATTCAGAACGATAAACCAGCGGCTCTGTCCAGCTTTTCCCCTGGGTGCTGCTTGTAGCGGTGAAGGTGGCCGGCGTCTGCAAGGTCTCCGAATCGGGACCTTTATAAGCCAGCCCGTTCCCGGTGTTTTCATCGCGATAGCTCTGCAGACGGGCACGCCAAAAAGCCGCTACCCATTCGCCTTGGCGATTTACACCGAATGCCGGGTTGCGGTCGTCATTCCAGCGCGGTGTGACCCTGAGCGAGTCCGCCCACGATTTGCCGCCGTCCGTTGAATAGCTGGTAGCGAGCGTGCCTGCAATGCCGATATGGGTCGCTCCGGTGCGGTAGATGACTGCCAGGCTGTTGGCGCCAGTCTGCGCTAGAACAGGAAAGTAGCCTTCCAGGGCGCACACGAGGTAGCGGGCCAATCGGCCGCGGCGCCCAACGAATACATCCGAATATCCGCGTAGATAATTTGGGCTCAAGGTGTTAGTACCTCCCTAGTATGTGCCATAGTCCAGGCAAGCCTGGTACATGGCCTCGAGGTTGGTCTCCGGCACCATGGGGGGCAGGTTGTTGGCTTCCTTGAGCACGAAGCGGCCTCCCTCTTTGATCCCGGAAAGCAGGATATCCTTGGTAGCGTTATATACCTGGTCCGCTGATGCCAGGAGCAGGGTAGATACGGGAGGTCCCCCAAAAATCTCTACATCAGGTCCAAGGTCGCGCCGCAGCTTGCTAAAATCGATTGGGAAGCCTGTATCGAAGGTTTGAACGTTCAGTTCATCGCGCAGCATCTTGAAATGGCGCTGTGCATCGCCGCACAAATGGATACTGCGCGGTTGGCCGGGGAAGAAGGTATCATAAAACTGCCGATGATGCGGCAAAAGCATCTCGCGATAAGTGCGGCTGCTGATAAGCTGGATCGAGTCGTCTGCCAGACCACAGCCGATGTCCTCTCTCTGATAATAGGTGCGTACAGCACGGACGCGGTTTATCGCGGCCTGGATAATAAAACCAAACAGCCGGTTAGCATATTCCTGATCAGCAATCAGGTCGGCCAGGATCGCTTCACCACGGATATTTGCCGCGACGGTGAGTGGGCCATCGCAGCCAGTGGGAGTATAGTCATTTATTTTAAAGGGAAGCCCATCAACTTGCCGCCCGGCGGAAACCTGTCGCAGCAACTCGGCGTAATCCAGTGCCTGCTTGAAGAAACCGTGTTCCAGGGGATGCTCGATGTCGATATCAAAGATGCTGTCCCTGTGCTCGTCATCCAGATACGCCCGCACATCGGGAACCTGGCCGGCACGGAAAACCAGTGGAGCGCCGAAAAAAACCGATTCGTATACATTTTGCCGATCTAGGCCGATTTGCCAGCTCTCCGGCAGCCCGAGAGGGTCATCGCAATACTGCGCGATGACAGTGCTGCGGTAGCGCTGCCAGCGCAGTTGAACTTCGAGGGTAACCTCTGGCTCGTAAAAATAACTCTCGAAACTGTATCCTTCTGGATTCAGCCTGGGATTCAGCAGGATGATGCGTGGGTTGGTGCTGAAAGTGACAGGTACGCGGACCGGCTTGCGGGCGCGATACGCTTCCCATACTCGCTTTTTCTCTTCGTTACTTACTCTCGCGGCGGATGACATATCTACGCTCCCACAGCTAACCGAATGACCGACTAGGTAAATCTGCCCGCTTTCTAGATATAGCCATTAGCTTTTAGCTTATTGCTTGATGAGGCGTACGCTCGTTTCGCCGCGCTTTTTGAGGAGATAGTCGCCGACCTGCCAGCCGTGGCCTGCCTGAACCCTTTTCGTTTTGCCATTCGGCTGCAGTACATACGCATAGGTAACCGTCCGGGTATGTGAATCGCCGTCGCTATCGTGGTAGTGCTCTCGTGTGGTACGGATATCTTCGATACGCCCTTCCCAAGAGCTCGCTGAATTGGCAAGTATGATTATCAGGCTGATGGCAGCCGCAACGCCTGCTCCCAGTACAGCCTCCGACTCTTTGGTCACTAGGTAGAGAATGACGGCCAGGGCAGCAAAACCGATAGCCCAGAAAAGCAAACTCAGCCCGACGCTCATCCCGCCTTTGGTCGAGGTCATATTACTAGGGCGTTGCACACTCGGCTGCGCCTGCTGGTAACGCTGAGCTGGGTATTGTGCGACTGGTTGTGTTGGATATCCCCGCGTTGGATATTGAGCTGCTGATTGCGTCTGTTGTACATAGGGCGAAGGTGGCTGAGACTGTGCCTGTGCCTGGAGAGTACTGCCTTGCACCCATTGTCCGTTGATATAAACATACCATTCACCAGTACGTTCCTGAGGCATCCAGAGCCGGCCGTATTGATCGGTAACACGGCATTCGGCCAGCCCAGATCTGTATTGCTCTATATTGATCTGACCTGACGTAAACTGCTGCTCCAGCCATCGAAAGCGTTGAGCTGCCTCATCAAAAGTCATCTTAACTCCTATAATCTGATAAATACTGAAGAGTTAGTATAACAAACGGGGGCGAGTTTCGAGCTTCACCCCCGCACTATAAGAGCTAGCGGAACGCGTTATTGAGCTTGGATGACAGTCTTTTGACCGGCATCGACTAGCAGTTGCTGGATATCGGTGCGCGTCATAAACTTCATCAACTCCCAAGACGCGGTCTTGTTTTGATAGTTAGCAGCGTCGGTTAGGTAAAAAACGCTGTACTTGTCCACGCCGGTCATCCCGGCATTGATGGGCGTATTCAGTATCATGTTATCTACGGTGCAGGCAGCTTTTGCCTCCGGGGTCCACGTATCCATCCAGCCGGTTTCAGCTTCGGCCATCAGGGTGAGTTCCTGGATAAAGTAAATATCCATCCACTCTTTAGCCCAGTCGTTAGGGCCAATGATAAGGTAGACGGACCTGGAATCACCTTCAAACTTGTCTTTCATTTCTGCGGTGGGCACATAAGTGACATTAATAATAACGTTAGGGTATTCCTGCTTGAAGAGATCGAGTACCTTAGTGAGGGCTTCAGCGTCGGCACCTTGCCAGTCGTGCCAAAGATTAATAATGGCAACAATGCCCTTTTGGGTTAGCGGCGTGGGCGTGGGCGTAGGAATGACTTCCTCAGGGGCTATGGTTGGTGCGTTCGGATCTGTCGTGGCTGTAGGTACCACGAGTTCACCCGGTGTAAATGTGCAAGAGCACAAAACGAGCGCTAAAGCAACGATGACGAATATGAATGCGACTTGCTTCTTGAACATATGGTCCTCCCTAGAAAAAGTCTGTCAATTCTCCTGCATATTGTAGCGCAAGTTCCGGTTAATGTCTAGTAAAAAAGGCTTCCTCCTTAAAGAAACAGCAATAATGTGTAATGCAAAATGCATAATAGACAGGCACAACTGGTATGTCAAGCGGTCGTACTGATTGACAATTTGAGATGGATGCATTATAATCACCTTTAAACCTGTAGGAATTAATATAAATATGAAACTCAACACAAAGACGCGTTACGGTACACGTGCATTGCTTGCGCTCGCTGAACATGATGCTGACGCTCAGCCGTTGAGCTCTGCCGAGATAGCGGCTCGCGAAGGCATATCGGTCAAGTATCTGGAGGGTCTCCTCAGCACCTTGCGTTCTGCCGGATTGGTTCGCAGCACACGCGGCGCTGCTGGCGGGTATCGCCTTGCCAAGATGCCCGCAGATATTAACCTCAAGCAAGTATATGACTTATTTGAGGGTCCTGAGGGTTTTGTAGAATGTACGACAGAAGACGCAATCTGTTCCCGCAATGCCCGATGCGCCACGCAAACCGTCTGGAGTGAGCTGTTTACATCAGCGATGCAGTATCTAGAGAGCATATCATTGGCTGCCCTGGTTGAGCGGAATAAGCGTATTAACCAGGGTAAGGCGCTATCATACGATATCTAGAGGTACATAAGGAGTTACCGCATATGCGTATTCTACCTGATATTTCGGCGGCTGTTGGTAGTACCCCTTTGGTGAGGCTAAACCGCGTGACCCAGGGGGTGGGGGCGCAGATACTTGGGAAGCTGGAGGCGCTTAACCCTGGCGGCAGCGTTAAAGATCGCATCGGGGTAAGTATGCTCGAAGCAGCAGAACGAGAAGGCAGGATAAAACCCGGCAGCACGGTGATCGAGCCAACCAGCGGAAACACCGGCATCGCCCTGGCTATGGTAGCGGCTGCACGGGGCTACAAACTCATACTTACTATGCCGGATACGATGAGCGTTGAACGGCGCAGCATCCTCAAAGCTTACGGGGCACAGTTGGTGTTAACGCCCGGACGCGATGGCATGCAAGGGGCAATTGCCAAAGCGGAGGAGCTTGCGCAGCAAATTCCAGGTTCGTTCATCCCCCAGCAGTTCAAGAATCCGGCGAATCCTGCCGTGCACCGCCGTACAACCGCAGAGGAAATCTGGAGTGATACGGACGGCCAGGTGGATATCGTGGTTGCCGGTGTAGGAACCGGCGGTACGCTCACCGGAATCGCCGAGGTTATCAAGGCGCGCAAACCGGAGTTCAAGGCGATTGCCGTTGAACCGGCGGGTTCGCCGGTGCTATCCGGCGGTGTAGCTGGCAAACATAGTATCCAAGGCATCGGCGCCGGGTTTATACCTAACGTGTTGCGTATCGACTTATTGGATGAAATCATCCAAGTACAGGATGCTGACGCAATGGCCACTATGCTTAGCCTGGCGCGAGAGGAGGGGATCCTAGTGGGGATATCCTCAGGGGCAGCCGTGTGGGCTGCATTGCAAGTTGCAGCACGCGCCGAAAACCAGGGTAAAATGATCGTCGCTATTATGCCGGATACAGGCCAGCGCTACCTGAGTATGGCTATCTTTACTGACTAAGGCATTCATATCCGGTTACCCTGTAACCTATCACCTATATAAAGCAAGGAATTGTAATGTCTACGAAAAAGCAGCCTGGTTTCGATACGAACGCCGTACATGCCGGTCATACCCCCGACAGCGTTACCCATTCACGCGCTGTGCCGATCTATCAGACAAGTAGCTATGTGTTTACGGATACTGACCATGCAGCGCGGCTGTTCGCCCTGGAGGAATCCGGGAATATCTATACCCGCATAATGAACCCCACCACCGATGTCCTGGAACAAAGGGTTGCCGCCTTAGAAGGCGGCGTAGCCGGCGTGGCTTTTGCCAGCGGCATGGCGGCAATCACTGCGGTAATTGAGGCGCTGTGCGCCGAAGGGGATAATATCGTCGCCTCGACGCGCTTGTACGGCGGAACCATCACCTTATTGAGCGCGACAATGCTCAGGCGCGGAATCACGACTAGCTGGGTCGATAGCGATGATGCCTCCGATTTCGAAGCGGCCATTACCGATTCCACCAAGCTGGTCTATCTCGAAACTATCGGCAATCCTAAACTGACGATACCGGATATCGAGGCGATTGCCCTTGCGGCTCATAAGCATGGGGTGCCGGTGGTCATAGATAACACCACTGCCTCGCCTGCATTGTGCCGTCCGATCGAATATGGAGCTGACATCGTCATCCACAGCCTGACAAAATACCTGAATGGGCATGGCAACTCGATCGGCGGAATTATCATCGACAGCGGCCAGTTTCCTTGGGATAACGGGCGCTTCCCCGAGATGACGGAACCGGATGCTGCCTACCACGGCATACGGTATTATGCCGCTTTTGGTGCTGCAGCGTTTGCCATGCGAGCCCGCGTGCGTATGCTGCGCGATACCGGCGCCTGCCTGAGCCCGTTTAATGCTTTCTTGACGATCCAGGGTATCGAAACATTGAGCTTGCGTATGGCGCGCCATAGTGAGAATGCTCTCGCGGTTGCCCAGTATCTGAGTGCACATCCTGGGGTGAACTGGGTCTCTTATCCGGCCCTGTCGACGCACCCCTCTCATATACTTGCCCAGAAATACCTGCCACAAGGGGCATCCGGTCTGGTCGGATTTGGCGTCAAAGGCGGTTTAGCCAGCGGGAAGCAGTTTATCGAAAACCTAAAGCTGTTCAGCCATCTTGCAAACATCGGTGACGTCCGTTCGCTGGCAATCCATCCGGCATCGACTACGCATCAGCAGCTTGACGAAGACGAGCAAGCGAAGGCGGGAGTAACGCCCGATTTCATACGTCTTTCAATCGGCATCGAGTCGATAGAGGATATCATCGCCGACCTGGCGCAGGCGCTGGGTTGAGCCGGCTGCGGTGAGGGGGAATACTTGGCCATCGATAATGAAATCAAAATACCCGAGGACTCGCGCTTGGGCGGCGCCCGCAGCGTTGGCATCGTCACTACCCAATATGCTACATTCGCCGAACCGCCCGACCAGCTCGAGCTGGATTCCGGCCAGCGTCTGGGACCGATAACCCTCGCTTATGAGACATATGGTACGCTCAGCGCGCAGCATGATAATGCTGTGCTCGTTTTTCACGCGCTCTCCGGCGATGCCCATGTTGCCGGTTACAACTCGCCCGATGACCGCAAACCGGGATGGTGGGATTTACTGATAGGTCCCAACAAACCTCTGGATACGAACCGCTACTATATTATTTGTGCCAATGTAATTGGCGGGTGTAAGGGCAGTACGGGTCCATCGAGTATCAATCCGCAAACGGGAGCACCGTATGGGCTGCGGTTTCCGGTGATCACCATAGGAGATATGGTCAAAGCGCAGCGCTATCTGGTCGATTACCTCGGCATCGAGAAGCTGTTAGCTGTGGTCGGCGGGAGCATGGGCGGTATGCAGGCTCTCGAATGGGCAGTGCGCTTCCCACAACGCACCGCTGCCGTGTTGGCGATAGCGACCACGGCGCGTCAGAGCGCCCAGGGGATCGCTTTTGACGAGGTAGGGCGCCAGGCGATTATGAGCGATGCAAACTGGTGCGAGGGCAACTACTACGGCAGCGCCACTCCCTCAGCCGGTCTGGCCATCGCGCGCATGATTGCGCACATCACTTACCTATCTGACGAGCAAATGCATATCAAATTTGGCCGCAGGTTGCAAACCCGCGATGCCCTCGGTTATGACTTCTCGACCGATTTTCAGGTAGAGAGCTATTTGAAATACCAGGGAGATAGCTTTGTGCGCCGTTTCGATGCCAATTCCTATCTCTATATTACCAAGGCAATCGACTACTATGACCTTACTGCCGGGAGAGGTTCGCTCCTGGAAGCGTTTTCCGGCGTGCCGGCCGAGTTCCTGGTTGTGTCCTTTACCAGCGACTGGTTGTATCCGACATATCAAAGCAAAGAATTGGTGCGCGCTTTGCAGGCGAACGGCATTTCAACGACCTTTCTGGAAATCCCGAGCAACTATGGGCACGACTCTTTCTTGCTGCCGAATGAGCAGTTGTCAGAGGCCGTGAGTGATTTTGTGGATAATATATACCAACGTGTTCATTCCGTGACAGGAAAGAGTAGATAAGCGATGACGACAAATTCGCACCATCCGCGGCAGCGCCGCAGGCCCGATCACGAGCTCATCGCTGCTTTTGTTCCGGAGGGAAGCCGCGTACTTGATTTGGGATGCGGCGACGGCCAACTACTTTCGGACCTGGCAGCTCATAAAAACTGCGTCATCCGCGGGATAGAAATAAACGAGCTGTATGTCCGCGAGGCAATCCATAACGGCGTGCCGGTATATCATGGCGATATGCTCGAGGGGATGGGTTTTTATCGTGATGGCAGCTTTGACGTGGTTGTATTAAGCCAGACGCTCCAACAGACGCTGCATCCCCAGCAGGTGCTCAAGGAGATGCTGCGCGTTGGCGATAACGCCATTATAAGCTTCCCCAATTTTGGTTTGCTCAAAACCCGCTTGCAGCTCCTGCTCAGCGGCAAGATGCCTCGCCACGAGTTTCTGCCCTATACATGGTACGACACGCCCAACGTCCATCTGTGCACCATCACGGACTTCCGGGAATTGTGCATGATGGACGACCTGCTTATCAGGCATGAGGTATTCCTCTCCCCACAGGGGACTCGCCTTCATGCCTGGGTTGCAAATTGGTTGGCCGGTTTGGCTATCTTTGAAGTCACACGCAAGCCCTCCGAATAGACACTGTGCAGCCTATACTAGATAATTTTCAACTTGCCTTCGATATTTAGGTAAAATCATCATAGATATGCCTTGCAACCTCTTTTTGTTTATGTTAGGATATCGATAGTTGCAAACCTACGGAGGATAAATATGTCGTCACTGGAACCGATCGCGGCCGAGCTCAGGGAAGTTAAGGAAGCTATCCAAAACCAGAACTCTAAAAAGCAGGCGATACTCAGCGAAGTTGAGGCAACTGTCAAAGCCCGTATGGCTGAGGGACAAAAGAAGCTGAAAATCACCTTGCCGATCGGTATCGCAGTGTGTGTAGTGCTGTGGGGTGTTGCCTTGTGGATGAACCTTTCCAAGAATACCGGCGCCGCCTTGGAAACCTACCCTTGCGCAGTGCCCGTGGCTCTGATTATTCTGGGTATTGCAGCGGTTGTTGTGTCCATCTGGCTCGGTATCCCTAAGGAAGCCAAAATTCGCAAAGAAGTGACCGAAGAACGCAACTCTGAACTCGAAGATATTAAAAAGGCTTTGTCGCCCCTGCAGATTAAGGAGCGTCAACTAAGCCAGGAGCTCGAACGTCAACGCTACATCCAGCGCTAATAGTCCAGATATAGCAAGGCGTGAGGTAGAACCGATGAGTAGCATTGATCCGAATCACAAGATGCCTCCTGATGAGGATAAAATGCCTGGGATAGAGTCCCAGGCTGCGCCTGTTGAACCAGGCAGCAAGAATGAACAACACCGTCTGCCATGGTTAGGTGGCGCCATGCTGATTCTGATCGGCGTCATTCTCCTGATGGGGGAGTTTACATCGTTTTACCTTCATAACTGGTGGGCGCTGTTTATACTGATTCCAGCAGTTAACTCATTCGCCAATGCCTGGAGCGAGTATCAGAAAACAAAACGTTTCGTCAAGGCTGTACGCAAGCCCCTGGTTGGAGGAGTTATCTTTACGGTGCTAGCGCTGATCCTGCTGCTCGGGCTGGATTTTGGGCGTCTCTGGCCCATATTCCTGATAATTGGTGGAGCGGCTATGCTGGTTACGGCGCTATCCAAAGATTAAGCGGCGCCCAACCGTGGCCGGCTGGAGAGGTTGACGTAGAACGCACAACCTGCTAGTATTTGGTCTTGTTACCACTTGGTTATCGACGATATCTGTTAGGATAGGCTAAAAGGGAATACATCCTTTTAGCCTATTTATTATATACTCTGAAAGTAACACGATATGAATGTCAAGATCTCCAGAAGAGCGCTGCTCACAATGGCCTGCCAGGTAGGGCTGGGTGCGCTCGTTGCGGCCTGCGGCTCAGCGCTTCTTCCTGCTAGCCCGGTTTCTCAGCAGGCAAACATATCCCAAACAGGCACTCCTCAAGTAACGCCAACGGTTACCCCCAAGCCTACCAAAACTGCTGTACTTAAGGGTGAAGTCGTCATCGCTGTCTCAACCGGGAGCTATAAAGGCTGGCGGACGGTGGCAGAAGAATATACCCGTTTACATCCCGAGGTTCAGGTATCCGTGGAATTGCAGCGCGGCAGCGCGCTGCAACGAGACAGATATTACCGCGAGCAGATTGCTGCTGGGTCGCCGAAAATATCACTGGCTACCATCAATACGTTAAGCGACCTGTTCGCTCAGCAGGCATTTATCAACTGGTATCCCTACCTTGAGCGGGAAAATCCATATTCCAAGCTTGTATGGAAGACCATGTTTATTCCCGAAAGCCTTGCGTTTGCCAGTGCCGACGCCGAGCGGCAGTATATGCTCTCGACAGAGCTGCTTCAGGTGCTGTTCTTTTATAACCGCAGCCTGGCGCAGACGTTGGGGCTTGAGGCAGCGAATCCCCCAGCAACCTTTACGGATCTAGCTGTTTGGGCGCGCGCCAGCCGCGACGCCGGGTTTGCCGGTTATGATATTCTGGCAGCATCTGATCAACTGGATTGGCTCACGCGTATTTTTGCTGACCCATGGTATTCGGCGCCTGAATACTGGGAGTTATGCGCCTGCCAACGGGGGGATGCCTGCTACGATATGGCCAAGCCGGCTTTTCCGGCCAGTGATTGGCGCACGAACGTCCACTTTGATGATCCCGACCAGGTAGATTTCAACACCGAACGCGCCTGGGGTGCGTTCGATAAAGAATACTTCCTGGGGGAGAATGACTCCAGTTTTGAGCCATTGTTGGGGCAGCTTAAAAGCGCATTCGACGCCCAATTTATGCCGGCAGACTGGCGCAGCGCCGCTCGAAACATACCGTATAATTTCCTCACGGGCCGGGCTTTAATGTATCCGGCGGGCAGCTACTTTATACCTGCGTTTTACCAGGCGATGGAGCAGCTCAAATCGGGTAAAATTGGCAACCTGCCGCAAGGCAGGCAAACACCCACACCGGATCCCAGCATCATGCGGGCAAAAAGTTTCGAGTTGGGCTTATTCCCTTGTCCACGCCAATCCAGTACGGGGATAGAAGTCCAATACCAGCGTACCATCGAGCAGCCGACCGGCTTCTGGGGGATTCCTCGCAAGATCGCCGCTCAAAATGAGCTTGAGGTTGACTTTGTGATGTTCGCGACCACTCCCGAGATGGTCGCCCGCCGGTATATGGCGGAGCTTGACGCTGAAAACGCTGAAGGAAATATCACCGGGCTTTCGACAGTTATGGGAGTGAAGCTGGGAGAACCGTGGACAGAGCTGTATGCCGGGCTGCATACCCAGGGGAATATGCAAAAGCCGCATCCTTTGAATATGGTCTTCGGCGGCTTGCCTTCAACCGGGAATCAGCGTATATCACTAATAGCCGATTTTCTGGAGGGTGCGAGCGATGCGCCTGCGTGTCGAGTAGCCCTGCGTGAGCTGCGTCAGTTGAATCTTGATGATGAGCGTGCGATAGATTCCGTTTAGCAGCATCCTAATGGGGTCTCGTGGCGGCTTATTGGCCGTGTCCCCCCAGGTTGCTGGAATCGGTAGCGCAGCCGCTGGCTCGCCACATCGCCAAACTGGAGATGATGAGGTGTGAGGTAGCAGCCGGCGGATTGCTAGATAAGCCTGGACGCTCGTTTGGGTTTGGAATTGGTTGTAGTATGCGATAGAGCCATAGGAGTAAATATGAGCACATCCAATGAATTGCGGGCGCGCGTCGCGGCGCGGATTTGGCAGGTTATCGCTCAACAGGATATCTCCGATACGGGGCTTGCAAAGGAGAAACAAGCCTCCCTGGCCGATGCCTTGACTGATGCAGTTGTAGCGGAGATTAGTCCGATGGTGGAAGGTGCAAGAACTAACACCAGTGGCATTGCAGGGCAGCAGCCAACAGCAGCGGTATCCAGCGACCAATTGCCTCCTGCAGAGGAACAAGTTTTGTGGAAGGGACGCCCCCTCTTATCAATCACAAAACGTTACGTTATCACTACCGAGCGTATCCAGATCATTACAGGTTTATTGAGCTTGTCGCGTGAGGATATAGAGCTCATTCGTATCCAGGATATCGATCAGCGCCGGCGTTTTGGACAGCGTTTGTTGGGCATCGGGACCGTGTATATCCACAGCGCCGACCCGTCCGCGCCATGGATACGGTTGAGCAATATTACTCACGCCGAGGAGGTACACGAAATTGTGCGCCGGGCGATGTTGGCTCAGCGGCGCGCCAGCAACTTTGCTTTCCGTCAGGAATTCGATGGCAGCCGCTAGCGAAGCCGATATAGTCTACATAATATTAGATTAGGAATGACACGTGTATATGTATGATCCAAGCCAGGGCAGGTTCCCCAAGCGGTATTCTAGCTTGGTTGCTGCAATTACTATGTTTACCCTATTATTTGTCGTGTGCTTGCTGCTTGCGCAGCCGGTGCTTGCGGGACTTACCTACCAAACCCCGCATGATGGCAACCTGTGGGGTAGGGGATGGATCTGGCTGGGCGATGACGGTATGACGATGTGCATTTCAGGTAGCTGCCGCAGCCTGTACTGGCAGCCAGAGCGCGCGACTGCGCCCACAGTAACGCCAGCCGCTGCTCAAACGCCCGTCGCGGCATCGGCTACCCTAGGCGAGGTGCCGCTCAAAGGGCAGACCAAGTACGTCTCTTGCGAGCTGCGTACAACAGCAAACAATGTCGAGTGGTACTACACTTATCGGATGGATGCCGACCCAGCGCAGCAGTTGCCCGCTGGATTTACGGATTGGGAAGCGTTTTTTATCGCGCGTACGGGGCAGAACTGCAATCCCAATCGAGGGTTCAGGGGGGATATTAACGGCAAGTTCGTTACCACTTGTGACCCAGCAGCCGGCGGATACGGCGTCTATCCCCGTGCAATTGAGGCTGGGCTAACCGAGGTTGGGATCCCATTCCGTACGGTTTATCTGGATGTCAGCGAAGAAAATGCTGTTCAACTCAAAGAGTTGTTTATAAGCTCGTATGAGAACTCGCAGGTGCTGTCTTTGTGGGTGCGGCAGATTGTTGATGCGCCGGTCGCCTGGGAAACGGATGCGGAGACTGGCGAACGTTATCCGATTGCGACGCACGAGCACGCTGTATCGGGGCAGGTTATCCGCGCAGCCGACGGCAGCTATACGATGCGGGTTATCGACCCCTGGCCGATGTACACCGGCCTGAAATACGACATGTCTTTTGACGCCATTCTCGAGTGGATGAGCAACCTGGGCATATATATGCTGCAGGTGATAGGCTAACCAATTATCCTGTTCAGGAGGTAGATCTGGATGAAGTTCAGCGTATTTACCGTCATGATGCCCGAATACACGCCGCAGGAGACGGTCAGGATCCTTAGCGAGTTGGGTTACGACGGCGTGGAATGGCGGGTTACTATGCCCGGTTACGATGCCGCTAAACCCACCAACTATTGGAGCAATAACCGCTGCACGATAGATATCGCTTCTATCGATAAGCAGGCTGCTCAAATCGCCGAGATGACGCGCAGCGCGGGACTGCAGACCTGCGCGCTTGGAACCTATATGGGCATTCATCAACTCGGGGATATCGAACGCGCGCTGCGCGCCGCGGCGGAGATGGGATGCCCGCGCATTCGCGTCTCGCCTCCCGGATATAATACCGAAAGGGGCTACTTCCGGCTGTTCGGCGAATCGGTGGCTGCCTATGTCGACGTGCAAAAGCTGGCCAGGAAGTACAGCGTGCAGGCTTGTCTCGAAATCCATATGGGCAATATCTGTTCCAGCCCCAGCCTGGCGTATCTGCTGCTGAACCACTTTGACCCGCGTTATATCGGCGTAATCCTGGACCCAGGCAATATGGTGTATGAGGGCTATGAGGATTGGCCGATGGGCATCGAGCTGCTCGGGCCGTATTTGACGCACGTGCATCTCAAGAACAGCCGGTGGGTCGTGCAGGGCAAGCGTGAAACCGGCGAGGCTATCTGGAAAACTGAGGCAGCAGCCACTGACCAGGGCGTAATCGATATGCGCCGTTTTATGGATTCGCTGCGCGCCGCGGATTACACCGGCTACTGCTCCTTCGAAGATTTTTCGGATACCGGCACAACCCGCGAAAAGCTGGAGCGCAATATCCGCTATATTCGCTCGATCTGACCAAACACAAACAAGGGGCTCGTGGCATTAGGATGAGTGGCGAGATTCGGCCTTCCAGAGCGCTGGATGGATTGGAGCTGTATCACGTACGCCAGCGTTGGCAGCAGCCTTGTGTGCTGGATTTCGAGCGCTCAGTCAATGAGCAGCTCAGTAGCGCCGGCTTTTTAGATAACTTGAAGCCTGGCGGCGAGGTGGCGATCACCGCGGGCAGCCGCGGGATTGCCGATATTGCTCTGGTGTTGCGCGCAGTCGTGCGCGCTGTGCGCGCGCGAGGTGGCTCTCCCTTTATCTTTCCGGCGATGGGCAGCCACGGCGGCGGCACCGCGCAGGGGCAGCGAGCCATGCTGGCTGAACTTGGGATTACCGAGCAGACCGTTGAGGCGCCTATCCGCGCCACGATGGATGTTGTGCAGCTCGGCTGCACCAACTCGGGCACGCCGGTTTACCTGGACGCACTGGCTGCGCGAGCTGGCGGCATCATCGTCGTTAACCGTATCAAGAAGCATACTAACCTGGATGGCGCCGTCGAGAGC
>JAJFUJ010000211.1 GCA_021372475.1 Chloroflexota bacterium | reverse complement strand
GCGCAGCCTGGCGCAAGGCGAGGTTATCGGCTATATGCAACCGGGCGAGTTCAACGAGAACTGCGGCGTCGCCAGGCAGGGAAGCGGGCAGTATCACCTGCACCTGGGATTCCCGGCCACTCGCACCCTCACCCTCGAAGGTTGGACGCTCAACCTGCGCGACCACAAGTTCTACAAAGGCGCCGAGGCGCGCGGGGTGCACAGCTTGTTTATCGCCGGGGAGGACTCTCCTGTGGGCGAGGTGATGACGATGCTGGGCGCAGAAGTGGGCGGCGGCGGCCAGGCGCAGGCGGAGGAGGAAGCGCTGCCGCTGGATTTGCAGTTGTGGCTGGAGGGACGGAAGGGCGCGGTGAACAAAGGCTGGCTGGGCAGGAACGAGGGGGGATAGAGGCGGCAGGATTTTGCCTTATAATACGCATTATTCACATTGCAACACAACTAACATTACAAGGCCGTCATCTCTGCCTGCGCGGGGATGAGGTAAGTGCTTGCGCGGGAATGACGCAGAGGAGGATGGATTCCGGCTGAGTACGCCGGAATGACATAAGCGTATGCACGCTCAACCTCGCGCAGGTACTGCCTGACGGCAGCGGTGATATCCGGAATGGACACGACAGCCTCCGCGGTTTCACGATGCAACTTAGCGATATTATCCTAGATTGGGGCAGAGCACAAGCCGTAGTGCCCGTTTTAGGCAACCATGCGCATTCAAGACAGGTTAACGCGGTCCCCTACCCGATAAATTCGGTATAGTTTTCCCTGGTCACAGTATGTACCTGTGACCCGGGATAAGCATCCGTGAACTCGCGCTGTGCAGAGGCGCGCAGCGCACCCTGCCACTTAAACTCATAGGCATCCAGGTTTCCATCGCGTTCCTCGATGTAGTCAATCTCTTTCCGGTCATAGGTGCGCCAAAAGTAGGTATTGGCGTAGCGTTCGGCGTTTTGATTGGCCTTTCGACGCTCCACCATCAGATAGTTCTCCCAAAGTTGGCCGACATCTGCCCTCAGTGCCAGCGGGTTGAGGTTTTGAATCAGACTGTTGCGCACTCCGTTATCGTAAAAGTAGTAGCGATTGCTCTTGGATATCTCTTTGCGCAGGTTGCGCGAAAAACCAGGCAGCTTGAAAATAACAAACACCTTTTCGAGCAAATCCAGGTAACGGGCGACGGTTTGGTGGTTGAGTGCCAGGTTGGCGGCTAATTCTGAAACGGACACGTTATGCCCAATCTGCAAGGCTAACAAGCGCAGCAGGGCGACTATTTTATCCGACCGCCGCACTCCCTCCAGATCGAGGATATCGTGATAGAGATACGAGCCAACCAATTCGGCCAGTAGTGTCTCGCGCTCGGTCGGCGTATCAGCAGTAATTATAGCCGGATACCCCCCAAAAATGAGCCAGCGCTCGAGCTGGGCGCCAGTCTCAAATGCCCCGAAGGTGCCTGCGAGTTCAGCATAACTCACAGGAAACAGGCTGTAGGTGCGTTTTCGGCCAGTCAGCGGTTCACTGATTTTGTTTGCCAGGTCGAAGGAGGCTGAGCCGGTGGCCAGAAACATGACATCCGGATGATTATCTACCAGGATTTTCAGGTTGATGCCGATATCCGGCACACGCTGGGCTTCATCAATCGCTAGTAGCCGGGTGCTGCCGACCAGATCTCCCAAGATACGTCGGTTCTGGCTGGCAAGCGCATCGCGGTAAACCAGCTCATCGGCGCTTATAAAACGGTGGGGGATGTCCACCTGGTCCAGAAGCACGCGCACCAGGGTCGTCTTGCCTACCTGGCGTGGACCATAGAGCACCAGCACCTTGCCTGGGGTAAGGGCAGCCTGTAAATGCTTCAGTAAGGATCTTTGTATGTTCATGGCTCCAGTATACCATAACGTACATATTTAATCAAATACGTACGTTATAACAGACAAATTCATATAAATATGTCCGTTATAACGGACATATTTAGCATAATTCGTCCGTTTCCCTCCTCTTTACAATCCTCCCCGTCTGTGCCACAATCGGCGCATCATATCAAACGAGGCGGAATATGCATCCGAGCGAATTCACTTATTACGACCTGCGCGGGCGCAGCGGCTCGCACGATATCAACACGCTCTTTCCAGGCTGGCGTGGCAAGCAGGAGCGCCTGCTGGTGCTCAGCCCGCACGACGATGACGCCCTGCTGGGCGCGGGATATGCCATCCAGGCAGCCCAGGCCAACGGTGCCGAGGCGCATGTGGCCATCTGCTGCGATGGCTCGGCTGGCTATAGCCGCGTCGCGGAGCGCGATACCATCGTGGCCACCCGCCGCGCCGAATCGATCCGCGCCCATGGCAAATTCGGCCTGGTGGAAGGCAAGACGCTGCACTACCTGGGATTCCCCGACTTTTCGTTAGTCAGTTACATTGGCTGGAAGCTGCCGGCCGGCGTGGAGGGGACGCTCCGCCCGGTAATCACCCTGCTCAGGGAGATGGGCATCACGCGCCTGATGATCCCCAACGGCTACCGCGAGCACTCGGACCACACCGCCGCCTATGACATCGGCCGTTACGATGGGGTGCAGGCCGGCGACCCGGTGGGCGTGGATTGGGCCGCGCCATGCAAGATTGCCAGTGCGCTACAGTATTCCGTGTGGGGCGACCTCTCGCCCGAGGATGCGCTGGTTTGCAGCGCACACCCGAGCATCCGCGCCAACCGCGCGGTGCGCGCCCCCGAGGCGGCCGAGATGCTGCTGGGCGAGGCGCTGGCCGAATGGCAGAGCCAGGGGGAGATTATCGGCGACCTCTTGGCGGCGCGCCGCGAACGCGCCGTGCATGGCGGGATGCTCGAGGTGTACATTGCTTTTGAGCCGCGCCCCAAGCTCGAGTACAAGCCGTATGTTGACCTGGTAAACGGCATTCGGGTAGAGTGAAG
>JAJFUJ010000199.1 GCA_021372475.1 Chloroflexota bacterium | reverse complement strand
CGCCCGCCGTGGCGCGGAAAGTGCTGCTGCGGTCGGCGCCAGAAATCGGGGGTGTCGCTGATATAGGAGTACGAGCCTTCCAGCACAGCCGCGCTTTGCTCGGCCGGACCGAGGATAAAGGCCGCGCCGCCGGCAGCGGCGGTATATTCCAATGCGTCGCCTGGCCGTCCCTGTGCGGTATCTGCGCCTATCGCCATAGCATAATCCGCCATACCTGAGCCAATCAACGCAATGCCGGCCTGCAGCGCTTCGGTGCCGGCTTTACAGGCGAACTGCCAATCCGCACCCAGGCAGCCCGGCCCGGCGCCGATGGCTTCGGCGACCAACGTTGAGCTGGGTTTGACGGCATAAGGATGTGATTCGCTGCCGACCCATACCGCGCGTAATGCACATGGGTCGATGCCCGCACGAGTGCTAGCGTTGCGCGCCGCCTCGATGGCAATGGTGATGGTGTCTTCGTCCAGGCCTGGCACGCTCTTGAATGCAGCCGTTCCCTCAGTCTCCCCGCCCCAGATGCGGCTAATCTCGCTGGCCGGCAAACGGTAACGTGGTATATACGCCCCATATCCCATGATGCCTACTGTACGCAGAGGCTTCATTACCTGCATGCTATACGCTCCCCGTTTGGACGCGCAGTGCCTTTAGAATGGTTTCGGCAGCATCGGAACGCACCGTCTGCGCCTGGATCATTCTATCGGCTACCAGGTCGACTAATTCACCTTCTGCACCCGCAGCCATAGCCACCTGGCGGGCATGCAGCCGCATATGTCCGCGCTGGATGCCTTCCATCGCCAGCGCCCTCAGCGCTGCCAGGTTCTGAGCCAACCCGACGGACGCCATAATCTCGGCCAGCTCGCGAGCGTGCTCCACCCCCAATATTTGCAACGCGTAGCGTGCTTGCGGATGGCTCTTGGTAGCGCCGCCCACTGTGCCCGCGGCGAGAGGCAGCTCGATCGAACCGATGAGGTCCCCTTCGGCGGAGCGCTCCCAGGTGGTGAGGGGTTTGTAAACTCCTGAACGCGCAGCATAGGCGTGCGCTCCGGCTTCGATGGCGCGCCAATCGTTGCCGGTCGCCAAGGCTACTGCATCGATGCCGTTCATGATACCTTTGTTATGGGTAGTTGCGCGGTACGGGTCAACCTCGGCAAAGGCGTGCGCTTCGAGCACGCGCTGGACGCCTTCCTCGGCCGGTAACCCTTCCAGTGCCAGCGATTCCTTGGGCACCCGTCCCCAGGCGCGCGCCAAGCGTCGGTCAGCCAGGTTAGAGATGATGCGCAAGCCTACTCTCCCGCCGCTCAGGCGCTCCACGGTTGCAGTCAATGATTCCACCGCAGTATTTACGGCGTTGGCACCCATCGCATCGCGCACGTCATAGATAAGGTGCAACACCAGCATCGGCCCGATCGGGCTTGCGGGTATCAGGTGCACCGCGATATCGCGCGCGCCACCGCCTAAACGCACCAGCACAGGGTCAATCGTATTGGCTTGTTCGAGCAGCTCGCTTTTAGCGCCAAGCAAACGGAGGCGGGCAGCGGCAGGATTGGGGACATCCAGAATCTGCATCTGGCCGATCATCAGCGGCTCATCGCTTGTGGTTTGAAAACCGCCGCCGTCGCGCACCAGGCGGGCGGCATAACTGAGGCCCGCCACGACAGATGGTTCTTCGATGACCATCGGTACCAGACGGTCCTGGCCATTGATGGTAAAGTTGGTGGCGATAGCAAAAGGCAGGCAGTAAGTGCCGATGACGTTCTCGATCATCCGTTCAGCCTGTTCAAGCTCGAGCGCAGGCATCTCGTTATTCGGTTGACTCTCTGCCGAGCCCAGGCTGGCAAACTCAGCTACGAGCCGGCGGCGTTCATACACAGAGAGCTTGTAAAAACCGGGGATCCTGGATGTTTTAATGTCCATCTTCCTTAGAGCTGCTTGCCTTTACGGCAACCAGACAGCACCATTATAACGTGCGATAACTGCCAAAAACTGTCAGACTCGCTTTCAGCAGCTATCATTCATAGGAAACGCAAGAGGCGGAGACATATATCTCCGCCTCTTGAACCGGCATAAGCGCGTTATTGAGGAATCTGGAACGAGTTGTCGGCTGGCGGCGTGCTGCTGAATGGGGTCCCGGCGCCCCAGATAATGTTATAGAACTGCGCGAGCAGGTGCATACATATCAGGGTAGCGATAAACCACGTAAACCAGTTGCCGACACCGCAGAGAATTGTGCCGATAATGCTGGCAGCAACCATGGCGACCAACCACATCAGCACCAGAGTAATGTATTCTTTACTGTTGGTCTTGATAATCGCCCAAATATCAGCGAATTTGAAGAAGGCTGCCAGTTTCTCTTCTTTCAAATAGCTCAAGAGCGCCGCGGGTGACCAAGCGGCAAGGACAATTCCATATATAACTTCAACAAATGTTATCAAGCCGGTGCAAACCATCCAAACACCGCCGCTATTACCGCGCTGGATTGCATCATCGCCGGCTGCACCGAAAATACTAGAGAAGATGCCCAGGATAATAAATGGCACGGCGTAACCGAGGAAGCCCACCAGGATCATAATACCTCGCTGGAAATCTCCTCCCCAGTCGTCCCATTCGGGGAGCGGCAATTCCTGGCCCTCGCGTATTTTCTTAAAGTGCCGCATCCCGTAACCTAATGTAAACGCCCAGCCAACCACTGGGATGATATTCAATACACCGCCGATAAGCACCTTTTTGATCCAGTCCTTGTCCTCAAAAACGTACTTGAAAGACCGACTTGCATCCATACTTCCCTCCTGTAAGTGCCTGAAAACGACTCTGGTACTCTCTGCATAAATGATTATAAGTTATTCTTTTATCATCTTCAATAGGCAATTCCCCCAAATCGCGACTTGCCTGAGCAAAGCGCCCGTGCCCAAGCATACGATACCGCTGTACATCCTACCTAATGCAGGTAGCTCTGTTGTGCGTTAGTTGTTAGTAAATGCTCGCGGCACAGCGTTCCCAACAACTCAGTACAGTGTCACTCAGCTATCTTACAGCATTGGCTGTGAAAACTCTGCTTTCTATACGCAAGCATCGGTAGCGCGTTGCTCCAGATGGGACAATATGGGGTAAACTGAACATCGTCGCGTGCAAACACTTGCCTAGGATGTATTGCATGCCTAGAATAAGGCTACCTCACTAGCGAAAGAAGGCTGATAGAGATGTCTGTCAAAGAAATCGCACAGTTTGTCGATACCGTCATCAATAATGTCGAACACGTCATTGTAGGTAAACGCCAGGCCATCGAACTGGTGATGGTAGCGCTGCTGTGCGACGGCCATGTGCTCATTGAGGATATCCCCGGGGTGGGGAAAACGATGCTCGCTCGCGCTGTGGCGCTTTCACTGGGCTGTTCATTCAAACGGCTGCAGTGTACGCCGGATCTGTTGCCGAATGACGTCACCGGCGTTTCTGTCTTTAACCAAAAGACCGGCGAATTCGAGTTCCGCCCCGGCCCTGCTTTTGTGAACATCCTGTTGGCGGATGAGATCAACCGCGCCACCCCCCGAACTCAGTCTGCGCTCCTTGAGGCGATGGGCGAGAGCCAGGTTACGGTGGATGGCAACACGCGCCACCTGCCGCATCCTTTTATGGTGCTTGCTACCCAAAACCCAATCGAATATGAAGGCACCTTTCCTCTGCCCGAAGCGCAGCTTGACCGCTTTCTGATGCGCATCTCTTTGGGTTACCCAACCTTCGAGGAGGAGCAGCAAATCCTTATCAACCTGCGGCGCGCCCATCCGATTGAGAGCCTGACTCAGGTTGTCGATATTAAAGACCTGCTGCGTCTGCAGCCCGAGCTGTGGGATATTACCGTGGATGAAACTGTGAGCCACTACATCCTGCGCCTGGTTCGCGCTACCCGCGAACACTATGATCTGGCGCTGGGCGTCAGCCCGCGCGGCAGCCTGGGTTTATTCAAGGCTGCTCAGGCGCTGGCTGCCATCCGCGGGCGCGATTACGTGCTGCCGGATGACGTGAAGCTGCTTGCACCCGCAATTATCGGCCATCGGCTTATTATCAAGCCGGAGAGCGCCTTGCGTGGCCGCGACAGCCATGCCATTCTAAGCACCATCCTTGAAGAGACCCGGCTTGATTTGAGCGAGCCGGCCTAGGACGGCGGAAGCACGATGCCGAATTTAATGGTTTTCCTTCTCGGCGTGATAGCGTTAGCAGCTTTCTTTCGCTTTGATTTTATATTCTACGTTGTCTATATCTTTTTCTTTGTTTACCTGCTTTCGCGCGCCTGGATCGATGCTGTGCTGAAACGCATCGTTTGCGAACGTACCTACGAAGGCCGCGCCCTCAACGGAGAAAAGGTGCCTGTCACCTTAACGGTAACCAACCGCTCTTGGCTGCCGATCCCCTATCTACGTGTGCACGAGAGTGTTCCGGCTCGCCTCAAGACGCCTAATTTTGAGCGGGCGGTCTTATCTATGAGCCCGCGCTCAAGTGCCACCATGCACTATGAGCTGGATTGCCGTCACCGCGGGTTATACTTGCTAGGCCCGATGACTATTGAGGCGGGCGACCTGTTTGGCATCTATTCCGAGGAGCGTCAGGTTATTCACAAGCATAATATTGCAGTGTACCCGCGTATTGTGTCTTTGACCGACCTCAGCCTTCCGGCTCAAACGCCTTACGGTACGATACGGCGCAAGCAAAGCCTGATGGAAGACCCCAGCCGATTGCTGGGCGTCCGGCCGTACATGGATGGCGACAGCTTGCGCCACATCCATTGGAAGATGACCGCTTCCAGCGGGCAACTGCAGACGAAACGCTTTGAACCGGCAATCTCCGTAGAAGCCCAGATTTATCTTAACCTGAACCGCGCGGATTACAGTGTACAGCGTCTGGCCACGGCCAGTGAGTTGGCAATCGAGACGGCAGCATCGTTCGCCGCTGTGCTTACCCAGCAGCGCCAGACCGTTGGCATATCCAGCAATGGCAGCGACCCGCTGGTGGACGAGGACAGCGCCATTAACCTGCGGCCTAACCGCGGGGCTGCGCAGCTTACCGCGATTCTGGACGTGCTGGCGCGCATCGAACTGAACGAACAGGTGCCGTTCGAGGTCATCCTGCGGGAAGCGCGCCTGCAGCTTCGCTGGGGCGGAACCGGAGTGGTCGTTACACCACACGCCACAGACGAGCTGGTCTCTATCTTGCTCCTGCTCAAGCGCAGCGGCTTGAATATTATCCTTATCCTGGTTGATCCGCAGGCCTCATTTGCGGCCATCAAGCGCCGTATGGAGCAGGCGGGCATCGAAACTTTTGAGGTGTGGCAGGAGAGTGATCTGAATGTCTGGCGGTAACTCAACGCGTGAAGCGCTGGCTGGCAGTGCCCGCCCTGCCAGCCAGTTTGCTATGGAGGAGATCATCCGCCCGCTAGCCATTGCGGGAATGATGACTTGCATAGCCAAATCTGTGGCCATGTTTGTGTCTATCATGTCCCCCAACTGGCCGGCCGATTTCATCGTTATCCTGGTTTTTCTTGTCTCTCTGGAAAGTATCCACGCCCAGCGACTGCTAAACCGTCGTGAAGCAGGCCAGCGCGATGTATTCCGCTTCCGGTTCGTCGAGTGGGTGGTTATCTTGTTGGTTATTCGCTTTGGTATGTATTTCACATACGGCAGCCAGCGGCTTTTACAGGATATGTCGGATTGGGGCACTGATGTAGCCACCTTTTTTAGCGCCGAGTTTATAATGGAAGCGCTATTGATATTTGTCTTTTGGGCTGTCGCCGCATATCTCTCGAAGGCAATTCAGGAGCTAGAAAGCTCGCCGTTCGAGAAGCCGCCGGTTGTTACCGATCCAGATTTTTATTTGCGGGTGACGATCCCGCAGCATGGCCAGGTTGATCGACGTTCGCGCATCCATGGGATCACCACTACATATTTCATCGGTGGCGCCCTGATGATAGCGCTGGCCGGATTGACCCAGATGGATATCCGTAACATGGCGCTCGTTGGCAAACCGGCAACACCCGCTATCCTTAATATTATGCTGTATTACGCTATTGGCTTGCTGCTTATCAGCCAGGTGCAGTACACCACCCTCAAGGCTACCTGGGAAAACCAGGGGATTTCCGTCGCACCAGCGTTGGGGCAGCGCTGGACGATATATGTGCTGCTCTTCCTTGGTTTGGTGGGCGTTATTTCGGCGCTTTTGCCCGTCAGCTATTCCGTTGGCGTAATCAGCGTCATCAGCACAGTGGTACGCTGGATCGCTTATGTTGTGCTCAATTTGGTTTACTTTATCATCGCCGCCGTAACATATATCGTTATGTTTTTGGGTAGCTTGTTCAAGAACCAACCCATGGAAGCGAGCGTGACGCCCGTTCCGGTCGCGACCCCCATTCCGCCCGACGTTGTCGGCGGGGCGGCGGGGACGGCAAGCTGGCTGCAGGTTGCCCGCTCGATGATCTTCTGGGGTGTTTTGCTGGCCGTCGCCACCTATGCCATCCTGCGGTTTCTAAATGACCGTTGGGATCTATTCAGACGCTTAAAAGACTTGCGTATTCTGAAATGGTTGGCAGATCTATTCAGGGGTTTGGGCAAGGGATCTGCGCGCCTATGGCGGACCCTCAAGAGCGGCCTGCAGCGCCAGGTAGTGGCGCTACGCCAGGCCAGGCGCACGCGCCCACGGACGCGCCGCGTCAATTGGAACCGAATGACTACGCGTGAACGCGTGCGCTTTCTATACCTCGCGCTGCTGGAGTATGCAGAAGACCAGGGATTGACGCGGCCGCACTCGGCGACGCCCCTTGAATATGAACAGAGCCTCGCTGCTAGTTTGCCGGAAAGCGGTCAAGCGGCTCACCAGCTAACCGACAGCTTTATGGTGGCGCGGTATTCAGAGCATATCGTCGATGATGAGCTCGTGGCAGTGGCTCAGCAGAATTGGCGTAGCGCCCGACGGGCGCTGAACGAGCGCAAACGCCGTCTGGCGCAGCAAAAAGCTGAGGGCGATCGTGGCTAAGCAAAAGGGCAATGACCTGTTTTCACAAGCCAACCAGGAGCGCATCGAGCGAGAAGCGCCTCTAGCGGCTCGCATGCGGCCGCGCACCCTGGATGAGTTCGTCGGGCAGGAGCATATCCTGGGGCATGGCCGGTTGCTGCGCCGTGCCATCCAGGCTGACCAGCTCTCCTCGTTAATCGTTTATGGGCCTCCCGGCTCGGGCAAGACCACCCTCGCGCGAGTCATTGCCAATACTACCCGCTCGCGCTTTGTGACGATAAACGCCGTCCTGGCGGGTGTGGCAGATATCCGCGCTATTACCGCCGAAGCTCAGCAGGTGCGCAGCATGGCCGGCGAGCGCACGATTCTATTCATCGACGAGGTGCACCGTTGGAACAAAGCCCAACAGGACGCCCTGCTGCCCTGGGTTGAGAACGGCACGATTATCATGATTGGCGCCACGACTGAAAATCCTTACTTCTCTGTCAACAGCGCGCTGCTCAGCCGCAGCCGGGTGTTCCAACTGCTGCGCTTGACCGAGGACAACCTGCGCCAGGTAGCGCTGCATGCTTTGGCTGACCCGGAACGCGGTTATGGCAAGCGCCGGGTGCAGCTCGATTCGGATGCGCTTGACCATCTCGTGCGGGTGGCCAATGGCGATGCGCGTTCAGTGCTCAATGCTCTGGAGCTCGCGGTTGAGACCACCCCTCCCACCGCCGACGGTATCATCCATATCGATATGGCTGTTGCCGAGGAATCTATTCAGCAGCGCGCCGTGCTCTATGACCCGGAGGGCGATTATCACTTTGATACCATCAGCGCGTTCATCAAGTCGCTGCGCGGCTCCGACCCGGATGCCGCCCTATATTGGCTAGCGCGCATGGTATATGCCGGCGAGGATCCGCGCTTTATCTTTCGGCGCATGTTAATCCTGGCCAGCGAGGATGTCGGGCTGGCGGATCCTTTCGCCCTAGGTGTGGTGACGGCTGCTGCGGAGGCGTTCGAGCGTGTCGGCCTGCCAGAAGGGCGCTTCCACCTGGCGCAGGCGGCGCTGTATCTGGCCACGACCGAGAAATCCAATTCCGCCATGGGCTTTTTTGACGCCCTGGCTGGTGTGGAGCAGGAAGGGGAGGGCGAGGTGCCAACGCACCTCAAGGATGCCTCGCGCGACCGTGAGAGCTTTGGCCATGGCGAAGGCTATCTCTATCCGCACGCCTACCGCGACCACTGGGTAGCCCAGCAGTATCTGCCGGCCAGCCTTCAAGGCAAAGTATTTTATCATCCGAGCGATCAGGGGTATGAGGCCAAGCTGCGCGAACACGTTGCTAGGCGTCGTGAGGAGCAGTTGGCCGCGATGATAGAGACAACCTCACCCGACGATTCCCTCACTTACTCCCCGCCCACCCGCACGCGCGACCGCTGGCTGCAGCGCACTACCCAGGCTGCCAGCCGCTACCTGGCTGAAATACGCGAACAAGTCTTTGCTCCCCTGGCGCTGCACCGTTACGATACGGTGCTCGATATCAATGCTACAACCGGCTTGCTGACATGGGAAGCATTGCGCCAGGCGCCAGAAGGCGGTGTGTATACGTTGGCGCACGATGCGGCCGCTGCAGAAACGATATCTCAGGGCTGTGAGCTGCTGGCCGAAATCGAACGCCCGCACGTGCTGTACGGCGCTATCCAGGAACTGCCGGAGCTGTTGGCTGCATCAGGCGAGGGAGAACTGCGCTTTGATGCAATAATCGGGCGAAACGCCCTGGCGCAGCCTCACGCCCGGGCTCAAACGCTGCAGGTGCTTGTCCATCTGCTTGCCCTTGGCGGGCGCCTTAGCCTGGCCGAGGTGATCCCCTCGCTGGCTCAGCGCCTTTCCGACCTGGCAGACCTGAGCTCACTGCCGCAGGATTTGGCCGCTGCCATTACGCAGGCTGAGGCAGCGATATACAATGACCCCGATAATCCTTCGACTGCCTGGGGCTTGAATGACTTACAAGCCGCCCTAGAGCAAGCTGGCCTGCAGATAGCCAGGTTGGAAGCTGTGCCTTTTACACGCGAGCAGTATATCGCGCCGGAGCTGGTGGAGGCCTGGTTTAGCTCAGGAGGAGCTAAACCCAGTTATGCTGACCAAATGCGTTCTATGCTGGATGAGCAGACGCTGCAAGCGCTGCAGCAACTCTATATCAGCCAGTTAGCCGGCAAAGTAGTCAACTGGCACAGTCAGGTTGCTTTTGTTGTTGCCAAAACCGCCGAACCTCAGTAATACTGCCACCACAGCCAGTCGCTAATAGCCAGCACGCGGCGCAGTTGATCTGTGCGCGAATCGTGCTCCCACAGCTCGCTTACATCGCGCGCTTGGAGCAGGCGTTCCATCGTCGTAGCGATAAAAGTGATGCGGCGCAGCTTAAGGCTTGGAATAGGCTGGGGCAGCGTTTCGAGCGGGCCAAGCTCGATTTTGTAATAGGCTTGCTCGGCGCGCGGGTGATTGGCCTCTGCCGGCAGCAGCTCGCGCCGTTTGCACAGGCGGTAACCGCGCACCGGCGCATAGTGGCAGATGGACCAGCGCTCTTCCATCTTGCTGGTGTGATAGAAGGCCAGGTATTCTGCAGCAAGGCGCGCCGGTGCTCGCGCGACCGGGATGCGATACCAACGCTCGTGCTGCACCAATTCCCAATCACGCTGGGAAGGCACAATCACAACCAGCACCCGCTCCACGGGCGAAGGTGCACCGAAGGTCCCTTCGATGACGTAGTCATCCCACATAGCGCTGTGCTCTTGGTTGACTCAACGCATTAACATTGCTAATCTTGCTCAAGCTCATATTGGGGAGGTGCCATGTTTATCGATCTGCATATGCATACGACCAGGATTTCGGGCGTCCGGCGTACGAATGGCAGCACCTTTGCGACGCCCGAGGAACTCATCGCGATGATGGACCGCCTCGGCATTGCCAAAGGGATGCTGCTTCCGCTGGTAAGCCCCGAATGCGGTATATGCTATACCACCACCGAAGAGATGCTCGCTGTCGCGCATGATTATCCTGGCCGGTTTATCCCTTTCTGCAATGTTGACCCGCGGATTGATGGCAATTCCGCTAAAACCGACTTACACCGTTACCTAGATTATTATAGCGCTGCGGGTTGCAAGGGGCTAGGCGAGGTTACCTGCAACCTGCCGTTTGATGACCCGCGCGTGCTCAACCTGTTCGCTGCCTGCCAGGCTTGCATGCTTACGGTAACGATTCACATTGCCCCCGAGCAAGGCGGTTATTACGGCTTGGTAGATGCCCCGGGTTTGCCCGGTCTGGAAAACACCCTCAAGCGCTTCCCGGGTTGCAAAATTCTGGGGCACTCGCAGCCTTTTTGGGCCGAGATGAGCACCGATTATGGACCGGTCGGCCGCAATGGCTACCCCAAGGGCAAAGTGCTCCCCGGCGGGAGGCTGCCGCAGCTCTTCGAGCGTTATCCCAACCTGTACGGCGACCTTTCAGCCGGCAGCGGATATAACGCCATCAGCCGCGACCCGGAATTTGGTTATGCTTTCCTGGAGCAATACCGCGAGCGCCTGCTCTTTGCCTTGGATATCTGCGCTCCCACGGATGATACGCCGCTGGTCAGGCATCTAAACGCTGCAGTCGAACAGGGCAAAATCAGCCGTCAGACATTCGAGATGATAGCCTGGCGCAATGCCGCCAACCTGTACGGTATTTCTGTCTAGCAGTTTAAGCATAACCGCAATAATCGCGCACAACATGATATAAAACGTGCAAGGCTGTCTGCACATTCGCGATGCTGATGCGCTCATTGGCAGCGTGCGGCCCGGTTTTGTTCTGTTCATTCTGGATAGCCAACATAGGCACAAAACCATACGCCGGGATACCGCAATCATAGAGATGGATGGCGTCCGTCGCGCCCGCGCACATCCATGGCACTAACACTGCACCCGGCAGCGCTTGCGCCATTACTTTCTCTGCGATCTGAAACAAGGGCGACTCAGCGGGCAGCTCTTGGCCGGGGCTGTACTGCTGTTGTATAGGCTGGATTGAGACATTCCTGCCACAGCGTTGTTGCAAAAGCGCTACAAAATCAGTCCGGCTCTGGCCGGGCAGGATACGTCCATCTATCCAGGCTTGAGCTTTGGCAGGCAGCACATTAAGCGCCTTTATGTCGCCGGCCTGCAGCGCAGTTGCGGCGGCGGTAGTATAAAAAAGCGGCCGCACGGCGCGTATAGCGCCCTGGTCGAGCCCGGCGCTCATAAGGGCTGCTTCGATACGCCGCTGTTCCAGCAAGCGGGCTACCTGTTCTCGCGCTTCGGGAGAACGAAAGGAAGCGATTTGTAAGAGCGCCAGACGCATCGTGTCGTTCACTCCGCTCTGAATATACCCATCCCCCAATGTTGCTAATGCCCGAGCCAGGCGAATCGTAGCCAGCTCCGCACTTGGCTGCGAAGCATGCCCGTCGCTGCCGCGCGCCGTCCATTCTGTGCGGCAGACGCCCTTCTCTGCCACCTGGAAGGTAACAAACGGACGATTGTTGATATGTATGCAATTGCCGCCGCCCTCGTTGATAGCGCATTCAGCATTGAGCAACTCGTGTGCGTGTTTAACTAGCCAGGCCATCCCGTAAGTGCTGCCCTGCTCCTCGTCTGCTGTAGCAGCCAGCACGATATCCCGCTTGAGCTTGATGCCTGATTCGGCAAGGGCTACAAGTATCGCCGCCGATACAGCTACCATATGCTTCATGTCGGTGGTGCCGCGTCCCCAGACCATGCCATCATGAATTTCGGCTGAGAACGGCGGATGAATCCAATCCTGCTCGGCAGCCGGCACCACGTCCAAATGACCAACCAACAAGAGCGGCGCCGCCAGGCCATCCCCTCGCAAGCGCGCTATCAGGTTGCCTCGTTTAGGGGCAGTTTTTAGAAGAGTGGTTGTGATGCCACAGAGGTTGAGCCGTTGCTGTAGATATTCGGCGGCAGCAAGTTCATTGCCTGGCGGATTCGAGGTGTCGATTCGCACCAGGTCGCGTAATAGTTCGATAGCCAGGTTCTGGTAGCGCTCTGGTATAGGCCGCATCGCCATCCTTTGAGCAAGCAGAGTGCAGAAAGATGATACCGTCCAGTATAGACAATACTGGCGCTCGGTAAACAAGCTGCGTATAATGAGCGGTGAGTATGAGTATAAAACAAAAGGAGCCGAGATGATAGTCCCTTTTCCGGAATATCCATGGCCGCAGATGAGACGCTCGGACTGGCTTAACCTCAACGGGGTGTGGGATTTCACTTTTGATCCAAGTTTAAGCGGCGAAGCCCGTGGTTTAGGGCAGGCTGAAAAACTGGACCGCGAGATCCTGGTGCCGTTCTGCCCCGAGAGCCGACTTTCAGGTATTGCGGATACCGATTTCCATCCGGGCGTCTGGTATCGCCGCACGTTTCAAGTGCCGGATGGATGGCAAGGCCAGCGCGTGCTGGCGCACTTTGGCGCCATCGACTACCAGGCGATAGTCTTCATTAACGGTACTCGGGCCGGCAGCCACATCGGTGGCTACACACCCTTTAGCCTGGATATCACCGCCTGGCTGCAGCGCGGTGAAAACGTGCTGACCATATTCGCTTGCGACGATACGCGCTCGCCCCTGCAACCGACCGGCAAACAGTCCGATCATTATCACTCCTACGCTTGCTTGTACACTCGCACTACCGGCATTTGGCAAACCGTTTGGCTGGAGCCAGTTCCCGCCAGCTACATCGCCAGCCTGCGTCTGACGCCTGACCTGCCCAACAGCACGCTCTTTATCGAGGCCGAGTTGGGGGGGGCTTGGAGCAAGGGCACTCTGCAAGCGATTGCTCTGCTATATGGAGCAGTGGTCGGCAAGGCGGAATTGCGTTATGCGGGTGCGCACGCCAGCGGCAGCATTCACCTAAAAGAGCCGGCCGCCTGGTCGCCCGTCAGCCCAACGCTGTATGATTTACAACTGACTCTCGCGCCCGCCGGCGGCGCCCCTGATAACGTGTCAAGTTATTTTGGGCTGCGTTCGCTGGGCATCCAGGGCTATGCGCTGCGCCTGAATGACCAACCGCTCTATCAACGGTTGGTACTCGACCAGGGTTTTTACCCTGACGGCATATATACTGCGCCCAGTGATGATGCGCTGCGCAATGATATAGTCATTTCAAAGGAGATGGGTTTTAACGGCGCGCGGCTGCACCAAAAAGTATTCGATCCGCGCTATCTCTACTGGGCAGATAAGCTGGGTTATCTGGTGTGGGGCGAGTTCCCCAGTTGGGGGTTGGATCTCGGGCAAGCTAAGGCGCTGGAGGTTTTCCAACTACAGTGGCTCGAGGAGCTGCGGCGCGATTATAACCATCCCTCGCTCGTCGGCTGGTGCCCTTTCAACGAAACCCAGGCCGATCAAAATCCCGAGGTACTGCGCAATATCTACCACCTGACCAAGGCATTCGACCGCACGCGGCCGGTTATCGACACGAGCGGGTATCAGCATGTTGAGACTGATATCTATGATTGCCATAACTATGAGCAAAACCCTGCGGCGTTTGCGCAGCTCTTTGCACCGTTTGCCGAGGGCGGAGAGCCGTTTATCAATCGCCCTCAGTTGGATGTCCCCTACGCCGGCCAACCGTATTTCTGCAGTGAATACGGCGGCATCTGGTGGAATCCGGGGCAGACCGATGGCGAGAGTTGGGGGTACGGTGGAGTTGCCGGACGCCCGCGTTCCGAAGCCGAGTTCCTGGCGCGTTATCGGGCGCTTACCGAGGCCTTGCTCAACCACCCGCGGATGTGCGCATTTTGTTATACCCAGCTCACCGATGTTGAGCAAGAGGTGAACGGGCTGTATACCTACACTCGCAAACGCAAGTTCGATCCGGCGCTGCTTCACGCTATCAATAGTCAGCCGGCCGCGATCGAAAAGTAGTGGATGAGGAGTCAAGAAATGGCGCTACTATCAGAGAAGGATAACAAATTTCTGCAAGGGCATTTGGCAGAGCATATGGTCAATCCTGTCAAGCTACTCTTTTTTACTCAAACGGTTGCCTGCCAGTTTTGTCGTGAGACTGAAGCCATTCTGCGTGAAGTCGCCGGTCTCTCGGATAAAATAACCGTTGAAGTGTTCGATTTCGTCACCAATGCAGATATCGCTGCGCAATATGGCATAGACAAAATCCCGGCCACTGTTGTGATAGGGGATACCGATTATGGTGTGCGTTTCTACGGCATTCCCTCGGGGTACGAATTCACCTCACTGGTAGAGACAATCATCATGGTATCTCGCGGTAAATCCAAGCTCTCTGACGAGACCCTCAAAGCATTAGCCGATATAACCGAGCCGGTTCACATCCAAGTGCTGGTGACTCCTACTTGTCCATATTGCCCGGCAGCCGTGCAGCTTGCCCATGCGCTGGCCGTCGCCAGCGACAAGGTGCGCGCCGATATGGTCGAGGCGATCGAGTTCCCGCACCTGGCCCATAAATATGAGGTACAGGGCGTGCCCCGCATCATCATCAACGAGACGGTAGCCATCGAGGGAGCTGCGCCCGAACCGCTTTTACTGGCACGCATCCTACAGGCTGTCGGGTTGCGCTCCAAGGAAGAGGTCGATGAGCTCTTTGCAGATGCTGCGAAACCAGCGCCATGACGGCCGCAATAACCGGGTTTGCCTGAATCTATATGACGAGAAGGTAATGTGATGCAAGCAATCGTCAATGGGGTCATCTACACGCCGACTCGCTTAATCCCACAAGGTGTGCTGCTTTACGACGCCGGCAAAATACTGGCAGTTGGTACGCGCGCCCAGGTGCCTGTGCCGGAGCAAGCCAAAATAATTGATGCTCAAGGGCAAATTGTTTGCCCCGGGCTGGTGGATATCCACGGACATGCGGGCGACGGCGCGGATTATGTGGATGGCGCGACTGAGGCTGTCCGCACGACAGCACGGCGTCACTTGCGCGCTGGCACCACCAGTATGCTGGCCACTACATCGAGCGCAGAGCTTGAACATATCTGGCAGGCGTTTGATTGCATCCGTGAAGTGATGGAGAACCAGCGCCAGGATGAAGCCCGGTTGATGGGCATTCATATGGAGGGTCCTTTTCTCTCGCTCGAGCAGCGCGGCGCGCATCCGCCTGAGCTGTTGCGGATGCCCAATGCTGCCGAACGCGACAAGCTCTTTAGCTATGTGCCTTTGCTCCACTCGGTGACGCTTGCCCCTGAGCGCGAAGGCGGGCTGCAGTTGATATCGGCGTTGGTCAAGCGCGGTGTTATCGCGGCGGGCGGCCATTCCGATGCCACCTATGAACAGGTTTGCGAGGCGATGAACCTTGGCATGTCCCACACTGTGCACTGCTGGAGCGGCATGTCAACCGTAAGGCGCATCAATGCCAAGCGGTATGCGGGTATGGTGGAGGCATCTCTGATGGAGGAAGGCCTGACAACCGAGATAATCGCCGATGGCTATCACTTGCCCAGCAGCCTGATGCGTATGGCCTACCGCCTCAAAGGCCCCGATAAGCTCGCGCTGGTGAGCGATGCCATGCGCGCTTCAGGCCTTGGGCCGGGCACCTATACGGTGGCTGAACGTACTGTATATGTAGATCCTGACCAGATGGTGGCATTCACTGAGGATCGTAAGGCTTTTGCCGGATCGGTGGCTACGATGCTGCAGTGCGTGCAACAAATGGTGCAAGTTGTCGGCATATCCCTTACCGATGCGCTGCGGATGGCTACCGAAACTCCGGCGCATATTATGCATCTGGACGATCAGATTGGCGCGCTCGCCCCTGGATACCCAGCGGATGTGCTTATCCTCGACCGCGCTGGCCTCGCATGCAAGATGGTGATGCTGGCCGGCAAGATAGTTTATCGCTACTAGGATGCCACTCTCGTTTTCACTTGCAAGTTTCGGACAATATAAAGCGCGTGTCGGCGAGGCGGTCTATATTGATCTTACCCGCCGCACCGATCCGGCGCGCTCACCGCTCAGTTGGCTGGCGCTCAGGCAAGTGCTCGACACCTTTGGCGCGCCATGGGTCCTGCAGCTCTGGACAAAGGATCCCCTAGGTATGCTGCGTCAGGGGGAAGCTATCCTCAGCGAGTTGGCGACGGCAGGCACTACCATTACCGCTCAAGTGACGGTAACCGGCTTGGCAGGTAGCATATGGGAGCCCCTGGTGCCACGATCAAGCGCGTCCGGCATCCCTCTGCTTGCGCGCGTCCTTGGCGGCGTCGACCATATCTGCTGGCGCTATGACCCCGTCATCCCGACGGTGCACAAACCGGAGATTTTTCAGCAGTTGGCTGCCGAGATAGCTTCGTACGGCGTCAGGCGCGGTGTCATCAATTTCCTGGCGCCGCCCGGCAGTTACAAGCGTGTCGACAGCCGTCTCGCCCAAAAACTGCCCGATTGGGCAGCGGGTATGCCCGCTTATGATGACGCCTGGCGAGCCGGCACTGCTCGTGAGCTAGTTGCCTTGGCTGAGCCTTATGGGCTGCATCTGGCTTGCTGCGCCGAATCCTCCCAGCTTGCGGAGCTGGTGCCTGGTCTGGGGCGCGCGGCATGCGGCGACGCCGAATGGTTCTACCGGCTTTCCGGTAGAAAGCCCGCTATTCCCCCAGGCAAGGGCAGCCGGCCTGGCTGCGGATGCGCACCATACTATGACATCGGCAGCTATGGCCATTGGACACATTGTCATAGATGTGTATATTGCTATGCAGGGTGATTTTTATATTTAGGATGCAGGAGTGCTCATGCCCCGTCCGAATCATGTCTTTACGGTTATCCCCTCACTGCCCGATAAGCTTGCTCCGCTGCGCGAGATAGCCCGGAATCTCTGGTGGAGTTGGAACCTGGATGCAGTGGACCTTTTCCGTCGCCTGGACCGCGACCTCTGGGAATCGGCTGGACATAATCCGATCCTGATTCTCGGCACCATCAACCAGGATCGTCTGGAAGAAGTGGCGGCTGATGACGGCTTCCTGGCGCACATGAATCGCGTCTATCAGTCGCTAACGCAATATCTAGGCGCCCAAGATACATGGTTCAAGCGCACTTATGCTGACACCCATCCCAACCACCTGGTAGCCTACTTTTCGGCCGAGTTCGGCATCAGCGAGTGTTTGCCGATATATTCCGGCGGCCTGGGCGTGTTGGCCGGCGATCACTTGAAATCCGCCAGCGATCTCGATCTGCCGCTGGTAGGCGTCAGTTTGCTATACCAGGAGGGATATTTCCGGCAGTATCTGAATGCCGACGGCTGGCAGCAGGAATCTTATCCTTTGAACGATTTTGCCAACATGCCGATGGAGCTGCAGCGCGGAGCGGATGGCCGACCGAGCCTGGTGGTGGTGGATTACCCCGGCCGACAAGTATCAGCGCAAATCTGGAAGGTGCTGGTAGGCAGAGTTTCGCTTTATTTGCTGGATACGAACCTGGCTGTCAACCGTCCGGAAGACCGCATGATAACCTCGCGTCTATACGGCGGTGACCTGGATATGCGCATTAGACAGGAGATAATGCTCGGTATCGGCGGCATCCGCGCGCTCAAACTGCTGGGAATTTCGCCGAGCATCTGCCATATGAACGAAGGTCACTCCGCTTTCCTTGCGCTGGAGCGTATCCGGTCGGCGATGCACGAACACGGCCTCAAGTTCGATGAAGCCAGGCAGGCTACACAAGCTGGGAACATATTTACAACCCATACCAACGTGCCGGCCGGCATCGACCTTTTCCCGCCTTCGATGATGGACTATTACTTTGGTGCTTACTACGAGCAGCTTGGATTGGGACGGGATGAATTCCTGCAACTGGGGCAGAACCGCGACAATCCGAACGATGGCAACTTTTCGATGGCGGTGTTGGCCTTAAGGCTTGCTGCGCACGCCAATGGTGTGAGTGAATTGCATGGCCAGGTCGCACGTGAAATGTGGCAAAGCCTGTGGCCGCAGTTGCCGCCCGATGAGGTTCCAATCACTTCAATCACCAATGGAGTGCATATATGCTCCTGGATATCAAACGATATGACAGGATTATTTGCGCGCTACCTGGGACCCCGCTGGCTGGAACGCCCTTATGACCATTCGGTATGGAGCCAGATCGACCGCATCCCCGATGAGGAGTTGTGGCGTACGCACGAACGTCGCCGTGAACGCCTGGTGGCGGTTGCGCGCACCAGGCTGCGCCGCCAACTCGAACGACGCGGTGCAACTGCAGTGGAAATCGCTCAAGCCGATGAGATACTTAACCCGGAGGTCTGCACAATTACTTTTTCGCGGCGGTTTGCGACGTATAAACGCGCAACGCTCCTATTCTCGGACCCCGACCGCCTAGCGCGCATCCTGAACGATCCCAAGCGGCCTGTGCAAATCATTTTCGCCGGCAAAGCACATCCTCATGATAACCCCGGCAAAGAGTTTATTCGTCAGATTGTGCGCCTTTCGCGGCGAGAAGACCTATATCACCGCGTGGTCTTTCTGGAGGATTATGATATCAACCTGGCGCGCTACCTGGTTCAGGGCAGCGATGTTTGGCTAAACACGCCACGGCATCGCATGGAGGCCAGTGGCACTAGCGGGATGAAGGCAGCCGCCAACGGCGGCATCAACGTCAGCACGTTGGACGGCTGGTGGTGCGAAGGATTTTCGCCCGATACTGGTTGGGCGATTGGCCGTGGAGAAGTATACACGGATGATCAATACGGCGACAAGGTCGAGGCGGAAGCGCTGTACAGTATCCTGGAACAAGAAGTCATACCGCTTTTCTATAAACGAAATGGCCAGAACCTGCCTCATGGCTGGATCGCTAAAATGAAATCGGCTATGCGGACTGTCGCCCCTATTTTTAATACGCATCGTATGGTTCAGGAATATGCAGAGCGCTTCTATTTGCCCTCGGAACGGCGCTACAATAGCCTGATTGAGGACGATTATGCTCATGCTAAAGAGCTGAACCAGTGGTTCGTCAACCTGCAGCAGCATTGGCAAGAACTGCATATTGACTCCGTTGAAGGCGATGACCGTGAGGGGATCACGGTTGGCAGCACGATCCATCTCAAAGCGCACATTCGAACTGGCGCCCTCACACCAGCGGATATCCAGGTTCAGGCCTACTACGGCGCGGTGGATCCCGAGGGGCAAATCAAACGACAAGGCACCGTCGCGCTGGACGCCGCTAGTCAGGAGACGGACGGCAGTTGGCTGTATGAGGGCGATATCTACTGCGTCCAAAGCGGCCTGCAAGGCTATACCCTGCGTATTCAGCCGGCGCACCATCTATTGGGCAGTTCACCCTTGCCCGGTATGATCGTGTGGTCCTAAAAGGGCAGTGATTGACACCATATCATCTGCATGCTAGACTAACTCCCATATAAGCAGGTTATACTCTTGCCCACAGGAGTTCACCTTGGACACAGTCCTGGTGTTGAATGCCTCGTATGAGCCTTTGAGTGTGGTCAGTCTGCGCCGCGCGATTATTTTGCTGCTCAAAGATAAGGCTGAACTGCTGGAGGCTACCGAGCAGCGTATCCGCTCCGCCGGGATGTCGGTCCCAGTGCCGCTTGTTATCCGCCTGGTTTATTATGTGCAGGTACCAGCCCGCATGAATATACCGCTCTCTCGCCGCACCGTATTGCTGCGCGACAACTATACCTGCCAATACTGTGGGGCGCAGCCACCCAAAACGAACCTGACAATCGACCACATCATTCCCAGGGTGCGTAACGGCGGCACTACCTGGGAAAACGTAGTCTGTGCCTGCAAAGCCTGCAACCAGCGTAAGGGAAGCCGCCTGCCCGAAGAAGCGGGCATGCACTTGCTTTCCAGCCCGAGACGCCCGCGTTACGTGGCAATGGTGCTGCTGGGGCAGCAATCAGCTAGCGAAGTGTGGGGCAAGTATATCTCTGGTATATAAAAAAGAACGCCTGAAATGGCGTTCTCTTTTACCGGCCATGAAACTGTAAATTTAGCTCACTCGTTTCCCTGCGGCGACTACCGCGTCTAATCTGCGCCGCAGCTCCTTCTGGTTGGCCGTGGTCAAGGTTGTCTGGCCCTTCATACCCACCTTGAGATATTCGGGCAGCTCAACTGAGACCATCGCGGGAACACTGGCGTCATGTACATCCACGACGGCTTCGGGATGCGTAAAGACTACCACCCCTTGCACAGGCACTTCGATCTCGGGCATGTTTTTTATAACCCAAGCTTTAACCCATTCGACCTCGGTATTGAGCTCCTTTTCCGGGTTACCTAGGCCGGGTTCTCCGACCAACTGCAGCGCTTTGCGAATGCCTGCTTTGTGTTGCCAATGCCCATTTTGATAGGTAATCTGCCCTTTTTGTGCCTTGGGCAGCAACACTGTCAGGCCGTAGTGCGATAGAACGACTATATTCGAGGGTAAATAGTAGCAGTAAAGGGCGTAACGTTTATCCAATCCATCCAGTAGATGAGTAAATACCTGGTCAGCCCGCGGCTCGCGCACATAGGTTGAGGTATAGTGAGCACCGACCATCGCGCCAACCATACCTATCAGCAAACCGATATAAGAAACCAGGAGGTTGCGCTGCGCCATAAAAAGACCGAGCAGCAAGGCAGCCATCCCTCCCCAAGTGCAGTATTGGCTGATTTTAGCCCGCCGGCTTAAAAATGGCTGATTAACAAATGCTTCCATTGGACTCCTAGGTTTGTTGCTGCGGTTGCATCAAACGGGTCAGGGTAGGCAGGCTGGCTTCGATATCGCTGCGTACCCCTTCAACTAATTTGTTCTCTACGCAGTTGATTGCCACGCCGATAGCATTCTCCATGGCCAACGCATCCGAACGTCCATGGGCAATAATGACAACACCATTGACACCGAGCAGTGGCGCACCGCCATACTCACGATAATCGAGCTTTTTGCTCACCGTTTTAAAAGCCGGTTTTGCCAGCAATCCACCGAGGCTAGTCAGCGGCTTAGCCTTAATCTCTTGTTTGATCTGGCTAAGGATCATCGAAAAAACACCTTCGGCCGTCTTGAGCGCCACATTCCCCACAAAACCATCGCAGGCTATCACATCAACAATGCCGCGCACGATATCTTTGCCTTCGACGTTGCCCACGAAATTAAGCGGCAACTGCCGCAGCAGCGCATGGGCTGCTTGTACCGCGGCATTGCCCTTTGTGTCTTCCTCGCCGTTAGCTAACAAGGCTACGCGCGGATTCGTTACTCCCAGCACCTTAGCGTAGGCTGATCCCATAAGGGCGAACTGCACGAGCCAATCCGGTTTGCAATCCGTATTGGCGCCGATATCCAATAGCAGCGTTTTGGCGCCGGCGGTCGGTACCAGGGTGGATATCGCTGGACGCTGAACGCCATGAATGCGCTCCAGCCGCCCGGCGGAAACAAGCGCTGTGGCCAATACCCCGCCAGAGTTGCCCGCCGAAACAAAAGCATCGGCCTGGCCATCGCGCACGAGCTTCATCCCCACCACCATTGAAGAGCCTGGCTTATTGCGTACCGCCTCGCTGGGGTGTTCACCCATTTCAATCACCTGGTCGGCATGGACAACCGTCAGCTTGAGCCCTGCCGTATCATATTGGTCCAGCTCCTGCTGGATGCGCTTTTGGTCGCCAACAAGAGTTATCTCCTGCCCAAAACGACGCGCTGCACGTACGCCGCCCGCTACATCTACCTGAGGGGCATGGTCGCTGCCCATCGCGTCCAAGACTATACGCATTAGGCTCCCTCCGTCCGGTCAGTATTTTAGCTTATGAGATTGTACAGCGAATGCGCCAATTGACAAGCCAGGCTGCGCTTGCTATACTATCATCCGCTGCCCCCGTGGCGGAATGGCATACGCAGCAGGTTGAGGGCCTGTGTCCAGTTGGACGTACTGGTTCAAATCCAGCCGGGGGCACACATAAACAGCCGCGAGTTAAAACTCGCGGCTGCCGTTTGTTGTGCAGCTTTTCGCAGTTACTTTAACCCAGCCTGCCACGTAGCCAGGGCCGCGTGCACCTGCGCCTGACTGGCAGTGCCGGTGGTGCCGATACAGCGGATTGTTACCGAGGCCGTCAGGTTACCAACCAACGCCGCCTCAACCGGGCTTGCGCCGGCGCACAGGGCACTGGTGATGCCGGCGATAGCGCTATCGCCGGCACCGACAATATCGATTGGTCCCTCAACGGGCACGGCCGGCACGCGCTGCGCGCGGCTGTTCGCGCATACCAGGATGCCTTGCGGGCCCATAGTCAGAAAAACGGCAATGCCGCTGCGCGAACTCAGCTCCAGGCCGGCAGTGCTGGCCTCTGTAATGCCGATGGCCCCCTCTGCTTGCCAGCCGAGAGCACGATACGCCTCGTGTTCATTGGGTTTCAGGTACATCCCGCGGTACTCTCCCAGTCTGAGCCGTGAATCGACCACAAAGGGAATGTCGCGGCGTTTCTCAGCTAGCTCGCTCAGCCTGGCGCGCACCCGGTCGCTCACCACGCCGCAGTTGCGCTCCTGTACCTGGTCAGTAACGATAACCCCGTCGACATCGGCAATTAATTTGTCCAGCTTTGCGATGACCTGCCTCTCCAGATCTTCCGCAAGCGGGGTGCGGTTTTTATGGTCGATGCGCGACATTTCGCGGACCTGTCCATCCGCCTCGTGCATCATCGGCTTGGTATAGGTGGGCGTAAAGCGTAGAGGGCTGGTAACTACCCCGCTGAGGTCCACACCGAGTTCGGTCAGTCGACGGCGCAGGTCGTAGCCTTCGCCATCGTCACCGAGCACGGTGAGGGCTGCCACTTGCGACCCAAGGGCGCAGACATTGGCGGCCACGTTACCAGCCGCCCCCGGGCTGGTATTGATGGACGTCACCTGATGAGCAACTAAGCCGGTCTCGAGCGATATTTCGCCAAGGCTGCCATCTATTTGCAAGTACTTGTCCAAAAAGTAATCGCCCACGACCAAAATGTGCTCGCGCTTGAACTTGCCCAGGATTTCCTGTAAGCGCTTTTCATCCATTGGCCTGCTCCGCTGAACAACATAACAAGTGATGCAGCCTCGGCAGCGTTTGACGGTGCTCGGCCTGAATATAATAGCTCGTGCCGCCATCCTGCACAGTGCGCACCAGAATCGTCTTGTAGGGGCGGAAATAATAACGTGCGTCCGTTTTAGGAACCTCGCGATGCAAGTCGTCGCCTAGCGGCTGCAGGTCGAATACTGCGGTAGTGAAATGACTGAGGGATTTTCCTTCCTGATAAGCAACATTGCGCGCCATCGATAAGGCTTTTAGGTACACTTCCGGCCCCATTACCGCTGTGCCCGCTGCAATCATCACTCCGCCTTCGAGCCGGGTGGCCATCTGCGCATATACCAGGAAGTCGGTATACGAGGCGGCTCCTAGCGCCGCGCCGTCGCAGTTGGGATGTTCGTGGATTATGTCATAGCCCAGGCTGACGTGCACAGTTACCGGAATCTCGAGTCGGTAACCGGCTGCCAGGATGCTGATATCTCGATACGGCGCATTTTCTTCCTGCAACGTGCGACCGACCATTTCACCCAGTCCAAGCCCTGCATGCGCTGCTGCGCTGGCAAGGTCATTCAAGCGTCCCGTTTCCTGCCACAGGCCGAACTGGCCTTCGCGGATGTAGCGGGCGACGCTCTCGCTGGTGGCACCGCTGGTGGCAAGCTCATAGTCGTGAATCATCCCTGCGCCGTTCAGTGCTACCAGGCTGATCCATCCATGCTCCATCATGTCGATGATATACCGCGATAGACCGCTCTTGATGACATGAGCGCCCATCATCAGGATAGTTGCAGCCCCGCTCTGGCGGGCTGCCTGCACCGCTTGGGCAAGTTTATGCAGGTCAGGATGGTCAAATGGGTCGATGGCGTCCGTGAGCTGCGCCAGTTGCGCATATTGCACATCATGTGCGCGCTCATGCAGCGGCCTCAGGTGTAGTTTAGAGCGGTCAAAGAGCGGATAGGGCATCTTGCCTCCTCACATAGGAGCAGTTAGAAACCGAGTTCAATCATACGGCAATAACTAGTATACCGTGATGCGGAAATGTCGCCGCGTTCAGCGGCGGCGCGTACGCCGCACCCTGGCTCGGTGATATGCGAACACGGCTCGAACTGGCAGTCACCGATCCAAGGTTCAAACTCGATGAATAGTTGCGCTAGGCTGGCGGGAGAAACGTGCCAGAAGCGAAGCTGACGCAGGCCGGGAGTATCGGCGATATATACAGGGGGCTCCGGATGCAACAGCTCAGCAACAACCGTGGTGTGTTTCCCGCGGTCGTGATAAGTGCTGATTTCCCCGGTGTTGAGGTTTAGCTCCGGCCACCAGGCGTTCAGCAGGCTTGATTTGCCTACCCCGGAAGGTCCAACAACAACCGTCAGTTTATCCCGCAGTTGCGCGTGCAGTTCGGCCAAACCCTGGCCGCTGACCGCGCTTACCGGCCAAACGGCATATCCAATTTGGCGATAGAGCGCCATCAGTTCCTCGATTGTGTCATCATCGGTTTCATCCATTTTGTTAATAGCGATGAGCGCCTTGAGCCGAGCGGCTTCACAAACCACCAAATAGCGGTCCAGCATCAACGGGTTCAAAGGGGGTGAACTGGCGGCAAAGACAATCAACACCTGGTCCGGATTGGCCACAATGACCTGTTCCATCGGGCGCCTGGGGGGAGGCGGACAGCGCGAAAAGGCAGATTTACGCGGTAACACCCGCGTGATGGCGCCGTGACCGCCCGCTTCCGGCAGAAGCATCACCTGGTCGCCAATAGCGATGATATCACTGGCACTGCGCTCATGCTTGAGCTTGCCGCGCAAGGTACAATCGAAGAGTCCCTGTTCGGCTTGTACATAGTAGTGTCCGCCGTGGGTGCGGATAACGAGGCCTTGAATCGCTTCCATCACTCCTCGGATGTGATCTGATCTACTATACCAAAGGTTGCCAGCGCCGGTAACGCAGCAGCGCCTGCAGCGCCGGCAATCCGTCGCGCCAGGGCGAGAGTTTTTTTGCCTCGCGCGGCTGATACGATATCGGGACTTCGGTGATTACCTCGCCCATACGCACGATTTTCGCGGTTATCTCCGGCTCCATATCAAAGCGGTCGCACTCTAGCCGCAGCCTCTGAGCTATGTCTCGGGTCATTACCTTGTAACAGGTCTCCATATCATGGAGGTGGACGCCATAGATTGTATTGGTTGCGACTGTCAGTAGTTTGTTGCCCCAACGCAGCAGCGCTTTTTGCCCCTCAAAGCTGCGCACCCCATATACGACGCGCGCCTTCCCCGAACGAATCGGCTCTAAAAGCGCCGGGTAATCGCCCGGGTCATATTCCATATCCGCATCCTGGATAATAATTGCATCGCCGCTGGCGGCCTCAAGCGCGGTGCGGATAGCTGCTCCCTTTCCGCGATTTACGGCATGGCGGATGACGTGCAGGTCGGGCATAACGAGTCTGCTCAGGATTCCCGCCGTACCATCGCTCGAGCAGTCGTCGACAACGATTATCTCTTTATCAACCGGTGCCGCATCGACCAAGCCGAGAATCTGGGCGATATCCTGTTCCTCATTGTAAACGGGCATTAATACAGATAATTTCATCCGATCACCTACACACGTATTATAAATGCACTTGCATCATATTATATACCGCAACGGTTAATCGAGCTTGCTTGATTTTTCTACAGTAGGCTGCGCAAGTTGAGATATCTTGGTTCGCGCAATACGCATCCATACGAGTTCGGCGCTCAACTGCAGCCAGTGGTATCGGGATCGGCTTCCAGGCCAAAGCCGGTAATCATAAAGAATGGGCAGTTCGGCTGTTCTGAAGCCGCTGCGCGAGCAACGTTCCAATATCTCAACGCCAAATCCTAATCCATCGGCACGAACCGTCTCATAGTGGATGTAGGGCAGCAGGTATGTTTGGTAACAGCGAAAACGGCTGGTGCAGTCCTCGGGATTGAGTGCCAGAAGCCTACGTATCGCGCGGTTGGCTATCCCGCTCAACCAAACATGAGCAGAGTTCGCGCCAACCGTGCCACCACCTTGCACATAGCGAGAGCCAATCGCCACATCGTTCGCCCTGGCAAGGGCAACAAGATAAGGGATATAGCGCGGATTGTGAGAAAAATCCGCGTTCATTGTCAGAACATAAGGGTAGGCGTAACGCAGCGCGTACTCAAATCCGAGTTTATAGGCCGAAGCATAACCCATCCGCTTGGCACGGTGAAATATCTGAACGCGCTCCTGCTGGCGTGCCAAAGTATCCGCAATCTCACCAGTGCCGTCGGGTGAATTGTCATCCACGATCATGATGTGCAAATTAGGCTGTTGGTGAAGGATAAGGCGTACGAGAGGCTCGATATTTTCACATTCATTATAGGTCGGGATAACAACTAATATATTCGGCTCAATGCTCTTCTCGTGCATACAGCAGCTTTCATCTTGATGATGCCTGCCGATTATACCTTTTCGCCTAGTACGAGACAAACACCCTGTTTGGAGGGTATGGAAAAAGTAGCCAGTTGGAGACACCATAGTGTCTGGAAAGACCGACTTGCGAACTCACATAGCATTCCCGCGCAAGCAGGAACCCATCCGAGTCTTACTTTTATTCTTGTTATTATATGATATATTACATTATATATCAGATCAATACTGGATTCCAGCCTGCGCCGGAATGACGCTTCCTGTTTCCCAGTGGGCCAGTATAAGGAAAGAACCTCTTTTTCAACACCCTCCCTGTTTGTGCTATATAATACTCTGTGTCGATAGATAAGGAGGGGCTTAATGGACCTGCATATTCAGGGTAAAACTGCCCTGGTAGTCGCCGCCAGCAGAGGCCTGGGCAAGGCAGCCGCGCTAGCACTGGCGCAGGAAGGCGTCAATATCTGCGTTGCTGCCAGAGATGTGAACACGTTGAACCAGACGGCTGAAGAAATCCGTCAGCATACCTCCATACGGGTATTGGCAGTGCCGGCAGATGTTTCCTCGCGCCACGATCTCGAACGTCTGGCGCAAGCGGTGCGTCAGGAGCTGGGAGCTGTCGATATCCTGGTCAACAATGCCGGAGGCCCCCGTCCTGGGCTGTTTGTTGAGATGAGCGATGAGGATTGGCTCCAGGCGTTCAACCTGAACTTTATGAGCGCCGCCAGGCTCAGCCGCATGGTGCTGCCTTCGATGCGTGAAAGGCGCTGGGGCCGCATCATCAATATCACTTCCATCGGCGTCAAGCAGCCGATGCCCAACCTGGTATTATCCAACGCAGTGCGCACCGGCCTGGTGGCCATGTCCAAGACGCTGGCCGGCCAGGTAGCGTCTTTCGGCATTACGGTAAATAACGTTTGCCCCGGTTATACGATGACCGAACGCGTGCTTGCTTTGGCTGCCAACACCGCTTCACAGACCGGCAAGACTAGCGAGGAGGTCATCACTGCGATGGAAGCCAGCATCCCTATGCACCGTCTGGGCAAACCCGAGGAGCTGGCGGCGCTGATAACGTTCCTGGCTTCCGAGCAGGCCGCCTATATCACCGGCGCCACAATTCAATGCGACGGCGGCTACTTCCAGGGATTGATGTAAGAAAGCCCAAAACCAATAATTGACAAAATTGGTCAACAATACGCATAATATCATCTGAGCATATTATGCGAGGTTCAGATGGCCACAAAAATAGTCGAAATCCCCATTGCCGGTATGACTTGCGCTAGCTGTGCGCGCTCGGTCGAACGCGGTTTGCAGCACCTTAACGGCGTCTCGAGCGCCAACGTGAATATCGCTACGGAACGCGCCACAGTTGCCTTTGATCCTGCCCAGGTGGACATCAGCGCTCTCGTGCAAGGCGTGCGTGACGCAGGTTACGATGCCGCGCCGCAGCGCGTGCTCTTGCCAATCGGCGGGATGACCTGCGCAGCTTGTGTGCGTTCGGTTGAACGTGCGCTCAAGCGCACCGAGGGTGTGCTGGATGCCAGCGTCAATCTGGCTACCGAGCGAGCCAGCGTGCTCTATCTGCCGACCATCGCTACCCTGGATGTTCTGGCGAAGGCCGTGGCCGACGCCGGTTACCAGGTGCTCGATCAACAGGAAGCTGTCGATGAAGCGGGACAGGATCAGGATGAACTCAAGCGCCTGGCCGCGCAGCGACGGATGATGACTGCTTGGATACTTACTGCACCCGTAATCATCATCATGATCCTGCACATGACGCTGCATCTCACCGATATGATGATGATGGCGTTTGACCTGGCGGTGATTGCCTGCGCCCTGGCGGTGCTGGTGTGGCCCGGCCGACCTACTTACCGCAGCGCCTGGAACTCGCTTACGCACGGCAGCGCCAATATGGATGTGCTCATCGCCATTGGCACCGGCGTCTCCTGGCTGAGCGGCCCGCTCTCCTTTGCCGCGCCTATCTCGAGTTATGCCGGCGTGGCTGCGATGATTATGGCTATCCACCTGACGGGGCGGTATATCGAAGCCCAGGCTAAAGGCAGGGCTTCCCAAGCCATCCGTAAGCTGCTGCAATTGGGCGCCAAGACGGCCACCTTGCTCCTGGATGGTCAGGAATACGAGATCAAGCTATCGCAGGTCAAGGTGGGCGACCGCTTGCTGGTGCGCCCGGGCGCGAAAATCCCCACTGATGGCATTATTGAGGTGGGTGAGAGCAGCGTTGACGAATCGATGGCTACCGGCGAATCGCTGCCCATCAATAAGCGCCCGGGCGACGAGGTGATCGGCGCTACGGTTAACCAGGCCGGAGCGCTGCAGATCCGCGCCACCCGGGTTGGCGCGGATACCTTCCTAGCCCAGGTAATCCGCCTGGTCGAACAAGCTCAGGGTACTCGCGTGCCCATCCAAGAATTCGCTGACCGCGTGACGGGCATTTTTGTGCCGGTCATTTTAGGCATAGCTGGCGCTACCTTGATCGCCTGGCTGGCGTTTGGCAGCTCGCTGCGCGCTCTGTTGACGACTGTGCAGCCCGCTCTACCGTGGGTTGATGCCAGCCTCTCCCCGGTGACGCTGGCTCTGGCAGCGGCGATTGCTGTGCTGGTGATCGCCTGCCCCTGCGCGCTCGGGTTGGCTACTCCCACTGCCTTAATGGTCGGCAGCGGCATGGGCGCCGAGAACGGCATTCTCATTCGCGACGGCGCGGCCATTCAGGCGATGCGCAGCGTCAAGGTGATAGTCTTTGATAAGACCGGCACGCTGACGCTGGGCAAACCCCGGCTCACCGATGCGCTAGCACTTACGGGGAGTGAAGCTGAGCTTTTACGCCTGGCGGCATCGGCCGAGCAAAGCAGTGAACATCCCATTGCTCAGGCAGTAGTGCAAGCAGCCCGGGAAAGGAAGCTGACCCTCTCCGAGGCGAGCGTCTTTGAGGCTGTGGGCGGCCAGGGCATCCGCGCAAAGCTGCCGGAGGGAGAAGTACTGGTGGGTTCGCTGCGGCTGTTGGAGGCTGCAGGGATCGATACCGCCGCAGCCAATGCCGAGATATCGCGATTGGAGAGCGCCGCGCGCACGACCATGGCGGTGGCGCTGGACGACCGCATCCTGGGGGTGCTGGCAGTTGCGGATACCCTCAAGGAGCACGCGGCGGAAACCGTGTCGGCACTGCGTGATATGGGCATTCGCACGGCGATGTTGACGGGCGATAACCGCCGCACCGCCGAGGCGATCGCGCGCGAGGCCGGCATCGATATGGTGGTGGCCGAGGTGCTGCCCGAGTTGAAGGTGGCCGAGATCAAACGCCTGCAGCAGGAGGCGGGTGTAGTTGCGATGGTGGGCGATGGCATCAATGATGCCCCTGCTCTGGCGCAGGCGGATGTAGGCATCGCCATCGGCACCGGCACCGATATCGCCATCGAGGCCGCCGATATCACGCTGGTGCGCGGCGACCTGAGTGGCGTTGTCAGTGCAGTCAAGCTTTCCTTGGCGACCTTCCGCAAAATCAAGCAAAACCTGTTTTGGGCTTTTTTCTACAACCTGGTGATGATCCCACTGGCTGTTCTGGGCTTATTACATCCGGTGATGGCGGAGATTGCTATGGCTACCAGTTCAATTACCGTGGTGACCAACGCGAATTTGCTGCGGCGCAGCAATATCAAGCCGTAGGCAAGGTTGACGCCTGTAAGCATCTGTTTTATAATATAGAAAACTGCTGGGGGAGCCCGCGCAGGGCTGAGAGGATGGTTGACCCATCGACCCCACGAACCTGACCTGGATAATGCCAGCGTAGGGAAGCGATGCACACAACCGCCAACCGTTGGGCCTATCCGGTCCAGCGGTTGTTGTTTTTTAGGAGACGAGGTGAGCAATATCCGACATTGCGTGGTGGTTGCCAACGGTGAGTTAACCTGGCCGGAACGCGTCCTGCCGATTATCCGCAGCGCAGAGCTGCTCATCGCGGCTGATGGCGGTGCTAATGCGTTGGCCCGCTCGGCCGTATATCCGCAGGTGCTTGTCGGCGATATGGATTCCGTCGAGCCGGATATCCTGACTGCCTGTGAGCGGCAGGGCTGCCGTTTACGGCGGTTCCCTGCGGGCAAAGATGAGACCGATACTGAGTTAGCTTTGCTCGAGGCGGTGCGCCTGGGCGCTGAACAGATAACCCTTCTGGGCGCCGTGGGGGGGCGCATCGACCATACGCTGGCGAATCTGCTGCTTTTGGCGCTGCCGGAATTGGCCAATCGTCGCGCTGCTCTATTCACCGGCAGCTCTTTCATCACACTGGTGCGCGAGTATGCCGAGGTCGAGGGAAGCCCGGGCGACCTGCTTTCGCTGATTCCCCTGGCCGGCGACGCCCTGGGAGTGCGCACGGCCGGGCTCGAATACCCGCTGCGCAACGAAACGCTGCATTTTGGCCCCGCGCGCGGCATCAGCAACGTGTTACTAGCGGGCAAGGCGCAGGTTTGGCTTAGCTCCGGATTGCTCTGGATGGTTCACACTCCTCGGGAGTGGCAAGATGTCTGACCAGGGACAGCAAAGTGCACTGATTCGGCAGATGCGCATCAATCGCCAGGCGGCCCGCTGGGCGCCGCCGTTTGTGCTGGTTGCAGCCGCGTTAGTCCTCTGGGAGTTAGCCGTGCGCTGGACGCAGGTGCCTAAATGGCTGCTCCCCTCCCCCTCGGCCATCCTGCGGGCGGGCTGGGAAGCGCGCGGTTTGTTGGGCCCGCACATCATACAGACCGCGCTCGAGACGCTGCTCGGATTCTGCCTGGCGCTTGTTGTGGGGATAGGCTTGGGATTCCTGATCGATTATTCCAAGCTGCTGCGCAATGCGCTGTATCCGCTCCTGGTGGCCTCGCAGACGGTGCCTACTGTGGCGATTGCCCCCTTGCTGGTCATCTGGTTCGGCTACGGACTCCTCCCAAAGGTGCTGGTAGTAGGCTTGATTTGTTTCTTCCCCATCGTCGTCAGCACCGCAGACGGGCTGCGCGCTGCCGATCCGGACCTGATAAACCTGCTGCGCACGATGGGCGCTTCCCGCAGCACTATTTTTTTCAAGGTGCGCTTGCCCGGAGCGCTGCCCTCGTTGTATTCAGGCATCCGCATCGCCATCACCTACAGCGTGGTGGGCGCTATCCTCGGCGAATGGGTGGGCGCCAGCCAGGGATTGGGCATTTTTATGCTGCGCGCCACGAACTCTTTTCGCACCGACTGGGTGTTTGTGAGCATTGCCATCACGGCTGTTCTCAGCCTGGCTCTCTTCGGCCTGGTGAGCCTGATTGAGCACGCCACTTTACGTTGGTATTACAGCGCCGTACGTCAGGAAAGCTGGGAAGAATTACGTGAATCTAGGAGCACAAAATGAAAAACAGGAATAGGTATTTTGTACTGGCGTTACTAGTCGTTCTCGGTACGGTTGTAACCGCCTGCCGTTCGCAGCAGTCTGAACTCACCAAAGCCGTGCTTTCACTGGACTGGGTACCAAACACCAACCATACCGGCTTCTACGTTGCTCTGGACAAAGGGTGGTATGCTGAAGAGGGAATCGACTTGGAAATCCAGGTCCCCTCCGATCCTTCGGCGGCGCTCAAGCAGGTAGCAGCCGGCAATACCGAATTCGGCGTGAGTTTTGAAGATGAATTGACCATCGCCCGCTCCAACGATATCCCCGTGGTTTCGCTTGGCGCCATCCTCCAGCACAATACCTCGGCATTCGCGGTGCTCGCTGATAGCGGCATCACCCGTCCGAAGGATTTCGAAGGCAAAACCTATGCCTCGGTCGGCCTGCCCATTGAGCGTCCTATTCTCGGTGCGCTGATGGCCTGCGACGGCGGCGACATCAGCAAGGTGCAGTTTGTGGATGTGGGTTTTGACCTGCTGCCAGCGCTGTTTGGTAAACGCGCGGATATCGCCTGGATTTACGAGGGCTGGGATGGCGTCAATGCCGGGCTGTTAGGCCAAAAGCTGACGACCTTTTCGCTCTATGGCGACTGCGTGCCCGATTACTATACCCCTGTG
>JAJFUJ010000187.1 GCA_021372475.1 Chloroflexota bacterium | reverse complement strand
ACGCAGTCGGCGCGCTGGCGGTTACTGCCATGGGGTCGATGGAAGGCGCACCTAGCCGCGAAGAAGTGCAAGCGGTATTAACAGAGGCGGGTCGCTAAATAGAACCGCCAAGCTTATCCCCTTATCAGGTGCAGTTTATTGAGGCTGTGTTCATCTATGCGGATCTGGAATACTGCCATAGCATCCTGGGGGGTCGTTCCCTTATCAGTCGTGCGGATATACAAATACGTGAAAACATCGCGAATCATCGCAGTTGTCGGCACGATAAGCAGCAAACCCCAAAATCCGCTTATCTCTGCTCCTACCAGCACCAGAATCATAATGAAGGCTGGATGGATGCGGGTGGCGTTACCCGATATATGCGGCATGATTAAGCTGCCAGCCACGTTTTGGACGATGACATACGCTACAATTATCCAAACTGCCATATCCGGTCTATAGGCCAGGCTCCAGATTACCGGCGGGATAACGCCCAGATACGGACCAACAATTGGGATTACCTCGGTTAATCCAGCAAGCGCCCCCCAGAGTATCGCCAGATCGACACCCATCGCCATAAATGTCCCGGTTGTCAATACCCAGATAATCAGCATGCCCACAACCTGGCTTCTGACATAAGCATTCATCACCCGGTCTAGTATCCTGATCAAATTACGTACATCGTCGCGCACTTTTGCGGGTATAAGGTGGTAGAAGCCTCGCCAGGCCTTCTCTTCGTCCTGCAGCACGATGAAAACCCAGACAGGAACAACCAGCGCACCCAGCACAAATGATATGGTTTGAGTAATGATCTCAACCGTACGCCCAAGGCCAACCTGAATCGCCGACATAATGGCTTCAGCTGCCTTGCTAAAGTTTGTGTTGACAAATTCCTGCAATTCGGGCGGAACGCTCTGCATGAACTCGGGCCAATCTGTGCGCACAAGCTGCAACACACGGCTATAAATAGATGGAAATGACTTTATCAAGGCGCCAAACTGATCGCGGAAGGCCGGTATAAAAGTGAAAATAAATAGAATTGTAATGCATATGATTAAAACATAAACAACAATAATGGAAAGCGTCCTTGCCAACGTTTTCCGCCAGATAACTCGCCTGAGCTGCTGATCGAACCAGTGGACGATTGGAAGTAGAAAATAGGTTGCCAGAAATCCGATGAAAAACGGCACGAGAGCTTTCCAACCGTCGACAAGCAAGATGGCCACTAAAATAAACATCCAAGCCACCAAGGCCGCACGCCAGCGCAGTTTGGGTGTAGCTAGAAATTGGGGTAAGCGCATGAGCTCATTCCTTCCTGCATAAACTCGCACTTTCGATCCAATTTTGCACGACTCCGGATTCAGTCGGCATCCCCCGCGTCAACCAAACCAGAAATTCGCGGTTACCCGCCGGCCCGCAGATAGGTGAAGCCGTCAAACCGCATACTGTCCAGCCGGTGCCACTAGCCCAGCTTAGCACATCTGACAGCACCTGGTAATGCACCTGTGGGTCGCGCACCACACCGCCCTTGCCGACCAGCGCTTTACCGGCCTCAAATTGGGGCTTTATCAACGCAATAACCTGGCCGTCAGATTGCAGCCAACTAGCTACCGCAGGCAAAATGAGCTTCAGTGAAATAAAAGATACATCGATTACAGCGATGTCGATACTTTCTGCCAGGCTTTGCAAGTAACGTACATTGATCTGCTCTTGAACTATTACCCGCTTATCCTGGCGAAGCTTCCAGGCCAACTGACCACGGCCTACATCCAGAGCATATACGCGCACCGCTCCGCGCTGGAGTAGGCAATCGGTAAATCCGCCAGTAGAGGCGCCGACATCGGCTGCCACCATTCCGGATACATCCACCTGAAATACGCTCAAAGCATGGTCGAGTTTTAACCCACCCCGGCTCACAAATGGCAAAGCTGCCTCTACCGCTATATCGCTATCATCAGCGACGAGAGTCCCCGCTTTGGTCAACATTTGCCCGTTGACTTTGACTTCCCCAGCCAAGATAAGCCTGCGCGCTTGCTCACGGCTCTCACACAGGCCTCGCTGACACACCAGCTCATCGAGACGTTTTTTTACCATATGGCTGATTGTTATCACGCGGTCTTGTTTGTCAACTAAAGTCAGTTCTAGCCCAGACAATATATATTAAACCTTTGGCAAGATAATCGATACGGTATATCTCGAGTTATGTTAGCCATATAGTTTTCGCTGGTATTTATGATGTATACATCCCTTAAAACAAACAAGCCAGCCAGGTTAATAGCCTGACTGGCTGATTGGCGTGATAGAGGTGATTCACGTATCACCCCTGTCTCAATCTAGAGCGGGAAGAGCGCGTATTTAGCAACTAACGGGCCAAAGATGGTGGCTGCCAGCGACATCACGGTAATCAGCGTGTTGAGTGAAGGACCCGCAGTATCCTTGAAGGGGTCTCCCACCGTATCGCCGACGACTGCTGCCTTGTGCGCTTCAGAGCCAGGGCCGCCCAGGGCGCCGTCTTCGATATATTTTTTAGCATTATCCCACAAGCCGCCGGCATTGGCCATAAACAGAGCAAAGATGATGCCCGTGACGATGGAGCCGGCCAGGAAGCCGCCCAGCGCATTCTTGCCAAAGAGAAACCCTACGGCAAGCGGCGCCAGGAATGAGAGCAAGCCGGGCAGGATAAGCTCTTTGAGAGCACCCTTGGTCGCGATATCGACACACAGCTTGCTATCCGGCGGAACCGTACCCTCAATGACCCCGGGTATTTCCCGGAATTGGCGACGGATTTCTTCCACCATTTTAAACGCATTGCGGCCGACAGAAAGGATCAGCATAGCCGAAAACAGCGGCGGCATCGACGCTCCTAGGAACAAACCAACAATCACACCTGGATTGCGCAAGTCCAGGATCTGGATGTTGACACTCTCTGCATACGCGGCAAAAAGGGCCAAAACCGTCAGAGCTGCCGCACCGATCGCAAAACCTTTGGTGATAGCTTTGGCAGTGTTTCCAGCCGCGTCCAACCGGTCACAGACGCGAATCGTCTCCTCAGATTCGCCGCCCGCCTCTGCGCACCCTTTGGCGTTATCAACGATGGGGCCATAAGCGTCTGAGGAAACAATCATGCCGGTAATGGAGAGCATACCCACCGCAGCGATGGCGACCCCGTACACGCCGCTCAAGCCAAAGTGCTGCGCCAGATAATAGGAGGCGATGGTTGCCGCACAGATACCGATGATCGACGGTACGATGCTCAGCAAACCGTATGAAAAACCATCAAGTATCAGGATAGCAGGACCAGTTTTGGCCGCATTGGCCGTGTTCTGCACTGATTTTTGGTCGATATCCGTAACTGCGTCGGAGGTGAAACCTATTACGATTCCTGCTATCAATCCGGCCACAGTCGGCAGCAGGATACCCCAACCTTGCCATTTGCCTGTCCAGGCATTTGCCGAATCGATATTCATAAGCGAGATCACACCAGCGGTGACTACTGCGATTATAATCGTAGTAACGATGGTACCGGTGTTGAGAGCGCGGCCAGGGTCATTACCCTCACCCGTGCGCACGAACAGCATCCCAATCAGCGATGCGATGATGCCCACACCACAGAGGAGCAGCGGGAAGAGCACAAAGGCTTCGCCGTTTGGGGATTTGCCGTATAGCTCCCAACCTAGAATCATCACCGCCACCACCGAAGCGACGTATGAATCAAAAATGTCAGCGCCCATACCAGCGACATCGCCAACATTATCGCCGACGTTATCGGCGATCACGGCCGGGTTGCGGGGATCATCCTCGGCCAGGTCGAACTCGACTTTGCCCACCAGATCGGCGCCGATATCAGCCGTCTTGGTATAGATGCCGCCGCCCGCCTTGGCCAGCAAAGCTAAGGAGCTGGCGCCGAAGGAAAATCCTAAAACGATATTGGGGTCTTTGAAAATCCAATAAATGACGGTCATGCCTACCAGGGCAATGCCCACCACCAACAAGCCCATCACCCCGCCGGCATAAAATGCAACCGGAAATGCTTTCTTGAGCCCCGACCGGGCAGCGAACGCTACGCGAGCGTTGGCGCGTGTCGAGACATACATTCCGGTATAGCCCGCGAGTGCAGATAAAGTTGCCCCTACAATAAAGGCAAACGCTGTCTGCCAGTTAATCGCGATCAAGATAATAATTGCAATAACAACAGCAAGACCTCCCAATGCCTGGAACAAACGCTTCAGATAAGCCGCCGCACCTTCCTGGATTGACTTCGAGAATTTGGCCATCGCCTCGCTCTCGTTGCTTTGTTTCATCACCCAGGTGAACAGATAAATCGCGAAACCAATAGAAATAAAACCGGCAATTAACGCTACGACCTTCGGATCAATCATCGAACCTCCCTATTAAGACGGTATTGCCAAGAGGCTCTTATCCTGCCTCTACATGCCCGACTCTATAGCGCAAGGCGCATCGTTGGATATGCTAACCATAACTCTGTATTGTGTCAAAGAAACCAAATCATCTCATTTTATTCCCAGCTAAATACTACTTTACCAGCCCTGGCGCTATCTGCCACTCGAAAAGCTTCAGCTCCTTCGGTGATTGCGAATCGATGGGTAATCATCTGCTGGTACTTATGCGAGAGCTGATGCTCTATTATGAACTCGACCAGATCCCAATAGTACCCGATGGGCATCACGAAAGAACCAAAAAGCTGAAGCTGCTTGCCGATAAATGAGCTCACGGTGATACTCGGTCCCTGGGCGCCGAAGCCCACAAAGACAGCCTTCCCGCCAGGGCGAAGCGCATCGATCAGATTCGCCTGAGCAATCGCCGAACCGGATGTCTCACAGGCGGCATCAGCACCCAAGCCACCAGTGACATCACGAATTGCCTCAACAATAGGAACTTGCTGCGGATTGAGCACCATATTGGCGCCCAGAACGCCGCCTAACTGCAGCCGCTCATCCATCACATCGACGCCGATTATCCTGGCGCCCATCGCTTTGGCTATGATGACATTCATCAGGCCAACCGGCCCCTGGCCAAAGACGACCACCGTATCCTCGCCGTTCACCTGCAGCTTACGCAGTGATGCATAGGCCGTGCCGGCAATACAGGCTATCATCGCGCCATCATCAAACGAAAGCTCCGGTGGGAGCGACAGACAATTACGTTCATCCACTACCATATAATCCGCATCCGGGCCCGCTGCATTGGGCTGGCCTAATCCCCGGCGCTCAAGACACCACTGGTACATACCGTTCAGGCAGTAACGGCAGTGCCCGCAGGCCAGGTAGTGGTAAATTGTCACGCGGTCGCCGACGTGTATGCGATGGCACTCCGGTCCCACTTCCGCCACGATGCCTGCCGGCTCATGCCCAGTAATCCAGGGGGCCCTGTCGGTGAACTCTGCCTTAGGCCGCCGATAAGTGTGCAGATCGCTGCCGCAGATTGCGGCAGTTTTCATTTGAATTAGCACCTGTCCGGGCCCCGGCGCGGGGATGGGGAACTGCAGAATCTCGACAGTACGATCGCCGCGAAACACCAAGCCATTCATCATACCTTGCATTATGATACTCCCCATAAAAAGTCTATATATCGAGGCATACATTACTACCACCGCGCACAAACCTCAAGGCGATTGCAACCTGCCGAAATTTCACCTAATATCGAACATGAAATTCCAGCACAAAGGAGAGCAATGGCCAAACTACGGCTTATTCAGGTGGGTGTCGGCGGAATGGGCGACACCTGGATGAAGACCATCTCTGAATCAGCAGAGGTGGAATACGCCGCGCTTGTGGATGTCAACCCTCAAGTGCTCGCCGCTCAAGCAGGCAAATACCATATCCCTCAGGGAAAATGCTTCACGACACTGGAGACAGCGCTCAAGCTACCTGCCGACGGGTTGGTGAATGTCACTCCGCCGCAATTTCATGAAGGCGCGTGCTGCTCTGCGTTGTGCGCAGGATTGCCGGTATTAACAGAGAAACCATTGGCAGACACGATGGAAGCAGCCAGGCATATGACAGCCTGCTCTCAGGAGACTGGTAAGCTGCTGATGGTTGCTCAGAATTACCGTTACCAGCCGTTTGTACGCAAGCTGCATGACCTGGTTCGGGGTGGCGCCTACGGCGCACCCGGCCAGGTACAATTAGCTTTTTATAAAGGACCACATTTTGGCGGATTCCGTGAAGAGATGCCCTACCCGCTCATCATCGATATGTCGATACATCATTTCGATATGCTACGTTACATCCTCGGCACTGACCCGCTGCAGGTAACTGGGGCGAGTTGGAATCCTGCCTGGAGCTGGTTCAAGGGGGATGCTTCGTGCCTGCTGCACTTTGATTTTACCGATGCTGTGAAGGTGTTATACCACGGCAGTTGGTGCTCGACTGGGGACGAGACATCCTGGAGCGGCGATTGGCGTATCGAATGCGCGCAAGGTGTTATTGTCTCGCGGCAGGATGTGGTTTATGAGGCGCTCACCGGGGAACCCTTGAGGTTATCTGCCCTCAGCGCAATGCCGTTGCGAGCGCAAGCCTACCTACTGGATGAGTTTGTACGCAACATTCGCGAGGGAACGAGGCCAGCCACGCACAGCGCGGATAATATCAAAAGCCTGGCAATGGTGTTTGGCGCAGTCGAGGCAGCTCAGACAGGGAACACGGTTCGCTTATAATCGGCAAGTCGCGAGAAAGAGGCGATGCACGGCGCTATTCGTCTCCATCGCCTTCTTCAGGACTATTTTGTTCCGGATATACCAACTCGACCACCTCGCCATGGACGTTCACAACGACGCGAAATCCCATAAGGCGCAGCCACGGCAGCCATTGGCCTGGATCGCTCTGGCGGATATTCTCTTCCATATTGTTGATCGAGGCTTCGACCGCGGCTTTGGAAAAGAGGTCGTCTTTCCCCATCATCTGCAGGACCCCGCGAATCACAAGATCCTGGTTCGCCGTGATCTGGGACTTGATACTAGATAGCACTGCGTTATCGATGATCGCGGCCTCAACGTGCCGCAGAAAGCCGTTGTCGGGGATGGCATAGTGAGCGACTCCTCCGATGGTGACGGCTTCGGCTGGTTCACCAGCCTCGTTATAAACCAACCCTGCAAACAGGGCCTGCTGATCTACTAACGGATTTTCCATATTTCTTTACCCAATGACTTGACATTCTATGCTCAGATTATAATGCCTATCCGGCTCTTTGGTCAACTATCCCTCAGGCAAATTATCTGACCTGGTCTCGGCATCAGCGCCATCATCACCAGCATCAGCTTGTTCATGGGCAGTGTAGGCTACCTCCAATGCCCGCCTGGTGACCTGGCTATATACGCTCGCGAGCTTGTCTACAAGTGCCTTATCCTGGCTAAAAGACGGGTCGCCCAGGAGCTTGAGGACTCCCATATCGACCTCCGGCGCAGCTACCCGCACCTGAACAGCGGCCGCATCGCCCATCTTCCAAAACAAATTTGCACGCTCATCGATAGATAGATCAACAGCGCCAGACTGGGCTATCAACATCTTTTCTCTATTAGCAGCATCCGTTCCGCCGTCCAGATATGCTGCTCGTTTATTACGCAGCGCCGACATCATTTGTTCGCGGTTACGGCCGCGCATGACAAACAGCAAAAATGGGTCATTATCCAGCGATTCACCCAATAACAAAAGGACCGCAGCAAGGTGTTTACAGGGGCACATCCAGTCTGGGCAAGTGCATGACATGTGGAGGTCACCCGCTGTAGCTGGGAATAGGTCGAGATCAGCGCTTTCGAATGCTTCTTCGATATTCTGCGGCATCTCACCGTTCAACAGTTGCGCCGAGAAAAGCGCCTGACTGGCAAGTTGGGATAACGCTCTTTCCCACTCTTGGATTGTAAACTCGCGGATCTCGATACGCTGTCGGTAGGGCCGCGGCCGCGTGCCCTGCACCTGCGCTAATACCAAGCCTGGCTGCACCTCTATCGAGATCACCTGGCCAGCGCGCGCGTATTGCTTGCCGCGGGACAAGCGGTTCCTATCCATCAACTGTAAAAGCGATTGCAGCCAGCGTTCTGCCCACCAGTTCTTGGTAAACGAGCCCTTTTGCGATTGCGCCTTGATCCCATCCTGGACTGGATACGGTTCGCCAGGCTCATACCACCAATCTTGGTTATCATTCTTCTTTGTCATCGTCCCCTTCCAGTTCCAGGGCGTCCGAGCGAAGTGTCACTAAATCCAGAAGGTCATCGCTGGATAACTCAGACAGCCACTCCTCGCCCGCTCCCACTACGCTCTCTGCCAACGCGCGCTTGCTCTCGATAAGCTGGTCAATGCGATCTTCCAAGGTGCCCAGCGCAACTAGTTTATGCACCTGCACATCCTTCTCCTGCCCGATACGGAAAGCCCTATCAGTAGCCTGGTTTTCGACAGCAGGGTTCCACCAGCGGTCGAAATGGAACACATGGTTAGCGCGCATCAAGTTTAGGCCGGTCCCCCCAGCCTTGAGCGACAACACAAAGATACCAGGCGCGTCCTCCGCTTCCTGGAAGCGCAATATCATTTTCTCCCGCTGGGGTTGCGGAGTGCCTCCGTGCAGGAACAGCACTTCCCGATGAAAGAACTCGGTTATATAACGCTGGAGAAGCTGACCCATCTGGGCATATTGCGTGAAAACCAATGCGCGCTCGTTGGTGGCCAGCACTTCATCAAGCATTTCCAGCAGGCGGTTCAACTTGCCTGAGCGTGCTCCTAATGCTGAACCATCTCCCAGATAGAGCGCGGGATGATCGCATATCTGTTTGAGCCGGGTAAGCATAGCCAGTACCTGTCCGCGCCGTTTCATCGAACCATCGGCCAATGCTGGATCGTGCAGTTCATCCATTGCTGCTCGCACGACCGCTTCATACAAGGTCACCTGCTCGCGTGTCAGGTTACAATACACTTTATGCTCGAATTTCTCAGGCAGGTCCTGAATTACGAGCGGGTCAGTCTTTACGCGGCGTAAAATAAAAGGCCGCACCAGCCTGCGCAAGCGTTCCGACGCCTGCTCATCCTGGAAGCGCTCGATCGGCACAGTGAATGACCGGCGAAAGCCTTCCAGCGAACCCAGGTAACCGGGGTTCAGAAACGATATGAGAGACCAGAGTTCAGATAGGCGGTTCTCGATGGGGGTTCCGGTGAGCACGACGCGACGCTGCCCCTGCAACTTGCGGATTGCCCGAGCCTGCTTGGTGACCGGATTTTTAATATTCTGGGCTTCGTCCAAAATTATATGGCCCCACTGAATTTTCTTGAGGCTCTCTATATCACGGCGTGCCAAACCATAGGTTGAAATAACCAGGTCGGCCGCCATGATTTTGGATTCCAGCTCTTCACCTTCTGCCCGTTTGGCGCCGTGGTGAACCACCACCCCAAGCTCTGGAGCGAAGCGCTCCACTTCACGCTGCCAGTTGCCAACCAGCGAAGTTGGACATATCAACAGCGCCGGCGCCAGATTCGGCTGCTGTTCCTTGATATGCAGCAACAAGGCGATTGCTTGGATGGTCTTGCCCAGCCCCATATCATCGGCCAGGCAAGCCCCCAGCCCATATCGCCCCAAAAAGGCCAGCCAAGCCACACCGCGCTCCTGATACGGGCGCAACTCGCCGACAAAACCCTGCGGCTTGGGGATTGGCTGCAGCGACTCGCGGCTGGTAATTGTGCGGGTTATATCAGAGAGCCAGGGGTCAAGTTGAACATCGCCAACCGTCAAACCATCAATCTGATCCTCAGCTCCGAGAGCCAGAGAAAGGGCATCATGCAGCGCCAGCTCTCCTTTATTCTGCTGCCTTTCCCAAAAAGCTATTGCTGCTTCTACCTGGTCTGGCTGCAGCAGCACCCAGTGACCGCGCATTTGCACAAGCGGAGCCTTGAGAGCTGCCAGCCTTTCAAATTCCTCCCGCGTGATCAGCTCATCGCCCAGCGCAAGTTCCCAATCGTAGCTGACCAACGAGTTCATCCCCAGCAAGCCAGACCCCTGGATATCCGGCGGAGCGTGCAGCTTGAGCTGTACCCTTAATCTGGCTTCCGGCTTGCTCCACCAGGGCGGAACCAGCACAGTAATCCCAATTCCCTCTAGTAGACGCGATGTCTCTCTAAGAAAGGTATAAGCCTCTTCAGCCGACAGGGTAGCATTTTCTGGACATTCGTTCAGCAGGCTGCGTTGGATAGCCGGGCACAGGCGCGCGGCTAGTCCAAGGCTTTCCAACAGCCGCTCCTGTGGCTGGTCAAAGGTGTGATTGAGGTATGAGAGTACCTGCCCTCTTTCAGCCCAGACGTCTCCCGCCGGCACCAAGAGGCTGGGATCTTCCTTTGACTGAATATAGTAACGTAGGGTCCATTGGACACTAGCAGCATCTTGGGAATCTTTGTAGTTAGGCGGTTCCAACCGCAAGCAAATGTTAAAATCAAGGTCTGCTTTAGGTTGGGTTTTGAGCGACCAGTTTTGCCAGCCGACATAAAACCGCGACAAATCACGCTGGCTGCTGGAGGGCATGATGACGCGGTTATCTTCAGCCCACAGCGCTTTCCACCAGTTCGAAGTTACATCTGCCTGAGGGTTGGTTTCGCGTCGGGCGGTTATCCCGCCCCAACTTCTGACTGCATCGTTTACCAGTGAAGTGATAAAGTTCTGCAGCACCAACGGGGCTTCAGGAGGCTCGGAAGCCATGCCGCCTGTTTCGCGCACCAGGGATCTACAGGCGGGGGGCATCATCGCCGCCAGTGCGTTGAAGCGTACCTTATCCTGCTCGCCAGACAATACGGGCAGCCATACGGCTTCCATTTCCTGATCCCGCGAGCTTAACCCAGGTATATAGCGCTGCCCGGCAAGCAGTTCGAGGACAAACTTGGCAGCTAGACTCCAAAAGCGCAGGTCGATACCCACTATATGGTCATTCTGTTCTGCGTTATCCATATAAGGCACCGCAGCCAGAACATCCAGCATACGCAGCGCCGGCACACCGATCCCTTCAATGCGCCAATAGGTAAAACGTATCGCCTCACCTTCGTGCTCGGATTGTCGGCTATCCAGCCATGGAGGGACAACCGGCGACTCGCTCCAGGAGGGCAGCAAGGCCACCCTCGTCATACGTTCAAAGGAGTACAGAGGTATGTCCGGCACATAAGTAGCTAAAAAGTGTGTTATCTCGATTGTGGTAGCAGCATATGGATGACGTCGTACACGGGTTGAGGGCAGGCCGTTCAAAAGAGCCTTGCGTTCCGCCCAAACAAAAAACATACCGTCAAGTTGACGGTAATCGTCAAGCACCCATGTGCCGTGCAGGATTGCTTCCATCGGACACCCAGCACCCCATACAGAGTTGAATATTCATTTTAATATGCTTTGACTGGGTGTCCAATTTCTGATGACATCGTATTGAGTGTTGCGCAGCCAGCACCCGCTTAAGGCTTAATCACAGTGCCATCCAGACGCCTGATTTCCGGCCAAGCGCCGTTTATACTGTCCTCTGGAAATGGGAATTGAGCGGCCAGTTTCTCATCGATATCGATTCCCAAACCAGGCCGCTCGTTAGCCCACAGACAACCCTCGCGAACCTCCGGGCAGCCTGGGAAGACCGCCCGCGTGAGCTCAGGGAACAGCGACAGCTCCTGGATGCCAAAGTTCGGGATGGCCAGGTCGAGGTGCATATTTGCTGCATGGCCGACCGGCGAAACATCGCCGGGGCCGTGAAAGGCGGTACGCACCCCCAGAAACTCCCCAAAGGCCGCCAGCTTGCGCGCCATACTCAACCCCCCGATATCGGAGATGTGCACCCGGATAAAATCGATCAATTGCTCGCGGATGAGCGGCACATATTCTGCCTGGTTGACGAATAGCTCGCCCATGGCAATCGGGGTAGCGCACTGCTGGCGCACCATACGGAAGTATGAGATATCCTCCGGCGCAAACAGATCCTCAAGATAAAATAGTCGATAGGGTTCAACGGCTTTGGCCAGCCATACCCCCTGGATGGGCGGGACGCGCTCGTGCACATCATGCAAAAGCTCCACATCTTCGCCAAGATGGATGCGCAGGTAATCGAGCATCTTGGGCACACTGCGCACATATGGCGTTGGTTCCCAGGTACGCGTCTGCGCTGGATCGAGTGCCTGCGCCGTGGCTTTGCCGCCACTGCCGTAAGTCGTCATCCCCGGGACGGACATCTGCACGCGTATATAGCGAAAGCCCTTCTCCATCAGCGCCTTGGTATGTTCCGCTAATTCGACCTCGTCTGCACCATGCGCATGGGTATAGACGGGCACAGCCTCACGGCATTTGCCTCCCAGCAGTTGATACACCGGCATGCCGGCCCTTTTGCCCTTGATATCCCACAAAGCCTGGTCCAGGCCGCTGAGGGCGTTGTTAAGTACCGGCCCTGAACGCCAATAGGAGCTCACGAAAGCTGCCTGGTAGAAATCTTCAATACGATCGACATCGCGGCCGATGGCAAATGGGCGCAGATAATCCTGAATTGCCGCAGCCACCGCCAGCGGCCTCTGGGTAAATGTAGCGCATCCCAGGCCGTATAGGCCGGGTTGGTCAGTTACAACCTTAACTACTACTAACCGGATACCGTCGGGAGCAGTCAGTATAACCTGTACATCTTGAATGCGAACCGTTGCGGACATCGCTCTCACCTCGTGATGATTGGTTTAGGGCATGTTAACGCTGTTGAGCTGCCTTTGTCCAATCGCCTTTTATTATGCCTCGAATTAAGTATAATCTATCTAGAAATTGGCGCGTGAACATACAAGGAGGCATTATGTACCGCTGCGCCTATCGCTACGATGATCATCCCGAAACTGGGTGGCCGATTATCCGGCTGAGCTGCCAGGACACGAGGATCTCATCACACCAGACCATCGCCCAGATATTTCCCAACAATGGCTGCAACTTGTTCGATTGGGAAGTGGATGGCATCGAGTATCTGACCGATTTCGGCACGGTAAAGGGTTCAGCTCACCAACTGCTCGGGATCCCAATCCTCTACCCGACGCCAAACCGCGTGCGCGGTGCCCAGTTTACCTTCGAAGAGCGCACATTTACCTTCCCGCCCAACAACGGCGCCAATTTCATTCACGGATTGGTGCGCGATCTTCCATGGAAAACGGACGAACCGGCCATCGAGGATGAGAGCATCTCGCTGCACGCTTCTATCAAGATTGCCCCAGACAGCCCTGCCTTTGAGCTGTTTCCAATCAGCAACACGCTTTCGCTGATACTCACACTAAAGCCAGGGCATATACGTTTTGACTTTACTGTCCAAAATGATGATGAGCGTCAACGGCTGCCTTTTGGCCTGGCTATTCATCCGTATTTCCGCGTTATTGGGCCGCGCGACAGCGTGCGTATCGAAGTCCCCGCCAGGAAGTGGATGGAGGCTGCCAACTTGCTGCCGACGGGTAAGCTGGTTGATCTCAGCAGAGCACCGGCCGACCTGACAAAACCGCAGTCGCTCTCAGAGTTGGCGCTGGATGACGTCTTCTGGGGGTTGAGCTCCTCAGCTACGCAGACGATATATTATGACAACATCGGCACCAAAGTTACCCTGGCCGCATCTGACTTTTTTACCCACAGCGTCGTCTATACGCCGCCTGAACAGCCGTATTTCTGCCTGGAGAATCAATCTTGTGCCACAGATGCGCACAATCTGTATGCCCAGGGGCTTGAGGAGGCCGCGCATCTCACTATTCTGGAGCCCGGCGAAAGCCACTCAAGTTGGATCGAGTTTTCTGTCGCTGACCAGGAATAGAAAAAGGTAAAGCCTGTGCAACCGCGAAAACCACTTATCATCGGAATCGCCGGCGGTTCGGCCAGCGGCAAAACCACCTTGAGCAACCGATTGACTGACGCGCTTTCCGAAATGAGCGTCCAAGTCTTTCATATGGACCAGTACTTTCTCAAGAACAAGCCGCATATGATAGCACCGATCACCCGCATCGAGTATGAAGACCACAATCATCCCGACTCGTTCGACTTAACTGGGCTGCTGCGCGATATAAAGGCCGTTTCAGAGGCGCAGGACGGCACACAGGTAATCATCATAGAGGGATTGCTGACTCTGCAGCAGGATTCGCTGCGCGATATGCTGGACTTGAAGCTGTTCGTGGACGCCCAGGCGGATGAGCGGATTGTACGACGGTTAAAGCGCAACTTGGCGCGCGGCATGAATTATGACGATATTGCTAATTTCTACCTGGATTCTGTACGTTACCGCCATCAGGAATTTGTCGAGAGCTCGCGCTGGCATGCGGATTTGGTGATGAACGGTAGCCAATTCTCTGAGCTCGGGCTGACTCTCGTGGCAGAATGGATCCGTGCCCACGCCCCTGCTATAACGGAACCGAAAGGATGAATATGAGTATCGTGAATCTGACACCGCGTCAGCGCTTTATCGCCGCTTTGGAGCACAAGCCGCTCGAAGGGCGCGTCCCCCACTTTGAGCTGGTGTTTTACTTGACAATGGAGGCCTTCGGCAAAGTGCACCCCACCCAGCGCTATTACGCCCAATGGGATCAAATGTCCGAATCGGAACGGCATCTGCACCGCAGCGAGATCGCCGATATATATATTATGACCGCGGAGCGGTATGAGCACAGCGCCATTTTTATCCACCAGAATCCCAACACCTTTGACGAAATCTGCCGCACAATCGATCTCATCCGTGAAAAAAGCGGCGACAAGTATTTTTTGATGATGCATGGCGACGCCACCTACAGTGTGCCCAACGGCAAAGAGATGGAAAAGTGGTCGGCCTGGTTATACGACGACATCGCCCGCGCCAAGCGTAAGGCCGACCGCATGGTCAACGAGCAGCTCAAGTTCGCCGAGCGGCTGGCCAGGCACGGCGGTCTGGACGGCTTCGCCCTGTGTTCCGATTACTGTTTCAACACCGCGCCTTTCCTGCGCCCGAGCATGTTCTCCGAAGTGGTTACCCCTTATCTGTGCAAACTCGTAGCTGGCCAAAAGGCACTGGGATATTATGTCATCAAGCATACCGACGGCAACATCATGCCGATTTTGGATGACCTGGCGCAAGCCAAGCCGCATGCGCTGCACTCCATAGACCCTCAGGCCGGCGTGGATATCGCGGTCGTCAAGCGGCGTATCGGCAAGGAAATCGCCCTTATCGGCAACGTCAACTGCGGGCTACTGCAAAGTGGAACCGACGAAGAGGTGACCGCTAATGTACGTTATGCTCTGCAAAACGGTATGCCGGGCGGAGGATATATATTTTCCACCAGCAACTGCGTATATACGGGGCTGCCGCTCAAACGCTATGAGATGATGCTCGATATCTGGCGCCGTGAAGGGAACTATCCGCCAACCTCCAGTTAAATATACCCTGAGGAGCAACATGAAAGCACTGCTGGTTACCGCACCCGGAGAAATCGCTATCCGCGACATCCCGATGCCGGAGATCGGTCCATACCAGGCCTTGGTGCGCATCGAAGCCGCAAGCATCTGCAACTCGACCGATGTCAAGATCATCGACCGCCATTTTGTCTCCAGCATTCCTCTGCCGTTAGTGCTGGGGCACGAGTCGGTAGGGACAATCGTGCAGCTTGGCTCCGGAGTGCGCAACTATCAAATTGGCCAGCGCGTGCTGCGCGCCGGCGCACAATATCCGCCAGCAGCCGGCATCGCTTCAGCCTGGGGTGCTTTTGCTGAATACGGGCTGGTAACGGATACAGCCGCGTTGAATGCTGCGCATCCAGAGGCGGGCGCGAGCAGCCAGAAATCGGCCCAACAGATTGTGCCGCCCGAGATACCGGCGGCCGAAGCAACCGCCCTAATCAACCTCAAGGAGACGCTCTCCTCTGTGCGCGCTGCTGGCGTCAACGACAAGACCTGGACGGCCATCGTCGGCACCGGCCCGGTAGCGCGCGGGATGTGCTACTGGGCGCACTGGCTCAAAGCCCCCTTCCTGGTGGTTTTTGGCCGCAGCGAGCGCTGGTGCCATGATTTCCTCGACCTGGGAGCAAACTATTATATGGCCGGCAGCCAGCCGTGCTCCTGCGATGAGGCCAAGATGGCCGGCGTCAACGCCTTTGACTGCGTTATCGAGGCCGTCGGCAGCCAGCAGGCGCTTGAGGATGCACTTGCTCTGGTACGGCCGGATGGCAAGGTGGCCAACTATGGCGTCTCTTCAGAAGCCGACCCGATGACCGAGCGCGTCCGATCCGCGCGCGCTGAAGGACGCATTTTTGATATCGCCGTACGCGAGCAGGATGAACACGAGACGGTGCTCGACTGTGTGTCGCGCGGAGAGCTGGTACTGTCGAAATGGGTCAGCCACAAACTGCCTTTCGCGCGCATCCAGGAAGGTTTTGACCTGGTGCGCAGCAAGCAAGCGCTCAAAGTCGTAATCGAGTTCTGATAGTTTAGCTTTATCTTTGCCATCCAGGAGGATATCCATGACTCGCTTCGCTCGTTTTGCCGCCAACGACGGTGTGATCCATCAAGCCCTGGTCGAAGGAGGCCAGCTTCGTCTTATTCAGGGAAACATTTTGGGCGTATGGGAACCCACCAATGAGTTCGCCGAACTGGCTCAGGTCAAGCTCCTGGCGCCGCTTGTGCCGGCCAATATCCTGGCGATTGGGTTGAACTACCGTGCCCATGCGATCGAGACGCACGCGCCGATCCCAGACCATCCGGTACTTTTTATCAAAGCGACCAGCTCGCTGTGCAACCCCTTTGACCCTATTGTGCTGCCCAAGGCCGCGCCTAGCGAAGTGGATTATGAATGCGAATTAGCCATCGTGATTGGTAAGACAGCCAAACATGTTTCGGAGACTCATGCGTTGGATTACGTACTCGGCTATACCTGCGCAAATGACGTCTCCGCTCGCGACCTTCAGCAGCGCATCGACAAACAATGGGCGCGCGCCAAATCCTGCGACACTTTTGCGCCGCTCGGGCCGTGGATTGAGACGAACCTCGATCCTGATCGGGTGGCCATCCAAACCCGCCTGAATGGTATTGTGATGCAGAAATCATCGACCAGCGACATGATTTTCTCCTGCCGGCAGCTAATCTCCCATCTATCGGAATGCTTGACGCTGCTGCCGGGCACTGTTATATTAACCGGGACACCGCCAGGCGTCGGCACTGCTCGTGTACCACAGGTGTACCTGCATGCCGGCGATGTGGTGGAAGTCGAAATAGATGGCATTGGCACCCTGCAGAATCCTGTTATCACCGAATAAGCGAACCAAAACGGAGAAGTCGATGCGCAAAGTATTATATTTGTATGGTGGGCCATTTCATCCTTCTGAGGAGGCCGGCCAAGTGCTGGCAGAGATACTGGCAGCGGACGGTCGTTTTGAACTAGAGACAACCTCTGAGCTTAATGCGCTTGCCACGTTGAATAACAAGGATTATGCCGCCGTGGTCATCTATACCACCGGCTTCCGTGATGACCTCTCGCCGGCGCGAGAGCAGGGTTTACTCGGCTTTATCCGCAATGGCGGAGGCTTCGTGGGCATCCATTCCGCCAACGACAGCTTCCGCGGCAACCGTAACTATATTGAGATGATCGGCGGCGAGTTTCAGACGCATCCGCCGATGCACGAATTCAAGGTATCGATCGTCAACCACGACCATTATCTGACAACCCGCATGCCAGATTTCACGGTTGTGGACGAGATGTATCACCTGAGCAACTACGACCCAACTCAAGTCACTCTGCTGGCGCAAACCCCTTGGCAGGGCACGCAGAAGCCGATGGCGTTCGTCAAATCATATGGCAAAGGGCGGGTAGCCTACCTGGCCAACGGCCACAGCATTCAGGTATGGCGGCACCCGGAATTTGCCAAGCTTGTCCTGCGGGCTATCGCATGGAGCGCCGGCGCTGACCTGCCCGACCGTGCGATTCACTGCGGATTGCTGGGATACGGTCCAGCCTTTAACATGGGCAAAGGTCACGGCGGTTTCATTAACGACACGCCCGGAATGAAGACGGTTGCGATGTGCGACGCAGCTCCCGCGCGCGTGGAGGCCGCCAAGCAGGAACTGCCCGGGCTCGAAGGGTACTATGCCGATGTCGACGACCTGTTGGCGCACCCCGGGCTCGATCTTGTCGTAATTATCCTGCCGCATAGTTTGCATGCGCCGATGGCCGTAAAATGCCTGGAAGCTGGCAAGCACGTCATCACCGAGAAGCCTTTCTGCCTGAGCGTCGCTGAAGCGAACGCGATGATTGCAACGGCGGAGAAAAACCACAGGATGCTGAGCGTCTTCCACAATCGGCGCTGGGACGGCGATTTTATCACCATACAGGATTTGATTGCGCGCGGGCTGATTGGCGATGTGTTCCATATTGAGGCCGGCATCGGCGGATACAGCCATCCTGGCTTCTGGTGGCGCTCCGATAAAACCGTGAGCGGCGGTGTGATGTTCGACTGGGGCGCTCATATTATCGACTGGATACTCTGTCTAGTGCCTTCCCAGATTACCCAGGTGATGGGCGATTTTCAAAAGCGTGTATGGATGGCTGTCACCAACGAGGATCAAGGCGAGGCTTATATCCGCTTTGCTAATGGCACCACGGCGGATTTCCTGGTCTCGTCTATTGCCGCCAGCCTGCGCCCTAAATGGCGCATCACTGGCACAAAGGGGGCGATTGTGGCTGATTGGAATGAGAACTTGCAGCTTGTCAGCTATGCTTCCGGCATCCGTCAGGAAAGCGCAATCAAGGTTACGCTGCCAGGTTACGGCAGCGTGCAATACTACCGTAATGTCGCCGATCATCTGCTGCTTGGTGAGCAGCTAATCGTCACGCCCCAAAGCGCACGGCGGGTGATTGGGATTTTTGAAGCGGCTCAACGCAGTTCTGAAACAGGCCGTAGTTTACCGCCTTTCGCGGGTTGCGAGTGAAGTGAAAGATGCGCCGTTTCACTCGAAACGGCGCGCGTATAATAGAGAGAAAGGGGGGCTACGATGACCGCATGGCACGAGATCGGTTTGGTTGGCGTATGTACGGAAGGTCAACTGCGAGAGTTCAAAGTGTCTGATCAGGTCGTCCTTCTCTGGTGCCACGATGGCGAGTTCCACGCCGTCCAGGGTATCTGCCCACATATGAAAGTTCACCTCGCTAAAGGCAAAGTGGATGGCACAGTCATCACCTGCCCTGGTCATGGCTCGCGCTTTGACTTAATTACTGGCGAGGTGGTGGGCTGGTTGGAAACTCTGCACGGGCCTGCCAAGGCTTTTCTGGAAAGGGCCGGCAAGCGTCAAAACCTGGTCGTCTATCCCGTTAAGGTAGTCGACAAGCGCGTGATGGTACAATTCTAGATACCTGCCTATTGTCAACTATATTTATTGACAATATTCGGATCAGTATGCTGGGCTATTTCCGCCGTAGCAGCATAGATAAGCATGCTGTCCTTCGGTAGCGTTGGGATATGGCTGATATCAAGCAAGATTGGCGAGGTTTGCCAATCGGTGTTGCATTCTTTGTACTGTTTCGAGACCCCTGCGAACTACCTCAGGTATGAGCAATTTACCGGCGCCCGATTTGAGGCTGTTTCAAAAGGTTATTAGCCTAGCTGCTCCCGGGATATTTGTTTCTATGGGCAGTTGTAGAGTTGCCCTGGGGTTCGTTCTCGTATTGCTGGCCTTTTTTGTGTTTCACAAGCGGTGGCATCAATGGGTATCAAACTGGAATCAAGCGAACTCTTGCTAGTGCCGCTCACAGCGGAGCAGTTGCGCCTGGAGCGCGAGGATCCGAACGCCTATGCCGCAAGCTTGGGTTATCCAGATTACACGCCTGAACCGCCCAATTCTGATTTAAGCGACGCCCTGCTCGGGATGATAGGGTCGGCTAGTCGAGCTCCCCATCTGTGGCCTTGGAACACGAACTGGGCTATCATATCTAAAAAGCGGCGAGTGATAATCGGCGGTATCGCTTTTCACGGTCCTCCCCAGGATGGCAGGGTCGAGATCGGCTATGGCATAGATTTGCCGTATCGCCACCATGGCTATCTTGCTCAGGCTGTGACCTTGATGTGTGAGTGGGCCTTTGCCCACGCCGAGGTCAGCGTGATCGAGGCAGAGACAGACCTAGAAAACCTGGTATCTCAACGTGTGCTGCAGCGCAAGGGATACCAGCCGTATCGCGTTGAGGGCAACCACATTTGGTGGCGTCTGCCGCGCAAGTAAACGTAACCACAGTAAGGAGCAGTATGCCGGCTGTTGACTTGCAAGTGCCGAGTTATTGCGCACATGAGCATTGGGGCTCGATCGCAGCAATTGGCGCCTTTGCGGGCGGCTTTCGAGCAGATATCGAGCCTGGAGCACTGCCCAGTCGGCGCGTCGGCCTGCTTGACCTGCTGCTGGATCCTTACTTCGGCGGTAATCTGGCCACTCTGGGGCTTACCATAGATAAACTCGCCCAGATGCTGCAGGTGGATAGCCTGTTTACCCTTAGCAGCAGGCAGACGGCGGCAATCTGGCCGGCTCTACGTGAGATAGTGAGTAACCACTTGTTGACCGGCACCTTCCAGAGCCTAAGAATGGGGATTCGTGATCTCTATGGTATAGATATCCTCTATGCAGGTGGCCAGGATATCCAAACGCTCGATGAAGCTATCGCCAGCAATTATGCATCGCTGTTCTCCTGGTATCAGGATGCGATGGCGCGCTGCTGGATGAGCGCTCTGGTAAGGCCTGTGCATCCCGATTTCTACCTGGTTAATGCCACCTCCGTAGTCGCTCAGCAGGAATCAACTCTCATGCGTACCGTGATGCGCCTGGATCCGCTGCTGGATTTCTGGAAACCTGATTCACCACGTCGCGCCAGGCTGGCTTCTGCGCTAGACATCGACCCTGTTGACGCCGCTACATGGCGCGCCTTTATCGAAGCATTGTTCGACCTGGCTGAGCGCCGCGGAGCGGTCGGCATCAAACAGTTGCAGGCTTACAGCCGTCCGCTCTCGTTTCGGTTGAGAGCTGACGGAGAGGTACGCTTCAGGGGTGAACTCACAGATGACGGAATCCGCTGCTTTCAAGATTGGCTAGTCCACGCCTGCAGTGCGCAGGCCCATGAACGCGGATGGCCGCAGCAAGTACACGTGGGCACGCATAATATTACGGAATCATCACCCATGCCGCTGTTGGATCTAGCCAAACGCTATCCTAGGATGAAGATCGTACAACTGCACTGCTGGCCGTTCCTGCAGGAAGCCGGTTGGCTGGCAAAGCACGTCCCTAATATCTACATCGATACCTGCTGGCTCCCCATTTTAAACCCAGAGTATTATACCCAGGCGCTGCAAGGCTGGCTTCATTATGTGCCTGTGGATAAAATATGCTGCTCGCACGATGCAACCAGTATAGAGATGGCAGCCGGCTCGCTGCATATTTCCCGCCACCTCATGGGCGATATATTGGCAGCGCAGCAAACCAAGTGGTCGCTAAGCGATGAGCAAGTCCATAAAATGGCAGCAGCATTCTTCAACGACAATGCTGCCGCACTCTACAGGAACACAGAAAAGGATTAGCTGATGAAAGCCTTAGTGCATACAGCGCCATACAAGCTCGAGTATATGGATTGGGAGATGCCTCAGCTTAGCCCTCAAGATCTGCTGATTCGGGTTAGGGCTTGCGCTATCTGTGGCTCGGATATCAAAGGCTATTCCGGCAAAACAGGCCGCCGGCAGCCTCCTATCATTATGGGACATGAGGCTGCCGGCGAGGTAGTGCGGACGGGATCTGAGGTTATCGGCTTTGCTGCAGGCGATCGGGTGGGATTCGATTCCACAGTATATTGTTTGCGCTGCCCAAACTGCTTGAGCGGACATTTTAACCTGTGCCTGAACCGCCAGGTTATCGGCGTTTCGGAAGGCGCTTATCGGCGCCATGGTGCAATGGCCGAATACGTCGCCGTTCCATATTGGATAGCTGTGCATTTGCCTGATTCCCTTAGTTACGCTCAAGCTGCATTGCTCGAGACGGTCTCGATCGGCGTGCATGCCGCTAACCGTACCCCGCTCAAGCTCAACGATAGCGTGGTTATTGTCGGCGCTGGAGCTATCGGATTGGTCACGCTGCAGGCTGTCAAACTCAAGGGCGCTGGCCAAGTGGTTGTTACCGATCTCTCGCAGGGACGCCTGGCTTTGGCCAGCCGTCTGGGCGCGGATACAGTCATTCCAGCCGACGCTCCCGAGTTAGCACAGAAGCTGCGGCAGGCAGTAGGAGCGCAGGGAGCTGATGCCTGTTTTGAAGCAGTAGGTATCCAGGCCACCATCGCTACGGCGTTGGCAGCTACCCGCGTGGGCGGTTCGGTCACGCTCATCGGCAATATAGCGCCAAGCGTAGAGTTCGCTTTACAGACGATCGTCACTGGAGAATTGAATATTTATGGAGTCTGCGCCTCGAACGGTGAATATGCCGATTGTGTCGAGTTGGTCGCAGCAAACCGCATTCAGGTTGATCCGCTGATCAGCGCTTATGCGCGCCTAGAGGACGGTCAGGCGGTATTCGACCAGCTTTATCACAATATCGGGGATAATATGCGCACCGTGTTTATATTCGACTAGTGCGCAACTCAATTGCTCGTTTGCTATAATTGTAGCGCATGCTACCAGTCGGCCACAGAGCCATCGGCATGGCGCAGTGTCGGAGTCTGCCAGGCGCCGTCATAGGCGCCTGCCCTGACGGCATCCTCGTTGACCTCGATGCCCAGGCCGGGCGCAGTCGGCAGCGTGATATATCCCTGTTCAACCTTGAAAGGCGTTTCAAGATACTCCTCGCCCAGTGTGACTTGCTCCTGAATGAGGAAATTCGGCAGCACAGCGTCGGCCTGGATGCAGGCGGCCAGGGCAATCGGCCCCAGCGGGCAGTGCGGGGCCATCGCTGCGTAATACGTCTCAGCCATAGCACCGATCTTGACCGTCTCCAGGATACCGCCGCAGTGCGATACATCTGGCTGCAAGATGACCGCCGCTTGCTTTTCGAGAACCTCTCGAAATCCCCATTTTGTAAACAGGCGTTCCCCGGTTGCCACGGGAATGCTGGTAGCGCGCGCGATAGTGACCATTGTATCCACATTCTCCGGCAGACAAGGCTCCTCGATGAACATCAAGCTATACGGTTCGAATGC
>JAJFUJ010000164.1 GCA_021372475.1 Chloroflexota bacterium | reverse complement strand
GAATCGGCTTGCCCTCCTGGCCTAGATTCTCGATACCGGCGCCATAAAGCGGCCACAACCAGTACTTGGCGGGGATTTCGCCCTCGCCTGCTTTATAGGTGGCTAACTTGTCAGTATTCGAATTACTTGTGCTCATCTATTGTTTCTCCTTTACGCAGTTTCCTGCGCCAACATCTACAATCACTCAACACATCTAGCTGACTTTAAGCTGCTGCCGGCGGTAAAGCTCATCCGGCCGAGTGTGAATACGCCGAACATTGGCCGGCGTCAGGAAATTAGGCCCACCGAAAGCGTAGGTGCCCATCAGAACACGGCAAGTTTTGACATACATCGCGGTGATGTTATCCACTTCGGAGGCATTCCCTCCCAGGGCGATCAGGCCGTGGTTCTGCATCAGGATTACTTTAGGGGTCTGTGCCCAACGGTCGCGATAAGCAGCCAGGCCGTCGCGCACGGCGCGCGCTAGGGGTAATCCCGGGTCGGTGTACGGGATGTACAGAGGCGCCGGGCCGCAGACCACGATCTCATCCGGGAATAAACGGCCGGCGATTGCCTCGTTTACCAATACGGAGCATGAAAGAGCGTTAACGGGCACCGGATGGGTATGTCCCACGAACTTGATGCCGGCCTCGCCCAAAGCCAGGGCGTGCAAAACGGTTTCGACTGAAGGACGACGCTTGACCGTTTTATCGAACTTGGCTTCCTCAAGGGCATTTTTCACCTGTTCATCTGTCAAGTCGCCGCCATCGGCCAGTGCAGCCACCGGTTCACGGTACACCCGCACAAAGCCGTCGGCCTCGATGGTGCTAAGCTGTGTGCCGCTGGCTTTGACGAACATGGTGCTGTCTTCGCATAAAGCCGAAGTATTCCCTTCACCCAGGATAACCAGGTCGCGCTCAGGGCGGCCCAGGTCACGGGAGAGGGTGATTAACTCCTGAAGGGTAGTTTCAATACTAGGCATCGCTCAGGCTCCATCAAAGCCGTAGCCGCCTGCGGCGGTGCCAGCGCGTTCCTGGCATACCTTTTCATAGTAACCGGATGCCTGATATGCGGCTAACGGGTCGGGCGCCAGCCCCATCTCTTCGCGTACAGCGGCCAGGAGCGGACGAACATCCAGGCGATAGGCAGATAACACGGTCTCCTCAGCCTTCACGACATCGCCGGATGCCTGTGCTTCTTTAAGGGTTTTGCGGTCAACCAACAACGCCCGAGCGTACGCCTCTTGCACATTTACCACTGATTGAATCATGGATGCGATTTTCGGTTTGATATTGACCGATTCATCGATCATATAAGCCACATCCATATTCACGGCCGGGTCCTGTTCGCCCGCGACCAACTCGTTATAAATCAGGAAAAGCTCGTAGGGATTGATCGACCCCACGGTGAGGTCGTCATCAGCGAACTTTTTGTTGTTAAAGTGGAATCCGCCCAGGCGGCCCTCATCGATGAGGAAAGCGACGATTTGCTCAATATTCGTGCCCAGCGGATGATGGCCGAGGTCAACCAGCACCATCGCCCGCGGGCCGAGCTTTTGGGCCTGCAGAATGGACGAAGCCCAGTCGCCCAGGTCCGTCGCATAAAAAGCAGGTTCAAAGAACTTGTACTCGATCAATAGGCGCATCGGGTTGGGCATCGCCGCATAAAGCTCGTGGAGGGTATCCTGCAGGCGGTGCTTGCGGTCGCGGAAATCATCCTGGCCGGGCGAGCTGATGCCATCCGCCAGCCAGAGGCTGATGTTATTCGAGCCAACTGTTTTGGCGATTTCGACGCACTCCAGGCAGTGGTCCAGCGCCTTACGGCGGATGGAGGCGCTCGGGCTGCACAGGCTGCCCAACATATAGTCATTATCCTGGAACAAGTTGGGGTTGATGGCGCCGAGTTTGAGCCCGAGCGAAGCGGCATAGGCGCTTAGCTCGGCATAGTCGTCCACTTTATCCCATGGGATGTGCAGCGCTACCGAGGGAGCGACGCCGGTATACTTGTGCACTTGAGCGGCGTCCTGCAATTTCTCCTTGGTGGTGTGCGCCGCGCCGGTCTGACGAAAAACCTTGAAGCGCGTGCCGGAATCAGCATATCCCCAGGAAGGAGTTTCAATCCACTGCGCTTTTAGTGCTTTTTTCACCGCGGAGATATCGACTCCGCGCTCTGCTAGTGAATCTGCCAAAACCTGATAAGCTGCTTTGAAAGTGGCCATTTTGTTTCCTCCTGATATTATAAATCGTCAAACCAGTATGACATCGATAGCGCGTTCACGCAATGTGGAGATAAAGTCAGCAGGGGCACTGTGGTCTGTAAAGATACGCATTATTTGCCCAATGGAGGCACACGATGCAAAAGCGACTTTGCCTAGCTTGCTGGCATCGACGATGACATTCACCTGGCGCACGGCTGAGATGAGCTGGCGTTTGAGTTCAACCTCCGCCTGGTTGGCATCGGTCAGCCCATCCAGGATGGAGAGCCCCCGCCCGGAGAAAAAGCCTTTCTGCAGGTTC
>JAJFUJ010000140.1 GCA_021372475.1 Chloroflexota bacterium | reverse complement strand
CGCTGAAGCGATGGTTGGGCTGCTGGACGCTTATGCCTTGTTTGGCGAAGAACGCTATTGGAGCGCCTTCCGTAAGGTGTACGACTTTGTAATGGATAAATTTGTCAACTTGCCTGGCGGCGGCGAGTGGTATGCTTTGCTTGACCGCGACGGCACACCTCTGTGGGATTACCTCGGCCATGCCTGGAAAATCAGCTACCACACTGTGCGCTCCATCATCCAGGTGAGCAAGCGCCTGCACGCATTGGTGGATTGATTGCGTGCTGCAGGTGATCCCCTGGAAGGTATATCCTGGGAGGGTGTTGGAAAAGAAGTTCTGTTCCTGATACCTGCCCACTAGGAAACAGGGAGCGTCATTCTGGCGTGCGCCGGAATCCAGTATCAATCTGATATATAATGGGATATATCATATAATAACAATAATGAAAGCAAGACTCAAATGGATTCCTGCTTGCGCGGGAATGCTATGCGAGCTCGCAAGTCGATCTTTTCAGACACTATGGTGTCTCCAACTGGATACTTTTTCCACACCCTCACCCCGAATGGTATTGACAATAACATGCGAATAGGATATAGTGAACATAATCGAAATATTACCTTGAAACCTCATTGCTCAGCAAGCCTTTTTACGAATCATCCAATGGAGGAAACTTTTCTTTATGAGACGCGCAGGGGTAAACCCTGGGACTGAATTAGTCGAGTGGATCGTGGTTACGTTAATCATGATTATCGCAACCTATGCGATTTTGCAGGCTGTTGGCCCCCAGTTAACGAGTGTCGCCCAGGGATTGCTGGAAAAAACGCACATCTTCCTTGGTGGTTGAGCTGGCTCAAATCGCGCGGTGAATGTTTGACGGTTCGCTGCCGTTAACCTATACTTGCCGTATCGGGGTGTAGCGCAGTACGGTAGCGCGCAGCGTTTGGGACGCTGATGTCGGAGGTTCAAGTCCTCTCACCCCGACTGTGCGGGCGTAGCTCAGTTGGCAGAGCCCCTGCCTTCCAAGTAGGTTGTCGCGCGTTCAAATCGCGTCGCCCGCTCCTGATAAATACCCCTCAACAATCCCGTCATCGGCCGGGTTGAGGGGTATTTTACTTGACCATGCGCATGGCTCGTGATATGATAAGCACAATCGATATGGCAATGGCTGGTTCATTCGTGCAAAGGAAATAACTATGGTGAAATCATTTAATTACCTAACCGGCATCTGGATAGGGGCAAACATCGTAGCCTTGCCACTGGTTTTTATCGGCTTATTGATGGCCACCGACAAGATCCCCGTTCCTACCAAGACGGGGGGCGAATTACTGGAGGTGGATGAGGCCATCGCCCAAGCCAAGGCCCTGGCGAGCCAAATCCCCGGAGGCGTACGATGAGCAACAAGTCTTTCACCAAGGGATTTCTACTGGGCCTGATCGGGCCGTTGGCGTTTATTGCTGCCTCTGTCTTGTGGGTGCATCGATTCACCGGCAAGGTGCCATTTCCTGTATCCAAACCGGCTGATGGTGAATTGTTGTGGAAGCTTGTGCCGCCCGAAGAAGTGCCCAGCCTTTACGAGCGCTGGAAAAAGAACCTGCACGGCTCACTGAGCAAGCTGCAAAAGGCGATTGTTGAAATCCGCGACCAGTTACTCGGGGAGCCGCCCGCTCCTCAAGGCTGATGCCAAGAGCGGTCTCCGGAGACCGCTCTTGTTTTATGCGCGACCATAGCGCTTAAACGCTTCCTCAAATGATACTCCTGCTGCGAGGTCACGCCGTGTAAGCTCTTCTCTAGCTTCTATCTCTTCAGCCTTAATGAGCACATCCATGGCGATCTCCTGCGGCACCACGATGACGCCATCTGCCTCTGCTACAATCCAATCGCCCGGCGTAATCCGCACTTGGCTGGTCAGGGTGCCGGGTAGCGCGATAGGCACATTGGTATTGTGGATGCGCCAGCGCGGGTAGGATTCGATTGGCGAGGTGCCCCGGCAGCACACGGTATAATCCGGGATGGCAACCAAGCCCAGGTAATCTCGGATCATGCCGTCGATAACAATACCCTTGGCGCCGCACTGTTTCAGGTGCCAACTGGTCATCTCGCCGAATTTACCTGTCCAGCGCTCACCTCCGCCGTCCACCACGACAACAGCCCCGGGGTACAAGAGCTTCTCAAGGCTGGCATAACTCTGCGTATCCTTTTTAGCCTCCAGTTCAGCGGTGGTAGCGGGATCCCGGCCGCCCAGTACCGTGACGGCGCAGCCGGCCAGGTGCTGCGTGGGCAAAAGCGGCCGGATGCCTAGGTCCAGGCACTGATTGCCATAACCCATACGGTCAAGTGTATCATAAATATTAGCCGCTCGGATTTTATCCCAGCGCGCCTGCAACTCTGCTACCGAAGATATCGAATCATCGGTCATAGTACCCTCCAGACTGGATGATGACGCTCTACATGCTAGATGCAGCGGCCAAGCCGTCAATAGATTTGTCACTCTTTGTGATTAACTTGCGTTTTGCTTGCACATATTGTAAACTGGAATCAGTACTTGGGCAGAAAGGATAGCTGCATGGAAGCGGACGGAAAAGCCAGAGCCTTGGAAACCACTGTCGCGCAAATTAAAAAGCGCTTTGGGGAAGGCTCGATTATGAAATTGGGCGATTCCACTTCGATGCAGATTGAGGCGATCCCGACAGGATGCCTGGCCCTTGACCTGGCGCTTGGTATCGGCGGGGTGCCGCGTGGGCGCATAATCGAGATATACGGACCTGAATCCTCCGGCAAGACTACTCTCTGTCAGCATATCATCGCAGAGTGTCAACACAGAGGTGGTGTAGCAGCCTTTATCGATGTGGAACATGCCCTGGACCCAGCCTATGCCCGCAAATGCGGCGTGGATGTTGACCAATTATTTATCTCGCAGCCGGATACGGGGGAACAGGGGCTCGAGATTACCGAGGCGCTGGTGCGCAGCGGCGCTGTGGATGTGGTGGTAATTGACTCTGTCGCCGCGCTCGTGCCACAGGCCGAGATAGAAGGGGATATGGGGGATTCGCATATGGGTTTGCAGGCCCGCCTGATGTCCCAGGCGCTGCGCAAGCTCACCGGCGCCATCAAACGCTCGAATTGCGCTGTTATCTTTACGAACCAACTGCGTATGAAAATCGGCGTGCTTTATGGCAACCCTGAGACAACCAGCGGCGGGAATGCGCTCAAGTTTTACGCCGCAATTCGGCTGGATATGCGCAAGCTGGAAGCCATCAAGCAGGGCGGTGAGGTAATCGGCAACCGCATCCGCGTGCGGGTAAAGAAGAACAAGGTGGCGCCTCCTTTCCGCGTTGCGGAGTTTGATATTATGTTTGATCACGGTATCTCAAAAGAAGGTAGCATCCTGGATGTTGGCGTGGACTGTGGAGTTGTCGAAAAGCGCGGTTCTTTTTATTCCTTTGGCGAAACCCGCCTGGGGCAGGGGCGTGAGAATGCCAAGGTTTTTCTACGAGATAATCCAGAGATGGCCGCCAAAATCGAGGATACCATTCGCGCCACGAACGTGGGCATCAAGACCAGCGTAAGTGGCGATTTTGAGGATTCGGCCGATTCGGAGAATTAGTCCTCACAAGAAATTAGGTTTCGGCACAGCTTGTTGACTTTTTACTGATCGCAAGTCGGTCGGCGGGTTTAGCTTCAGCGACTTGAATATGGTGAACATCATACGCGATGGGATGTATTCTTGCCGCTCATTATAATTATCTATGAGGCGGTCCGTTGCGAAAGAAACAGTCACAGGTTGTGGCACACCAGGCTACAGCCTTTTTTAATTTTTTGATGATTCACTAGAGTGGCTAAAATCATTAACCTGGTCAACATCAGGGGAAAGCATGAGCGTTATCAGGTTTACTTGGATAATGGTACTAGCCTTGAACTGGCAGGAATACTTGCGATCAGCCTGTCAGAAGGTCAGGAATTAACAGATGAACAAGTGCAGGCACTTAGGCAACGCGAGCTAGCCGAAGATGCCTATGATAACGTGTTGTATTATCTCACCTTCCGTTCGCGGAGTGAGGGCGAGATCAGGAAATACCTCGCTGATAAGCACTATGAAGATGTCAGCGATGATATCGTAACTCGTCTGAAGCGCGTAGGTTTAGTTGATGATGCAGCTTTTGCCAGGCAGTGGGTAGAGAACCGCAACAACTTTCACCCACGCAGCAAGTGGGCGTTGCGCTCCGAGTTGCGTCGGGCGGGCGTTGCTTCAGAGTTGATCGAACAGGCACTTGATGCGGTAGATGATACCGCGAGTGCGCTAGCTGCGGGAGAACGCAAAGCTTGGCAAATGCGCCAGTTGGATTGGCCGGTCTTTCGTCAGCGGCTTCTAGTCTTCCTGCAGCGCAAAGGTTTTAGTTACAACGTATCTGATCATACAGTCAAGGAGCTCTGGAACAGGGTGCATTCAGAGGATTTGAAATAAATCGCTGGGGAACAAGAGAATCACGATATATAACTAAGGGAAAGGAACATGCCCATGAGTCCTGGAATATGGATATTATTCATAATCGTGGCAGCATTGGCCGGAGTATCCGCTGGATACCTGATGCGCAGCAAACTTATCACGCATCAGGCTACGCTACTGCAAGAAGAAGCGCAGCGCAAGTTGGTTGAAGCTCGCGCTTCAGCGATGGAGGTAGAACTCGCAGGTAAAGACAAAGCACTTAAACTATTGCAAGATGCCGAGAATGAGACAAAGCGCCAGACACAAGAACTCAACCGCCAAGAAAGTCGCCTACAACAGCGGCGCGAAAATCTGGATCATCGCCTAGATGCCCTGGAAGTACGCGAGCGCAAGTTGGACGAAAGGCGGCGTGCAATGGATACTCGTCAGGCTGAACTCGATAAAGCCTGGCAAAAGCAGATTGCGGAACTGGAACGCATCTCGGGATTAACCCAGGCCGATGCCAAGGCGCTCCTACTTAAGGAAGTGGAGAACGATGCCCGCGCAGATGCGGCGCGCATTATCCGCGAGATCGAGGTTGAGGCGAATCAGGAAGGCGAACGTAAGGCGCGTGAAATTGTTACGCTGGCGATTCAACGGGTCGCTTCCGACCAGGTAGCTGAAACGACAGTTTCGACCGTTGAGCTGCCCAGCGATGAGATGAAGGGGCGCATTATCGGGCGCGGCGGCCGCAACATCCGCACCATAGAGAATATCACCGGCGTAGACCTGGTCATCGACGACACGCCCGAGGCAGTGGTTGTCTCAAGCTTTGATCCGGTGCGCCGTGAGGTAGCTCGATTAGCGCTCAGTAAGCTTATCCTGGACGGGCGCATTCATCCTGCGCGCATTGAAAAGATTGTCGAAAAGGCGCAGGAAGAAGTGGATGCCAAAATGCGCGAGGAAGGTGAGCGGGCTGCTTTTGAATTGGGCATCCATAGTCTGCATCCGGATATTATCAAACTACTGGGACGCTTATACTACCGTACCAGCTACGGGCAAAACGTGTTGCAGCACTCTGTAGAATCCGCGCGCCTGGCTGCGATGATGGCGGCGGAGCTGGGAGCCGATGTAGAGCTAGCCAAGATGGCTGGTTTGTTGCATGATATCGGTAAGGCTATCGATCATGAAGTGGACGGGCCGCACGCTGTAATCGGCGCCGAAGTGCTGGCGCGCTATGGGATGCCCGAGCGGATTATCAATGCGGTCGGTTCGCACCACGCGGAAATGGAGCAAAACTCTCTGGAGGCTGTGCTGGTACAGGCTGCCGATGCTATCTCCGGAGCACGTCCGGGGGCGCGCCGGGAGTCGTTGGAAAACTATATCAAGCGCATCAAGGCGCTTGAACAAGTTGCCAACTCGTTCGAAGGAGTCGAGACATCGTTTGCCATCCAGGCAGGACGCGAGATACGAATTATCGTCAAGCCCGAAGATGTCGATGATCTCGGGGCTATTGAACTTTCTCGCAACATCGCTAAAAAGGTAGAGGAAAGTCTACAGTATCCTGGACAAATAAAGGTGACTGTAGTTAGGGAGACGAGGGCTGTCGAATACGCCAAATAAACTCTTGTAGCGGTTATAAGCTGGACGGGTCTGAATCAAGGCCGCCTGTAGTATCGGTGACTAATATGGCTTGTACATTCGCGCATCTCGTAGCGCAAAGGAGAAGCCTGCGATGGACGTCCTCAAAGTATCCGCTCATTCCAAATCGTCGGCCGTCGCCGGGGCAATCGCCGGAGTTATCCGCGAAAAGGGCCGCGCAGAAGTGCAGGCGATTGGCGCAGGGGCCGTGAACCAGGCTACCAAGGCGGTAGCCATCGCGCGAAGTTATCTTGCGCAGGAAGGCATCGACATTATCTGTATTCCCGCTTTCACCGATGTCGAAATTGCCGAGCAGGAAAGGACTGCAATCAAGCTCATTGTCGAACCACGTTGAAATTGCTGGTGATTTACATCTGCATACAACCATATCAGACGGACTCTGTACACCCGTGGAAGTGGTGCAGGCGGCCTCATGTCAGCGGCTGCAGGTCATCGCAATAACTGATCATGATGCCGTGGAAGGGGTGCCTGCGGCGCTACAGGCCGCTCAGGATAGCTGTATTGAGGTAATCCCCGGCGTTGAGTTATCGACCGAAGCCCAGGATAGCGAGGTGCATATCCTGGGCTATTTCATCGATATCTCTGATCCCCGGCTCAACCATAGCCTGGCCAGCCTGCGCGAGGGACGCTTGAATCGGGCGCATTCCGTACTCGCCAAGCTGGATTCGCTCGGTATGCCTTTGGATTGGGATGTGGTCAGCGCTATCTCGGGGTCGGGTGCGATGGGCAGGCCGCACATTGCGGCAGCCATGCTGCAGGCCGGCTATGTGGAGACGACGCAACAAGCTTTTACGCATTACCTTGGCCGCGGTGGTGCGGCATATGTGCCGCGCTATAAAATATCCCCTGAACAGGCTATTACACTCATTCGCCAGGCCGGCGGGATTGCCGTGCTAGCGCATCCATGGTATACGCAGCATCTGGTAACATACTTGGCAGAAGCAGGCTTAGCAGGATTGGAAGCGTATTATCCCGGATACACTGCTGATATGAGCGCGGCACTGGTACGCCTCGCCAGGCAACACGGCTTGTTAGTGACTTGCGGTAGCGACTTTCATGGATTGGAGCGCCTGCCCAATAACCCGCTGGGCGGCGCCAGCATGCCTGCAGCGGATTTTGCCGCTTTCCTGGCAAAACGGCCGCAGGCTGCCTAGTTCACCCTTTCAATCGGCTTTGCCCGGTTGCGGGCTGCTTTTTGCTGGGGAGGACTCTGCCTGCATCGGTTTGTCACGGCGCGCGTGGTGCCGTCCCCCACGATGCCTGCGTTTCTTGCGTGCGGTTTCGTTAGTTTGTGAGCCGGCAACAGCCTCGTCCCTTGTTTGCGGTTGCTCTTGACGATGTTTGATTTGCGATTCGGCGGCTTGTTGGTGGTATTGGTTTTGCGTCTCGACAGATTGTTGACTGCGTCGGTCTGGCCGGCTACTGTTATTGCCACGCGCCTCGCGGTATGGGGCGGCTTCAACGGCTGTGGTGCCTGAACTAGGTGCCGTTTCCTCGGAATATCCGCCGACCGAACCCAGTGACTCACGCGCCTTTTCACCAAGTGTAGCTAATACCCCATCAAGTGAGTCGTGCTGTTCATCCAGCGGTTCTTCGTCAGCTTCACATTCTAGTGGGGATTCCCCTGTAATTTGCTCGGCAGTCAGCAACCTGATAGTTCCATCCTCCAGCAGCACAGTGGCAACTTCACGCAATGCATCCACCCTGGTGATTCTGGCGGGACCGCAGGACAATTGAATAATCTTCCCAACCTTTGGGAAATGTGATTTGACTTCAGCATACTGCTCGTTCTCGTAGCTCAGGCAGCAAAGTAAACGGCCGCAGCAGCCTGATATCTCCATCGGGCTAAGTGGTAAATCCTGCAGCTTGGCCATGCGAATCGAGACCGGGTAGAACTCGGGCAACCAGGTTGCACAGCATAGCGGCCGCCCACATCTTCCTACCCCGCCTATCTCTTTAGCTTCATCGCGAACGCCAACCTGGCGCAACTCAATACGCGTGCGAAAGATACGCGCCAGATCGCGCACCAGGTCACGGAAATCCACCCGCTGCTCGGAGGTAAAATATATAGTGAGGTTTGATCCGTCGAAGTTATACTCCGAGCCAACTATCTTCATCGGCAGATTGGCTTTTGCAACCTGCTCTTTGCAGCGCTCCACCGCTTCCTTTTCCTTACGCTGGTAGGTTTGAGCATCCAGTAAGTCGGCCGGATTGGCGCGGCGGATAACCGGCTTTAGTTCGCTGACGATTTCATTATCCCCTATCTCGAGTCGAGGATTGACAACCTGGGCCAGTTCCCGGCCACGTGCGGTTTCGACGATGACTTGCTCGCCCGCGCATAATTCCTGCGTATCGCCCGGCGAAAAATAGTAAACTCTGTAACTGCTGCGAAACTTACAGCTAACAACAATCGGCATGGAAGCCGTCCTTATCAGTTAAGATTGCGAATCAGCGGGGGCGTATCCCAATGCAGGACAAGCCCTTCCAAAGCCAGCCTCGGGTTCACGTTTTGTTCCAGCATCATCAACGTATCCCCCGTACTTTTGTATGCGTTGGCTGAGGCCTCGATACCGTAACAGCGTGCCAGCGTGCGCAGCGTCTCTACCTGATCGATATTGGTGACGAGTACCTCGTTGTTCAGCGCCACCAATAACACATCGCGCCACCATACCTGCCATACCTGCAAAATCTCGCGTAGATTTTCGCGTTTGCTAAGGCCCTCTGCAGCCCGCAAGCGTTCACCGCGGTTATGCTCCAGAAGTTGTAGCAGGCTCTCTGTCTGTTTATGGTAAGTCGCGACAAGCCCTGCGTCCCGCGCTGCCGCCACAGCCCAACCAATTCGGCCTGCAGCTAACCGGCTGAGCAACTCGGCCTGCTGCTGATTCTGGCCTTCTCGGCGCCGTAAAGTGTGCAGGATGGTATCTCCGGCAACCGGCCGCAACTGCAACACCTGGCAACGCGAGACCAGCGTGGGTGGCAACAGCTCTATACTTATCGCGGTCAGCAGCAGCACCACCCGCGAGGGGGGCTCTTCAAGTGATTTCAGCAGCGCATTCGCGGCCTCAGTAGTAGCCAGGTGCATGCTGCTTATCAGGCACACGCGCAGGCGGCCTTCATACGGCGAAAGCGCCATCTGGCGCTGCATCTCCCTGATCTGTTCTATTTTTATCTTGCCGTTTTGCGGCATAATGGTGATAACATCCGGGTGTGCGCCGCTCAGCGTCTTGCGGCAAGCAGGGCACTCCCCACAGGGCGGCTCCTGCCCCATGCAGTTGAGAGCGGCCGCGAATTCAGTGGCCAGCGTATCTTTACCGACTCGCTCCAGCCCTGCGAATAGATAGGCGTGCGCCAGGCGTTCGTTGCGTAGCGCATGGTTAAGCAAATCGATAGCCCAGTCGTGTCCGACAGTCTGCCACATTCGGATATATCCATCATTATCTATTATGGTATTCTACCATAACCGAAACCGTTGACCAAATATTTGTGACGTTTTGTTGAACGCAAGGTGTGCTACAATACAGAAAACCAATTGGGAGTGGAAAAATGGTCGAATATGAGGATCTGGTTCGGCAGTTAGGAAGCTTACTGATCAAGCGCCGCTGGATGGTGTCTACCGCAGAATCATGCACCGGCGGGCTGCTGGGACACGCATTAACCAGCCTCTCGGGCAGCTCGAATTACTTTCAAGGGGGCGTAATTGCTTATTCGAATTACCTCAAGCGTTCGCTGCTGGGAGTGCCGGCAGAGTTGCTGGAGACAGTAGGCGCCGTCAGCTCGCCGGTTGCGCTGGCAATGGCACGAGGCGTTCGCCAGGTTTGCTCGAGCCAGGTGGGTCTGGCTACCACAGGCATCGCCGGCCCCAGCGGCGGAACGCCGGCCAAGCCAATTGGCACTGTCTATATCGCGTATGCCGATGAGCATGCTGAACAAGTGTTACATCTCGTCTGGCAAGGAGACCGCAACAGCAATAACGCAAACTCCGTCCGCGCCGCGCTCGAACTGGCGCTAACCCGCCTGCAAGGATAAAAAAGGCGTCTTCTTGTGGAAGACGCCTCCGTTCCCGCCTAGATGCTTTCGACTGGTACGGGCTGGCCGGTTCCCAGCGACTTATTCGCGGCTAGACAAAAAGCCAGTGTCTTGATGGCATCGCTGTAGGGTGAGAGTACCAGCTTCAAGTTGCCAGTCTTGACCGCCTCGATAAAGGCGCCGTCCTCGATCTCGAAAATGTTGCTCTCTCCGGTAATCCGCTCCTCTTCCAAAGCCGATTTGCGAATCACAGCCGACTGCTCCCAACCGGTAAAGGTAATATAGGCATTGCGTGCGGCAAGCGTGAGGTGCACACCACCGCCGGCCTGGCTGGCGCAGGTGCTCACAAGGGTACCGACAGCGCCGTTCGCGAACTGTACTGTGACCGAGCTGGCATCCTCTACGTCATAGTGCGGCAGATCTTTAATAAAACCGCGGGCACCTATGGCATACACCAGCTTGGGCTCACCCGCCAAGTAACGTGCCAGGTCGAACGTGTGCGTCGTCTGCTCCACAATCTGGCCGCCCGATTGCTCCTTGATGCGCCACCACATAACGCCGGGCGTGCCGCCCACCCAGCCGCCGTGTAAAAGGATGGGCGGATCGTTTGCCAGGATCTCCCTGACGCGCTTGACGCTGCGGCGGTAGCGAGTCATATATCCCGCAACAGCTAAAATACCGCTCTGCTCTACGGCATTCAGGATTACACGAGCGGTATCCATATTATTGCTGATAGGCTTCTCAACCATAAAAGGAATGCGCCGCTTGGCTAGCGCTAATTCAGCTTCGCCGTGAGCAAAAGGCGGCAGGCACACCCAGGCAGCATCCGGCTTGGCTTGGTCCAGCAACTCCGCGATGCTGGGGTAGGCGTCCCCGCCAAAGTCTTTGGCAAATGCTGCCGAGCGCTCCGGCACTGCATCGTAAGTGCCGACGAAGGTTATATCGTTGCGCTTGGCCAAGCCCGGCGCGTGCGAACGAGCAATGCCGCCTGTGCCGATAAATGCTACTCTCATCGGTGCTCCTTTATTTTAACAGCGCGAGCGGTTGGCGTAGGGATTCCATCGCATCGATGGTAGGCGAATACTCCAGGCCGACATATCTTGTATAACCAGTGGCATCGATGGCCTGGAACAAGGACCGGTAATCCAGTTCACTCCCCGCCAATTCATGACGCCCAGGCACTCCGGCTGTATGAAAATGGCCAATATACTGAATATATTGCCGGATGTTGGCAGTAAGATTGCCTTCCTGGACCTGTTGGTGGTACAGATCCATCAGGATTTTTACGGCCGGCGAACCGATCTCTGCCACGATATCCGCCGCCTGCGCCATCTTGGTTAGCCAATAACCGTGATGGTCAACCAGGGTGTTCAGAGGTTCAAGCACCATCGTGATGCCGCTATCCGCAGCTAATTTGCCCAGCAGCGCCAGGTTGCCAACCACGCGCCGGCGGCTGATTTCGAACGACTCATCGTCGTAAGTGTTGCCAGTAGTGACGATCATCGTCGAGCAGCCCAATTTTTGGGCGACGTGCACAGATTCTTGCATCCCCGCTAACAGCTCTGCGCTCGTGTTGCGCTTGATGAGGCAAAAGTTGGGTTCAACACACAAGGCCGCAAGGGTTAAGCCGGTTGCGTCGATAGCTGTTTTAACTTTATCGATATCTTTGTTCTTCCAGCCCCAGAACTCAAAAGCCGAATACCCGAGAGCGGCCACTCGTGTGATGCGCTGCTCAAATGGCAGGTCGGGCCAGAACATCTCAATGCACACCGAAAGCTTAACCATAGGTCCTCCTTTAGTCTAGATGAGCTCCGCCGAAGCCGAATCGAGATATAAAATGGCAGTTTGGTGGTTGCGCATAATCGTCGCAGGGCAATGCGTGCTAATCTCAGCACTCAAAGTATGGTAAACAGCTCGTGTTTTCGTTGGCCCGGGCACAACACACAAAAGATATCTGGCAGACATCAAAGTTGGCATCGTGAGGGTGATTGCCTGCGTGGGAACAGCGCCGATATTGGGAAAGGCGCCGTCGTTCACCTGTTGCTGGCGGCAGATGTCGTCCATCGCTACCACTTTAACGGCCGACTGGTCGGCGAAATCGGCCACAGAGGGATCATTGAAGGCCATATGGCCGTTTTCACCGATGCCGGCGCAGACGATATCGATCGGGCGCTCAGCTAGCAAGGCTGCGTACCGTCGGCACTCGTCCTCGGGATTATGCGAGGCCGCATTGATATACTCTATCCTGCCAAAAGGCAGCCGAGTAAATAGATGTTCGTTTAAGAAACATCCAAAACTTTGCGATGCCCCTGCCGGCAACCCGAGGTATTCATCCATATGAAACGCCTCTACCCGCTGCCATTCCAGTTGATGATAGGTGACAAGTGCTGCCAGAAACTCATTTTGTGAAGGAGCAGCGGCGAATACCATACGCACGCATTCCTGCTCCTTGAGCAATTCAGTGATGCGCGCGGCCGCATCCGCTGCGGCCGCTTGCCCCATCATCTGACGCGATGGAAAGACCTCCACCTGCAGGCTGTCGACAGCCAGACGGCGTAATGGAACCAATGAAGACATAGATACTCCCGATATCTTAGATTTTAAGCTGCGGTCTGGGGGATTCGATTGCTCCGCTGCGGATTAACAGCGCAAGCGTGGCGTTGTTGGCAATCAACCCTATTATTGCCATATAGATAACCATGAATGCTACGGAGAAAATGACGCATATTGCGGTTATACCGATGACGCAAATTACAATGGCTAGGGCATAAAGCGGTTCGCGTACAACCAGGATAAATGCATTACGCCAAGCCCGGAGGATGTTGGGGGTATCCTGCTCGATGATTAACGGCCAGAAATAAATTTGCATCAAAACCCAGATGATACCTACGCTCAGCCAGAATCCACCCACCAGATATTTGAAATAGCCCGAAACAAGGTTGGTATAAAAACTCATACTGATGTAAACGAGGCCGATCACTACAACATTGACCAGCAACCAAATCCAACTGCGCCACCAGAATCGCTTTATGCCCTGAAATAGGTCATACAGATGGACGGCGTTGCCGTGTGAGGTGCGATTGGTGACGCAAAACATACCGGCGACCGCCAGGGGGACTAGTAAAACAGCAATTGCCACAGTGACCCAGGTTACAATTGGATTTTGAACTACCTTCCATGCGCCGTAGGCTAAAACCGGACCGGCAATTGTCAGCAACAGCCAGACGATGTTGTTCAGTGCCAGTTGAAAGGCGTCCTCCCAAGCATCCTTCAGACTGCGCCATACGATCTTAAAGGCAGCACCAAAGAGCATCAGTTTTACTCCTTATCAACCCTGCGGAAATCAACCCACCTAAACACAACAAGGCAAGCCACAATGAGCTTGCCTTGATTATAGTCGATATATCGCCAGTGACTAACGTCGCGTACGAGCGTGCTGCCTGCGCTGCTGCTTAGCCTTTTGGAAGGCTATCTCAAAAGCAGTAGGTAAGGGTTCATTATTCTCACCCTGAGCAGATGGTTCTGGCTCAGCATCAGCCTGGGTTTGGCGCATAGAAAGCGAAATGTGCTGCTTGCGCGGGTCAACTTCCAGGATGCGCACTTTTATTTCGTCGCCCACCTTGAGCACTTCTGAGGGCTTGTTCACATATCCCCACGGCAGCTCGGAGACATGCAGCAGTCCATCGGCCTGAGCGCCGATATCAATAAAAGCGCCGAAATCGGCCAGGCGCACCACTTTGCCGTTCACAGTGGCGCCAGCCTTGAGCTCCGCTAACAGCTGCTTGCCGGCGCGGCTATCTGTTTCAGCGCCCGGCAGCACCAGACTAATGCGGCTATCAGCCGGATCTACCCGCTTGACGATGACCTCTACTGTATCGCCGACATGAAGCGTTTTATCTACTCCCGCACGTTTGAGAGCCGATATATGCACCAGGCCGTCGCGTCCCGCGCCGATATCTACAAAGGCTCCGAAATCGACCATGCTGCGCACCCGCCCTTTGTAGGTAGCGCCAATCTCGGGTTGCTTTGCAGCAGTGTGGTTTGTGCCCACTTCCGCTGGCTTTGTTTCCGATTGCGGTTGAGGTTCCACGACTTGCTCAACCTGCGACTCTTCGTTGGCCATCGAACTTGATCTCCTTGATACACGTTTGCAAACCATCGTTTATTATCTCACAAGCACGCGGGTTGGTCAAATTGCAAAAGTTAGCGTTTATGTCTTTAGCTGCCTGCTAACAATTGGCCGCTTAACCGTCCAATCTGCACAGCGGCCTGCCGCATCTGCGAGATATAGGCAAAATGCTGCTGATAAAATGCTCGGGCTTCCGGATTAGGGGTATAGACATATGCGGGTTGAGAGGTGGCGGCAACGGCCTGTCGTATATCTGAGTATACTCCCGCCCCCAACCCCGCCAACAGCGCCGCTCCGCGCGTGACGGCTTCGCTGTGGGATGGTGTAAATAGCATCTGGCCGGTAATATCCGCCTTAGTCTGGTTCCAAAAGGTATTCCGGGCACCTCCACCTACCGTCATCACCTTGGTGATCGATTGGCCGGTAAAACACTCGAGAGCACGCCAAAGGGCATCCAACTCATAAGCGAGGCCTTCGATGGCTGCGCGCGCCAGGTCGGCGCGGTTGTGGGCCAGACAAAGCCCGGCTATGACGCCTCTGGCAGTGGAACTGCGGTCGGGCGAGCCCGCGCCAGCCAGATGCGGCAGCAGATAGAGCCCGTTGGCGCCTCGCGGGCTTGCCTTTGCCATCTTGGAAAGCGCTTCAATGGCCGCACCGCGGTCGTTACTCTGCTCGGGCCAATAGAGCTCAGTTAGCCAGTTGATCAGGCTGCCAGCGCCAAGGATACCACCCGTAGCGTAAAACTTGCTGGGCGCGGCATGACACCCCAGGCAAAACGAGAGGTTCGCTTGTTCGAGGCGCTCACCAATCCCCTCGATGGTAGCCAACTCGGCCTCGGTTGTGCCCGTCGAATCCAGGATAATGCCAGGTTCGGTAACGCCGCTGGCCAACGCCCCACAAACATGGTCGTGGCCGGCAAGGTAAATAGGCGTTCCGGCGCGCAACCCTGTCAGGTTGGCTGCCTCCGACGAGATGCTCCCGACGCGGCTGCCTTCATCGGCGAGCTCGGGCCAAATATGCTGGGGCAACCCCAACGCTTCAAGGCCTGTATGCCACCACGAACGCTGCACCAGGTCCAGCGCCATCGTGCGTGAAGCCTGTGAGTAGCCCATCCGATGGCCGCCGCCCAGGCAGAAAGCCACCCAATCGCAGACGGAAAGCCAACAACTTGCGCCGCGCAGCGCCTCCGGATATTGTTGCTGCAGCCACAGCAGTTTATGCACGCTATAGGTATGCCCCGGTGGCAGACCGGTGGTTTGATAGATAGGTATGTCACCCAACTGCAGGCTGACCTGGTTGGCCTGTGGGACAGTCCGCTCGTCATACCAGGCAATTACCGGGAAAAGCGGCTGCCCAGAGCAGTCCAGCAGGACGCCGGCCTCTCCAACGCTGGCGACTGCCAGGCCAACTACCGCATCAGGCTCAATGGCTTTGGACACAAGCTCGCGAAGGCAGCATGCCGCAGTGCGGGCAAGTACCAGAGGGTCAGTGTGTGCCTGGCGCAGCCCTTCCTGGACGATAGGGGTTGGCTGGCTGGCTTCGGCTGCCAGGTTGCCTTGGCAGTCATAAGCGGCCGCCTTGATGTTCGTTGTGCCAATATCGATCCCGATAAGCAATTCCATCTACAGCTCCTGGTTGATGATAACTAACCATATGTCGAGTGCCTGGCGCTGTCAATGGCGCATCCGGTTACCTGCTAGCACAGGGGGGATTGCGTAATTGATATTGGCAGTCTCAGCCATTTTCCTCTACACTTAATATATAGTCGCTAGGATGCACTCTTACGGCGGTCGATAATATGGATTTACGATGGTTCTAAGGAGTATGTATGCCCAAACGTAGTGTTGTGTCTATCGATCAAGTGTTATGCAACGGCTGTGGGCTATGCGTTACGCCCTGCGCCGAAGGAGCTATTCAGGTTGTGAACGGTAAAGCTCAGGTGCTGCAGGAGGAGCTATGTGACGGTGCCGGCTTTTGCCTGGCTGTTTGTCCTACTGGTGCTCTGCGGGTGGAGGTACGCGACGCCCCGGCCTTCGATGAGCATGCTGCTGCAGCTCATCAGCCATCTCAGCCCGCTTACATTGCCCAGAAGTGCTTCCGCTGCGGAGTTGATGAGCGGCAGGCTGTATTGCTGCCTTGTCGTACGCAGGGGCAGAGCCTTTGGGTATGCACTCACTGCCTGCCAGCGCTCATCCATGGGTAAGTGAGGTTTGGTTTATGAGCGATGCCAAGCGCTTCTATGACTCCTTTGCCATCAGTTACGACTACTTTGTGAGCTGGCCGGAACGTCTGAAGAGTGAACTGCCCTTTCTGTTGAACGTGCTGAACGAAAATGGAGCTCATCGTGTACTGGACATGGCCGGTGGCACAGGGCAGCATGCCATAGCGCTTATGCAGGCTGGTTTTGAGGTGTGCCTAGCAGATATTAGCCCGGAGATGCTGCAGCAAGCCAGGTATTCGGCAGAGAGTCACCAGCTTTCATTGCCCGTCTTTCAGGCTGGATTCGGGGAACTGCAGGATACCTTCACGGAGCCGTTCGATGCTTTGCTCTGTCTTGGCAACTCGATCCCGCATGTGCTTGATAAAGCTGACCTGCGGCGCACGGTTGCTGATATGGCAACGCTAGTAAAGGGCGGTGGAGTTATGATATGGCAACTGCGTAATTTCACGCAGGTGCTGGCGGCGCAGGAACGGTTCATGGATCCTCAATCGGGCGGTACACCACTAGACGAGTGGCTCTTTGTGAGGTTCTATGACTTTGTGCCGCCGCATATACGGTTCAATATGCTGCAGTTGCGCCGCAAGACGAACGAAAAGTGGCAGCAGCATCTGGAGCAGACGCTGCTTTACCCATGGGTTCTGGGTGAGTTGGGGCCTGTTTTGGCAGCCAGCGGCTGGGAGCCTGCTGAAGTATTCGGCAACTTGCGAGGTGAGCAATACGAGGCAGCTTCCAGCAGCGACCTGGTTTTAGTTGCTAAGCGCAGCGCAGCTTAAAGGAGCCAAATCTACTGAGGATGAATAAATCGGGCATAGATTATCCCTATGCCCGATTTGCCTATGGGTGAATATTACTTTGCAGCCCAGTCTTCACAAGTCATTTCATCAGGGCAGCGCGGGCATTCACGCCGAATCGCGTTGCCGGAAAGCATACGCAGATTGGTAGTAGCAGGGACTGCCTTGGCGCAGTAACCATGGCCTTCAACCATCAAATAATAACGGCATTCTGGGCAGCGTTGATTCTTGTTCTTTTTCCCAAACAAACCCATTTCGCTTCTCCTTGCAGTATAATCATATATTTATAAGATTGGTCATATATAAAACGATTTCAACAAGTATAAAGATAACACTAGCTCTAGTCAAAAAAGGATTCGGATGAATGCAATAGCGGCTGTGCTGACGGCTTTTAACCAACCTTTAGCGCTCCAGGAGATACCTGTTCCTGAGCTCACCCCCGGGCAGGTGCTGGTGCAGGTTGAGGCTGCCGGTATTTGCGGCTCCGACGTGCATATGTGGCACGGCAAGGACCCGCGCACCCCGCTGCCGATTATCCTCGGACACGAGGGCGTTGGGCGGGTAGTTGCCATCGCCGGTTCCCGGCTGGATATCTATGGCCAGGTGCTGGATCCAGGGCAGCGCATATTATGGGAGAGGGGGGTCTCCTGCGGATTGTGTTACTATTGCCAGGGTCTGCACGAGCCTGCGTTGTGCCCGAATCGCTGGGCATACGGCATTCACCGACCTAGCAATAGGCCCCCCTATTTGGTGGGGTGTTATGCCACTCATCTAGTGCTCGATGCGCATACGCCGCTCATCCCGCACGCGGAGACGGATGATCCGGCAACTTACGTCTCCGCCTCCTGTTCTGGCGCAACCGCAGCGCACGGCTTTGACCAGATAAAACAACGTCCGGGCGATACCTGTGTCGTCTATGGGCCTGGCCCTCTCGGCGCTTATTCGGTTGCCCTTGCCAGAGCCGGCGGGGCAGAGCAAGTCATGGTGATCGGGGGCAGCCCGGCGCGCCTGGCGTTGTGCAAGAACCTGGGAGCGACCCATCTGCTCGATAGGCATGCGTTGTCAGCAGAACAGCAGCGTCAGGCGGTATTCGAGGTAACCCGCGGACGCGGTGCCGACCTGGTTGTAGAAGCTTCAGGAAGTCTATCGGCTGCACATGAGGGGCTGGATTTGCTCCGCCCGGGCGGAACACTACTTCTCGTTGGGTTCGGCACTCCGATTGGTGAGATGAATATAGCGCCATTTGAAGCGGTGGTGCGGAAGAATGTCCGCATTCAAGGGGTCTGGGTGAGTGATACTGCCCATACATTGCACGCCGTTAGCCTGGTGCGTCAACATCCCAATGAGTTCGCGGCACTCGTTACCCACAGGTTTGCGCTCACGCAGGCTACTGAAGCGCTGCGTGTAGTAACAGATCGCAGCGCCCTGAAAGCGGTGCTCCTGCCGAATTTTTGAAGCATGATGCAGCCGGCCTAAACTACAAACACTATGGAAACAGTATTTGTTGTCGACGATGAAAAAAACATCCGCGAGCTAATCAGGCTTTATCTCACTAACGCGGGTTATCAGGTTGTGGAAGCGAGTGACGGCCTCGATGCCATGCACCTGGCCTTGGGCAGCAAACTCGATCTCATCCTGCTTGACCTTATGCTGCCGCGCCTGGATGGCTTTGAGGTATGCCGGCGGCTGCGCCGCGAAGGTGTCGATGTGCCTATCATCATGTTAACCGCACGCGATGACGATATAGACAAGATCGTCGGCCTGGAACTCGGCGCCGATGATTACGTGACCAAGCCTTTCAATCCGCGCGAACTGGTGGCCCGCGTCAAAGCGGTGCTACGCCGTACCGACCCAGCTAGCCATCAGGTGGCGGTGCTACAGGCCGGCGACCTGCGCCTCGACTTCCAGGCACACCAAGTATTCGTTGCCGGACAAATTATCGAGCTGCGCCCAAAGGAATTCGACCTCTTGGCAGAATTGCTGGCTCATCCTAATCAAGCGCTTAGCCGCGAGCAATTGCTCACTCAGGTATGGGGTTATTCCTTTGGCGGAGATACCCGCACGGTGGATGTGCACATCGCCCGACTGCGCGAGCATCTGGCGGCGAGCACTGCCAAAATCGAGACTCTCTGGGGAGTCGGCTACAAGCTGGTGTCGGCATGAATCTCGCTCCTCAAGTAACCGCACGTTTGGCTGGTCTACCGCTGAAACCCGGCGTTTATATCATGCGCGATATAGAAAACCGCGTCATTTACGTCGGCAAAGCAATTGTCCTGCGCCACCGGGTGCGTTCCTACTTCCAGGAGGGAGCCCAACATCCGCCCAAAACCCAGCGTTTAGTGGAAGAAGTGGCCGACCTGGAATGGATTGTTACCGGCTCAGAGCTGGAAGCCCTGGTGCTCGAGTGCGAACTGATTAAGCGCTACCGTCCGCGCTACAACGTGCGCCTCAAAGACGACAAACGCTACCCCTATATTATGGTCACGATGCAGGAGGATTATCCCCGTATCATGACGGTGCGTTCGATGAAGCGCGACGGCGCGCGTTATTATGGGCCGTTTACGTCCAGTCAGGCGGTTTACCAAAGCCTGGAACTGATTCGCCGGCTATTCCCGTACCGCACGTGCAACCGCGAGATTACCGGGCATGACCGCAGCCCGTGCCTCTACTACCATATCAAGCTTTGCAACGGCCCTTGTATCGGTGCGGTTAGCCGTGAAGGGTACCGGCAGGAGCTGGAACGCGCATGCCTCTTTCTGGAAGGTAAACAGGAACAAATCATCGAGCGTTTGCATACAGAGATGCTGGAAGCATCGGATGCCCTGTTATTCGAAAGGGCAGCCCAACTGCGCGATACAATAGAGGCCATCACGCGCGTGGTAGAACACCAGCGTATCGTCTCCGGGCATCTGGAGGACCACGACTTTATCGCATTTGCCCGCGAAGACGGCCAGGCCTGCGTGCAGGTCTTTTTCATCCGCAACGGCAAGCTTATCGGCCGCGAGTATTTTATACTGACCGGCACTCAGGATGAGACGAATGAGTCGATTATGGGCTCCTTCCTGACTCAGTTCTATGATGAGGCAGCCGCGATCCCTCCTGAAGTGCTCCTGCAAAACGACCTGGATGAGTTAGGGGTGATTCAGGAATGGCTACAGCGCAAGCGTGGTAAAAAAGTGCTGTTGAAAGTGCCGAAGCGTGGCGACAAACTGCAGGTGATGCAGATGGCCCGGGAAAATGCCACCGAGACGCTGGCAAAGCTGCGCGCCGAGTGGGATGCCGATGTCAGCAAACAGACAGAGGCGATCGACCAACTCCAGAAGGCGCTTGGCCTGCCGAAGGCGCCCGTGCGTATCGAGTGTTACGATATCTCCAATATCCAGGGCACCTATGCCACCGGCAGTATGGTGGTCTTTAATAAGGGTGTGGCAAGCAAGCAGGATTACCGCCATTTTCGCATTCGCACGGTTGAAGGCGCCAACGATTTCGCCTCGATGGCCGAAGTGCTCAGGCGCCGTTTCGCGCGCGCCCATGAGCAGGAACAGAAATCTCCGGATGGCAAGGTGAACCGCTGGGGCCTGATGCCCGACCTGGTGATTGTGGATGGAGGCAAGGGGCAACTTGACGCTGCATTGGGAGTGATACAGGAGTTGGATCTGATGCAGATACCTGTGGCCGGCCTGGCTAAACAGAACGAAGAGCTGTTCCTGCCTGGGCGTCCGGATTCGATACGCCTGCCGCGCGATTCGCAGGCTCTCTACCTGGTACAGCGTATCCGCGATGAGGCCCACCGCTTTGCCGTCAGCTATCACCGTCAGTTGCGCGAAAAAGGCAGCCTGGCCTCCATTCTGGAGGAAATCGAAGGGATCGGGCCGCAGAGGCGCAAAGCGCTCATCAAGCGCTTTGGTTCGCTCGAAGGCATTCGTCAGGCCACGCTCGAAGAGCTTATTCAGGTTCCGGGCATGAACCAGTCTGTAGCAGAAAAGCTGCAGAATGGCCTGTAGGTATTCAGGCGCGTCGTTTCTGCAGCGTGATGACCGTTACGCCGTCGCCCCCTTCGCCTGCCTGTCCCAGACGGTATGAAGCCACCAGGGGATGATCGACGATATATTGCCTCACCACTTCCTTCAGGATGCCCATCCCCTTGCCATGGATAATATGCACCCATGGCAGTTCGGCGAGATAAGCGCTGTTGAGGTACTTTTCCAGCTCCGGCGCCACTTCCTCGGCCCGCCAGCC
>JAJFUJ010000099.1 GCA_021372475.1 Chloroflexota bacterium | reverse complement strand
AATCCCTACCTGCATCGTTTTCCCTTACAAGCCTACCAAGTTGGGCCGCATTCCTCGGGATTTGGCCAGAAATCGAATAATGCCCCAACCGAGAGTCCCATCACGTTACGGCGTATCGCTTCACCAAAGATAGGCGCGACAGAAAGTATCGTCATATTCGGCAGCCGCTTTTCGGGCGGAATTGGAACCGTATTGGTGGTGACGATCTCGTCAACTTCAGGGATGTTGCGGATACGTTCAATCGAATTCCCGGAAAAGACGCCATGTGTGCAAGCTAGCGATATCTTACGCACACCCTGCTTGCGCAGTTCATCTGCCAGCGCCACAATGGAGCCGCCAGTCGCTATTTCATCATCAAACAGGATGACATCCTTGCCAGCCACCTCACCGATAATGCCGGCCACGACCACGCGGTCATCTGCCACGCGCTCTTTATCGCCCGCCGCAACACCCACTCCCAGAGCGCGAGCAAGTTTGGTAGCGCGCTTGGCATGCCCAATATCCGGCGAAACCACCACAGTATTGGATAGATCCCGCGCCCTAAAATGCCTAACGAACACCGTATGCGATGTCAGGTGATCGGTCGGCACATTGAAAAAGCCGTGCACTTGCGGCGAGTGCAAGGTCATCGTCATCACATGGCTGGCGCCCGCTGTGCTAATCAAGTCAGCCACCAATCGGGCGGTAATGGAGATGCGAGGTTGATCCTTTTTATCGGAACGTCCGTAAGAGTAATAGGGTATTACCACATGGACAGTCGTAGCTGAAGCGCTGCGGGCAGCATCCACCATCATTAACATCTCGAGCAGGTTATCACTTACCGGCTGGCACAGCGATTGGATAATGACTACTTCCTTACCGCGAACGCTGACCCCAAGCTGCACATAGAGATCATCATTGCTAAATCGCTGACTAGAGCTAGGGCTTAGCTCACAACCAAGGTAATCCGTTATCTCCCGCGCCAGTTCGGGGTGGGAGCTGCCACTAAAAATGCGCAGCTCTGCGCTGAGATTGCCTTCCTCGCATCGTGCCATCTGTATCTTGAACTCCTGCTTTTCGTTCTACTAAACACGAAGGCTTAATATACTATTTCCAGGCTATTTAGCCAACTAGAACGTTCCTGACAAGGCCAGCACGTAACGGTCCGGGTCGAGGTGTTCATACACAACACGCCGGATATCGTCCTTGGTTACATGATTGATAACATCCGGATAACGTAACAGATAGTCGTAGCCTAGTTGAAATTTCTCAATTGAAAGAATCTGCTCAGCAATATCGACATTGGTTTCGAGCTCAATCGGCATCGAGCCAATCAGGAAGGAGCGGCAGTCATCCAGTTCTTCATCGCTAATGGGCTGTTCGCGCATGCCTCTGACTAAAGATCTGAGCTCCTCGATAGCTCGGCCAATGGATGCGGGATTAACGCCTGCGGAAATAAACCATGGCACCGGGCCGATGCCGCTTTCCAGATGGCTGCTTGCGTAATATGCCAACCCAAGCTCATCGCGAATACGGCTTCCTAAACGACCCATTAACCCCAGCCTGCCCAGAACTACGTCAGCCATCCTGGCGGCATAATAATCTGGATCCAAGCGCGATACGCCAATCGCTCCCCACATCAGGTCAACCTGCGATTTATCAGGCAGCGGCACCTCTGCACGGGTAATTCCAGCAGGGGTCGCAACCATAGGCACATTTGCACTTGGTAAGGGAGTGGTAACCAACCATCCCCCAAATAAACGCTCCAGCTCGCCCAATAACTGTTGGACATGGACAGCGCCGCAAATCACCAATATGCACGTCCCTGGATGGTAGTATGTCTTATAGAAACAGCGGATATCTTTGTTTTCTAAACTCGCTACACTGGGCAGGGTGCCGAACGATGAGCGTGCGTATGGATGGCCGGCAGGATACAGCGCTTCACTAAATGCGCGCGCCGCGCGGTAGCCCGTGTTATTTTGATATATACCCAGGTTAGTGAGCACCTGACCGCGATTCTTGGTAAATTCGGTATCATCGAAGGCAGGTTCAGTGAGCATCTCCGCCAGCAATTTCAGCAGCAACGGCAAGTCATCAGCAAGCACCTGGCCGCTGATATTCACATGCAGATCATCTGCCGAGGCGCTGAGTGACGCACCCACGTCATCGAGCAGTTGGTTAAGCGCCTGAAACGAGTGCTCTTGCGTGCCACGTCTCAGCAAACTGGCCGTCAGGTTAGCCAACCCGTCCTGTCCCGGTTGCTCGAAGTAACCGCCTGCCAGGATATCCCCTTCGAGCGCCACAGATGCGCTAGCCTGATTCTCACATAACACCACCGTTAAGCCGTTCGCAAACTGCCGGCGGACAATGCGCTGCGGAGTGATAGGCAAGCTGTATATCATAAGGCGCCTCCAGGCAGCGGCTCGAACCAGCCTACGATACGGTTATCGGCAGATAGATAACTCTGGGCTACGCGCAGGACATCGTTCGGGGTAACTGTAGCCAGCTCATCCAGGAAACCATCCAAACGAGTGTAGCGGTCAACAATTGTGAGCATTCCCAAAGCCAGAGCTTGTCTGGCAGCGCTCTCATTGGCATAGGCTAGCTGCGCCTGTGTCTGCCGGATTGCTACGCGCAGCTCATCGGCTGATACCTGCTCCTGCTGCAGCCTTTCTATTTGCTCAAATAAGGCACGCTCGACTTCATCGGAGCGCCGTCCCTGGCGGACAACCGCATAGATATTGAATAAAGTAGGATCAAGGCTCACATGATAATAACTGCCCACGGAAGAGGCTAGTTGTGTCTCCACCAGTGCCAGGTAAAGACGGGCGCTGCGCGCCAACATGCCACTGCCGTTAAACGGTGCACTGCCCCCTGATAGAACACCATTTAGTATGAGAAGCGGCAAGTAATCCGGATGTGCGACTGCCGGCGTATGGTAGGCGATCTGGATAATCGGGGTGGAACCAGGCAAACGCACGACAACACGACGCTCGCCCCTTTGTGGGGGTTCCGGTGATATCCTATTGCTTACGGTTGATCCGGGTTTTATCGAGCCGAATAATCCTTCAATGCGTTTCATCAATTCAGCCGGCTGCAGATCGCCCACGATAATCAGCACAGCGTTATCAGGGGTATAGTAATGCTGATAGTGAGCGACTAACTCGTCGCGGGTAATGTGCTCTATATCCGCTTTCCAGCCTACTATCTGGTGATGATATGGATGCACCTGGAAAGCCGTCGCGGCTAGATTCTCCTGCAGCACGTAAACAGGTTCATTCTCGCTTTCCTCGCGTTCAGCGATGATAACGGTGCGCTCGGATTCGACTTCCTCCAGCTCAAAAAGTGCGTTGGACATCCGGTCGGCTTCAATCTGCAGCGCTAGATCTACCTGTGTGCTCGGGAGGGTTTCGTAATAAGCTGTAAAATCTTGGCTGGTCATCGCATTGGTTTCACCGCCGTAACGGTCCACCAAACGCATAATGCTCCCTTTGGGAAACTGTTTTGACCCTTTGAAAAGCATATGTTCGACCCAATGCGATAGCCCGGTGCTTCCTTCCACCTCATTCCGGCTGCCCACCCGGTACCACAACCAGGAGCTGATAAGCGGGGATGAGTGCACTTCCTTCAGGATTACCTGTAAACCATTGTCGAGTACAACCGCAGTAATGTTTCCGTTCATCGTATCCTTAGCCTGCTGGTACAAAGCAGCTTTTTTCGGGAAAGCCCCTGAGCAGCCCGTATTGTACACCATGACGGCAGCAGCCTGGTAATCCAGCAGCTAGCGCCCTAATTTCAGGGTAGCTCAAAGCTAGTTCACAGCGGGAACAGTAATATGTGCCCTCGTTCGCGTTATTGCTGGCGGTAATAGATACCGAGCCAGGCTCTATCCGTCTGCGATGGATTAGCTTCAAGTATAATCGAAATTTCAATCTGCCTTCCGGATCGGAGAACAGTCACTGTGAGGGTATCACCCGGTGTATATCGCTGCATCAGGTTATCGATGGTCTGCTCTTGCGTCAATTCCACGCCACCTAGCGCAATGATCTTGTCACCCACCATAATACCGGCCTTCTCAGCCGGGCTATCCGGCACCACGCGGGTTACCAGGACAGGAACGCTCTCAGACTGGCTTGACGGAGCACGGGATGCAACCGTGGCCCGTGGTGAAATGAAGGTGGCTTCGCTGCGTACGGCAGCCCGTTTGGCCAGACCATAACCAATCAACCCGCCCGAGCACGCTCCCATGACACAACCGAGCAGCAAAGCCGCGATTATTCCGATGATAATCCATACGGTCTTATCCTTATCGTTCTCCATGAGATATCCTCCCAATTACCGCCAGGACAAACTAGCTGGATGGTATAATCAGCCTTATAAGCCGAGAACCGCCTCTTGTCAAACGCTGCTTGCTGCCTGCCGTTGGAAATGCTACACTAGATGCCTACACTTCAACACTCGGGTAGGAAAACGACCATGAAAATGCAGGCAGCCTTGTGGACTAGCCCCGAAAAGATAGAGGTCAGGCAGGTTGAGCTCCCTGAATCCAGCTCGGAAATTCGGATTCAAGTAGCTTATGGGGGCATATGCGGCACGGACATGATGATATACCTTGGCAAGCACCCGCGCGCACGTGCACCGCTCGTTATGTGTCACGAGTTCTCGGGAGTCATCGACGCGGATCCCAACGGCAACTACCAGGTCGGCCAGAGAGTAGTGGTGAATCCGCTGTTAATGTGTGGAGAATGCTATGCCTGCCGCAACGGTTTATCCCATGTTTGCGCCAAGTTGGGCCTGGTCGGGATCGACCGCGATGGCGGGTTTGCCGAATATGTCAATGTGCCTGCTGACACCGTGCGCGTTATCCCTGCATCGCTGCCCCTGGTTGAGGCAGCCCTAGTAGAACCTCTGGCGGTCGCTACCCATGCAGTGCGCGCCTCTGACCTGGCCGTAGGGGATGAAACCGTTATCCTGGGGGCAGGTCCGGTGGGCATCATGACGGCCCAAGTGGCGCGACTGGCCGGCGCGCGTCAAGTTTGGGTTACCGAACGCAGCGAGAAGCGCATCCAGATTGCCCGCAGCCTTGGATTCGATGTTATGGACAGCAGTCAGGAAGATATCGTACCGCCGCTGCTTGCTCATACCGGCGGTGCAGGATATCCGGTGGTGTTTGAGACAGCCGGCGTACAGGCAACTATCAGCGATACCTGCAAACTCGTCAGGCCCGGCGGGCAGATTCTACAGGTGGGCATGCCCAAGACGCCTCCCTTGGTTGATTACACTCAATTGCTCTTTCGTGAGGTGCGAGTCACCCCTATCCGGGTATATCGTCAGGAGGATTTTGACCTGGCGATCGCGTTGGCTGGCGGTGGAAAACTGGATTTACAGAAACCGGTTACACACGTGCTGCCCCTCGCGGAACTCGGCGCTGCAATGGAGCTGGCCCATCAGGCTGGTGAAGCCTGCAAGATTCTGCTGGCGCCGGGGAAGGTGTGTTAGCCGCCTTTACCGCCGGATAACAAGCGCCCTACCCAGGGGCGCCGCAGTTCAACAGCCAACTGAGGACAAAGCTCGTGGCAGCAGTAACAACGAATGCAGATGCCGGCATCCATACGAGCTTTACCGTTGACTATTTT
>JAJFUJ010000090.1 GCA_021372475.1 Chloroflexota bacterium | reverse complement strand
TGTGGGAGGCAATCGCAGGAATGGTGGATGGCGAGCGTACGCCTGAAGCGGTAGCGCGCGCCGAAGCCCTCGAAGAGGCCGGCTATCGACTGGACGCCCTTGAACACGTTGCCACAGTTTACCCCAGCCCGGGCGCTAGCTCGGAGAGGGTTTTTATCTACCTTGCGCCGCTTGCGCCCGGTATGCGCTGTGCCGAAGGCGGCGGCATAGATAAGGAACATGAGGATATCCTGGTGCGCCTGTTTCCGCTGGAGCAAGCACTGCATATGGCCTCTGAAGGCGCCATCCGCGACGCCAAGACGATACTGGCACTGCAACACCTTGTGCTGAATGCCGGCCGCTTGCTCAACGCGGAGGTATAATGGATACAGCCCGCCTGTGTGAATGGTTTGCGCACGATGCGCTTGCGCAGCGCATTCGCGCGCTCCTGCACAACAGTTCGACGCAAGTGTGGTTGGTAGGCGGCACCGTACGCGATGCATTGCTCGAACGCCCGGCAAGCGACTATGACCTGGCGGTCGACGGCGGAGCGCTGGTCTTGGGCAAGATGCTGGCCAGGGCACTGGATGCCCCCTTTTACCCGCTTGATAGCGCGCGCGGCATTAGCCGGGTGCTGCTGGCTGACGGACAACACATCGACCTGGCCGACTTGCGCGCCGGCGGGATTGAAGCCGACCTGCGTGCGCGTGACTTTACCATCAACGCCATGGCTGTGCCGCTCGAACAACCGGATGTGCTGCTTGATCCTAGCGGGGGTCTGGCCGACCTCGAACGCAAGCTTCTGAGGGCTGCCAGCCCGACTTCGTTTACGGATGACCCGCTGCGCATCCTGCGCTTGGTGCGTCAGAGCCGGGCGTTGAGCTTTTCCATCGAGCCTGAGACGTTCAGCCTGGCGGTCCATGCCCTGCCTGGGCTGGACCGCGTTGCGATGGAGCGCATACGCGATGAACTGCTGCTGCTGTTGGCGCTGCCGGATGCCTGCAGCGCCTTGATTACGCTCTATGAATTGGGAGCAGTCGAGAAGCTCCTGCCGCGACTGGGTATCCCACTACATATGAACCCTTCGCTTGAGCCACTGCTGCGTCTGGAAATCTGGCTCTCACCTGGAGCGCAGTTAGGATACCTTTCGGCCTGGCGCGAGCATTTAGCAGCGGATTGGGCGCTGCCGCTGGCCGCCGACCGGCCGCGCTTCCTGATACTAAAGCTGGCGGGCTTGCTGGCTAACCTGCCTGCCCCTTCGGATGCCTTGCCGATTGGCGCCAATCTCTGCCTGAGTACGCGCGAGGCGCAGCATTTTATGCACGTCCTGGCTGCCTGTCGCGAGCTATTGGGCGCGGTCCCGCCGGACGCGCTGCGACGCTACCTCTATTTTCAGCGGCACGGCGCTGCCGGCCTGGATGGTGCCTTGCTGGCAGCAGCCTCTTTCAGTCTGCAAGAAACGGCAGAGGGCGCTGTAAGCCGCTTGTTCGATGCTTGGTACAATCGCTATGAACGCGAGGTTAAACCGCCCGCGCTGCTCAACGGCGGCGCGTTATGCGCGCATTTGGGTATCGCCCCTGGGCCGCGCGTGGGCGAGTTGCTCGAAGCGCTGCGTCGCGCCCAGGTGCAGGGGCTGGTGACCACGCGGGAAGAAGCTATACGCTATCTATCGGGTATCCCTATTGAACCTGCCGGCTCTGTTGAGTTATGATAAGAACTCGGCCTGATCATAGGCAGAGTGTTGCGATCCCCTCGGCATAAACCTCTACATGCTTTCAGTTATTTCAGCACAATCGGCAGGTACACCTCAAGTAAAGTCCTCTCGGATACCCGGATAGTTACCGTAGCGGTGCATGAACTTTGCAATCCGTCTGACGCCTCAAAAGTAAAATAGTCAGTTCCGGCAAAGCCATTGCCGGGTGTATAGGTGAGGTTGGGTTTGTCTCCGCTCAGCGTTCCGTTCGCCGGATCGTGCACATCCCAGGTAAGTGCATTGCCATCCTCATCGGAAGCTCCGAGCGTGATCTGCAGCGGCACATTGATAGTGGTAGTCACTGACTGGCTCAAAGCTACCGGAGCATCGTTCACATCCTGCACCATGACACTAAATTCCTGAGTGAACTGCAATCCGCCGGAATCCGTGCTGCGTACCTTGACGATGTAGTTATTCTGGGTTTCGTAGTTAAACATCTGCGCCGTTTTTAACACTGCGCCGTCGATGACAAACGCAACATTGCCGGGATATATCCAATCCTCCACCAGCGCGTATGAATGTGTATCCCCTTCATCAGCATCGACAGCGCTAAAGGTGCCCACAGGCGTACCATCCATCTGATTTTCGGCTACTATGCTAGATGAGAGGTTGATCGCCGTGGGAGCCTCATTCCGGTCCAGAACTGTGATCGTGAACACCTGGGCAACCTGCAATCCACCTGAATCTGTACTGCGAATCTTGATGACATAACTATCCTGGGATTCATGGTCAAGGACATTCGCTGTTTCAAGCGCAGAGCCGTCAACCGCAAAAGCAGTGTTGTCAGGATAGTCCGCCTCGTCCACCAGAGCATAGGTATGTGTATCACCTACATTCGGGTCAACACTACTGAGGTTGCCTACCTCGGTGCCAGATGCCTCGTTCTCTGCCACTGCATTGTATGAGAGAACAACCTCCGTCGGAGCTGCATTACCAAGCACCGCAATACCTTGGATGGCGAAGGTAAAGGGATTGGCATCGGGTGCGTCGCTTATGATGCTGACCAGCGCTGAACGCACTCCCACCTGGCTGGGCGCAAAAGCTATCGTAAAGGTGCTCGCTGCCCCGCTTGCTATGGACTGCGCAGGCTGAGTCAGGATGGTAAAATCCGCCGCATGCGCACCGGAAATACTTATCGGGCTGCCAGTTAGGTTCAGTGGCAATGCGCCGGTGTTGCTGATGGTAAAGGTGCGCGAAATACCTTCATCGCCGACATAGTATGTGCCAAAACTGGTACCGTCCCATGGAGATGGAACGTAATCGGCGTTATATATCGTTGTGTCTAGTCCCTGCAGCAAGAGAGCCGGCGCCTGAGGAGAGGCATATTCCCATGCGCCCATGTCAACCCGGGCGCCATCAATGCCGTCGCCATCCCATTGCCGCACTCGCCCAGCTATATCCAAGTCACCCGCATTGACCGCTGCCGGGTCGCCTGAATCGAGCGCCGGCGATTCGGCGGCCAGGCTAAAATCGCCGTTGGCCGGATTAGCGAACAGCGGATTTTCATAGATGTTGCCGTTGATTGCAGCAAACCGTGCATCATTCAATAGGGAATAGGATACACTGGTGGGTGTAACAGAGCCTCGGATCGCATCTGAGCCTTCATTCCCCCACAAGATGGTGCTTGATATCACCACATTGGTAATGGTGTTAGTGCTGTTCAGGGAATTGATGCTGATGCCTCCGGCCCAGCCGCTCCCGAGACCATTATCGATCAGAGTATTGTTGACAATGGTTACACTATGGATTGCGTTGTAAGCGCCTTCCGATCTTCCTTGAAGCAGGATGCCCGCATCTCCGCTGCGGGAGATGCGATTATCGCGTAGAACCACCCTCTCGAGACGGTTATAAACAGCACCGCTGTCCCCTGCCGTAAAATACACGCCATTATTGGCTGCCAATGTTATTTGGTTGCGTTCAATCAAAATATCCGATATGACATTGCCGCTGGGCCCGTTGGCTGAAGCGCTTGCGAAATGGATGCCACCGTTTACCAGGATGTTATCGGTGATGGTGAACTGTCTGGTGGTGTTAAGCGACACGCTCGCATCTCCTCCTCCAACCGATAATATTTCGATTGTTACCGGCGTGCCGTCGATATAGTTGTGGCTAATCTGCACGTTCTGGACTCGGTTGCCAACACAGCCAATTCGTTTGGCCGCGCCGATCAGTATAGTAGAGTCTGTCGAACCACTGATGGTATTCCCGCGAATAATCAAACCGTCGATCGTATTATTCTGGTTGTTATCCGCATACACGCCCCCGGCTTCGATGTTAATTTCCCTGACAGAGCCAAAATTCTGAATCGTATTCGAAATGATGGCGATATTAGCCAGGGTGTTGAAGGAATCCCCATCTGCGGCGGATGCATATACCCCTATCCCGCCGCCTGAAGCCTGTATAGTGTTGCCAGAGATCTCTACATTCCTGATTGTGCTTGAGGATACTCCCGTCAGCAACAGTTCGACGCCGTTTCTGGTCACGTTCATCACTGTGTTGTTGCGAATCGTTATGTTACTAAACTCGCTTCCGTCTCCCCCGTTATAATTCTCTATCGCGACGCCTTTATCATCAAAATGGGTAATAATAAAACCTTCGACGATAATGTACGACGCGTTAAAAATCCTGAATGCGGGGCGGGATAGTCCGTTACCATCGATGGTGATATCAGGCTGACCGTCAGCATCTATATCACCGTTGAGATGCACGCCGTCGCTATCGACAAGTGGCAACTCCGCGGTGAGCGATATCGTCTCGCCTTGTAAGGCCGGAGCGAACGTTACCGTAATCTGAGAATCAGAATCATGCGTGGCAGCCTCGATAGCTTCTCGCAGCGAAATGCCGTCAGCGCCGGGATCCGCGATTAACCTGGCGGGGCTCGATGTATCGCCATTTGCAACATCGTTTATATTTGTTACAACCAACAGCGTATTTGAAATGATTTCGGCAGTGGACAGTATCGGATGTGTTCCATCGCTACTGGTTGCAGGAAACTGCTGAGATATTACAGTATCATTGTTTGCTGCAGTGGAACTAGGTATCAAGGCGGCTACAATGCACAGGCACGCAACGCAGATATGCTGTAGAAACTTCATTACACAATCCCCTTCGGCACGATGAATCTGGTGGATAGCTGAAACTGCCTGCGGACTATACCGAGCACAAACCATCGAGTCAAGTCGTTTGTACTGATAGGCAGGAAGATAGATAATCTTTCTTTGGTTAGTCCCAAACAGGTACTTGGCTTGTTTGAAGCGTACTTGTATCACCTGTCGGTGCCTTTGACATACCTCGGGGAGCGCCTAGAATAAATTTGTGTGCGCCCGTAGCTCAATGGATAGAGCGCCGGACTTCGAATCCGTAGGTTGCGCGTTCGACCCGCGCCGGGCGCACTACAGGTTAATGCGTCATACTATGAATAGAGCGCTGGACTTTTAATCCGTAGGTTGCGCGTTCGACCCGCGCCGGGCGCACAAGGAGTTTAGTCGGCCTGCAGACCAATGTGTCTGTGATTCCGTTTTTACTTTCAAAAGTTAGTTTTACCAGCCGCAGAACCAACTCTTCCCGATGTTATGCGCTAATGAGAGATGCATAGAATTCGCTAACGGGTTGAGCATGATTTTTACCTGTACAGGATACTTTCGTGAGCCACGAGACAATTACCAGCCTCACGAAAACCTGGAGGTGTCTCGTGATATTGTTGCGAATGAGTTTCAAACGCCTGCGCAGCCACCCTCTGCTGACAATTCTGTATACGTGTAGTCTAGCTTTATGCATCAGTATTTTGGCGTCTCCATCTCTGTATGCTGACTCTGTATACCAATCCATTATGCGTGACGAACTGTCCACGAGCACGAAAGCGCAAAACCGACCAACTTTTTCTGTCCGTTTCTATGCTATGCCAACCTCCAGGGTTCCACTGGGGCTAGCCGAGTCAGAACAGACACGTGCCTGGTTAGCCCATTCTCTTAGCAGCGGCTTAGGGCTACCTGTGCGGACCACTTACGTCCAGAACGAAAGCCCCGCATTCAAGCTCCGAGCTACCGAGGATAATACCCAGTATACTGAAAAGGATGTGGCGGATATCAGCGTGGTCGTGGTACCTGATATCGACAAGCATCTCGAGACGGTTGCCGGAGCGCCCTACGGGAGCATCGAAAACACCAACAGCCTCAACGTATGGGTGCTTTCAGAATTCGCAGAGAAGCTTGGACTCGTGGTTGGAGAGAAATACCAACTGAATTACCCGTTCAGAACGTCGCACTCTATAGAGATTGAAATAGCTGGCATTGTCCAGGCCATCAATGTACAAGAAGAGTTCTGGTATCAAAGACCGAATTCTCTGCTTTCCCAAGCATTATTGACTACCGCGGATGGTTATAACACCTTTGTTTCACCGATTGTACCAGAGGGGATTGGCTATCTCTTTTGGTATTTTGTGTTCGATGACTCCGGGTTGAACCTGACGAATGCAACACGTTATATCAGCGTACTTGAACGCGCGCAACTAGAAGTTGGCCAGAGTTTGCCTAGCGGCCGTATGGACGTAGCACCACTTGAGGAGCTCGCGCGTGCTCGAGAGCGTAAGCGAGACCTGTCTTTGATGCTAACTGCGCTTACCGTGCCTATGATCGTGGTGCTTGTGCAGTTCATCGTTATCGTATCCAGTACCTTTGCTCGTTCAAACGCACGCCACGATACCATGGTGATAAGCCGCGGCGCCAGCAGAGGTCAGTTGCTGCGGCTGACGCTTGTCGAATCGGTCATGTGTTTACTGATAGCGCTCCCATTAGGCCTGTTCCTGGGTGTGCAATTGGCTAAATTACTGGGGCTAGCGGACGGGTTTCTCACCTTCACCAAACGGGATGCCTTACCGGTATACCTGGCTGCTCTAGATTGGCAACCCATTGTGGTAGCCATCGCAATCGGCGTGCTAGCCCGTCTGTGGGCTTCCAGTAGCCACGCCAATCTATCGATCGTCACCTATGAGCACCAGGCTGCCGGCAGAGGCAAGCTTTATACCGGACTTTCGTTGGTTCTCGTCGGGCTTCTCGTGGCGATCACCGTGTATGCTTATCGTCAACTCGTGACAAGCGGGGGTATACCGCTTGTCATGACCGCGGACGCAGCTACCTTCCCTGATCCGCTGCTCTTGCTAGCTCCCAGCCTTTTTCTTGTTACTGTGCCCCTTATTCTGGCAGAATCTACCTCCTGGCTGATTGGGCTTTTTACCAAGCTATTCGACCCCGTGTTGCCTGCGACCGTTCTGGTGGCATTCCGACAAATGGCGCGCGAGAAGACGCGTTCACGCGCGCCGGTGTTCATTTTGGTTATTAGCCTATCTTTGGGGGTATTCTACGCATCCCTAGCCTATAGCTCGCAGATATGGATGCAGGACCGTCTGCGGCACACGGTGGGTGCGGATATAACCTTCGATCATGCTACTCTTGAGGAGCAAACAGCAGCCGGCCAACCTACCGGCGAAGACGCCTGGCTGCTGCCCGCTCAGGAGTACGAGCAGATTGAGGGAGTTGACCGAGCTACCCGTGTCGCCAACTATCTAGCGCAGACGCGAGTCGGAAGAGGTGAACAGAAAATCAAACTGATCGGCATCGAACGGCTAAGTTTCCCAGCGGTAGCTTACATTCGTCACGATTATGCAGCGCAGCCTTTTGGCCAACTGATGAACCAGTTGGCGCTCGAACCTCAAGGTGCCTTGGTGCCGGCGCGCATTATCGAGAAGTATGGGCTGAACATAGGCGATCCGTTGAACGTGTCATATACGTATGAGGAAGAAACATTCACGCTCAGCTATAAAATCGTGGGGATGTTTGACTACTTTCCCACCGTCAACGAAGGCGAGTTGGCGGCCGTCGTAAACATCGAGTCAATCTTTGAGGGCGTAGGCCAGGTGCTGCCGCATTCGGTCTGGATGAAAACGAGCCCAACGGCTAATGTGCGCAATATAATGAAGACAATCGAGAATCGCGGCATCATCCCAGGGCATGTCAGGATTCTCAGGGATATGACCGAGACTGAAGCAAGCAGACGCGAATACATCGGGACTTTGGGAATGATGTCTGTTAGTTTTCTGGCCAGCCTTTTAATTGCTGCCGTTGGCACTCTGGTGCACCTGTTCGCGAGTCTGGCTCACCATAAAGGAGTGTTCGCGCTGTTGCGTGGCATAGGCTTTCACCTGCAAAATATCATCGCATCCATCCTAATCGAGTATGTGCTGATCATCGCTACAGGTATTGCCTGGGGCGCTTCCGTCGGGCTAGCTGCATCAAAACTCTACGGCAGATACTTTCCGCTTATGACTACAATTGAAAGCGCCGTACCACCTTACGTCGCTTATACCGATGTCAGGACCACCTACTGGATAGTCGCGACTATGGCAGCTACGTCACTCGCCATTATGACTTTTGTTTACCAGTATCTCAAGCGCCAGCGTATATTTGAGACTTTGCGCATGGGCCAGTACGAATAAGCATTAGTCGCATCCCCTGGTAACAGGGATTTGCCCTCCTTCATCGAACGACTCACCGATTTCCGGCTACAAGAAACGGAGCCTGCCAGGCGAGCAGGTCAGGCTGTCACTTGTCAACAGCGTGAGCGGATAGCGTCTCAGAACTCAACCGCTACCACCCGGTGGATGAACACCTCCGGCACGGCTACTGTGATGATACTCTCGGCATAGCTCCACGAGGCTGGGCTGCTGTCTGGCTCCAGCGTCACCCTGCTCGGGCGCGCGTTCACGCGCAGTTGCACCTGGATATTGCGCACCGGCAGGATCTGCTCGGTGCAGCGGCTATTGCCGTCCACGGCATGGTCGCCGTGCTGGTTGACGAGGTGCACCAGTGTGCGCTCGCGCCCGCTGGGCGAGCATTCCGCCCTCTGGCGCATCAGCGTCACCTCGACCCAGGCCGGCGCGCTAACATCCACCAGCGGCTCCGGCGCCATCATGCGCAGCAGGTTGGCGATAAGGGGCTTGAGCGTCCACTGGTTTTTGACCTGATAGGCGCGAAAGATCTCGTTGGCGATGTAAGCCGCGTAGCCTTTGCCCACCGGACGCGAGGTAATCGCCGGGTAACCTGAATCCTCGCCCACGGGCGACCAGCGCAGCAGGAACTTGCCGTCGCTGCGCAGATAGATTTTGCGCAGCCTGGCCAGCACCTGCACGTCGGCGGCCATCGGCTTGGCGAACACACTCACCGCCTCAACCAGGTGCGCCATATCCAGAGCGCCAGCCTTGAGCCTGGGTTCGGTGATCTCGATGTAGGCATGCGCTTGATCGTAGATGCCGTCGTAGTGCACGCCCAATAGCGACTCTAGCGCAAAGCTCCCCGTCGGGCGGAACGCACTATCCAGCGTGCCGGTGAGCGCCGTGGCAATCAACACGCCGCCGGCGTTCACCCAAGCTTCGAGAGCCTTCACAAGCTCGGGCGCCAGATAGCGCTGGTCGGCCAGGATCACCACCTTGTACTCGGAGAGCCGCCTGAGAAGCGTCTCTTCATTTAAAAAGTGAAAGGGGATCATGTCCTCGGTCAACAGACGATGCGCGCCGCGCAGGGTGCGCTCATCGGCCAGCAAGCCCGGTTCATCCTGCGTCAGCGGTGTGGTCGTTGCATGGAGCACCGCCGCATAGGGTATGGGCTCGGCGCCGCCCAGCAGCGGCTCGCGCTCCTTGACGAACGCCAGCGCTTTGCCCAATTCGCCCATCGCCGCCGGTTCCACGTCGTAAGCCTGGTTCATCTGATAGCCGAGCCAGACCAGGCCACCGTTGGCAATGACGCTGGCTTCTTCCTGCTGCAGGGCGATAGCAGGTTTGCAGCCCCAATCTCCCCACCACTGCAGGAAAGCAACGTTCATAATATCGAACGGGCGCTCTAGCGTAGCCCAATAACGCGAGAAATAGCTGCCGTTAAAGACCTGGTCATCGGTATAAATATCGGCGACCAGGTTATCGACTCCCGCCGGCACAACTTCGACCGAACGCGGCGAATAGGCCCAGTTGAACGAGACAGCCACTTCAGGACGATAGGCATGAATGGTATCGGTCATCTGCTGGCGCAGGGTTGTGAACTGCTCTAATCTCCAGGAGATATAGCGCGCGGCGTTGGCATCCTGCTTATCCTGGGGAATCGCAAGCCCACCGCTGGCCTCGGCGAAGCGCTTGCGGCAGCTCTCACAATAACAAAGACTGTAGGCATACGTGCCATCAAAGAACATGCCGTCCACATCATAGTTGGTGATGATCTCGACGATATGCGGCAGCATCCACTCCTCGACGAGCGGGCTCAGCAAACAGACCGAAATGCCCTTCTCCTTGCCCTCGGCGTCGCGTTCGAGCCACTCGGGATGATCCCGGGCAATCGGCTCGCTGTTAAAAGTGTGGTAATA
>JAJFUJ010000080.1 GCA_021372475.1 Chloroflexota bacterium | reverse complement strand
GCCCGACAACCGGAGCTGGACTTGCGACCTTTAGGTCGCGACCGTATGTTAGCCCTGCGCGCCGCACGCCCGACAACCGGAGTTGGACTTGCGACCTTTAGGTCGCGACCGTATGTTAGCCATTGAATGCCGCGGCGCGGGCGTCGGGCTTGTATCTTGGTTATGTGATACACTAGCAGCTTATAACGGTGCACCGGCCAGAAAGACAGCGGGTGAATCTGGGTCGCGACCTAAAGGTCGCGAGTCCAGCGCGAGCCAGCCGCGCTGAGGACAGCGCAGCTCCACCAGCCCTATCCGTGGTAAAAATCCCCTCTCTGCCTCTCCCCCACCAATTCTGCCCTTCGCTTGACAACTCTCCCCCGGAGCGCCAAACTGGCGCCACAACCCGATGAAAGGAAACAACGATGTCCAACGCGCGCTCTGTCACCCCGCAGCCGCAATTGCAGATGGTTTTCAACGAAGCGCTGCTGGCGAATCCGCCCGCTGTGCAAATCCCCGAGGGGTACCGTCTGCGCACCTACCGCCCCGAGGACGAGGCCGGCTACATCGCCCTGATGCACGGCGCAGGTTTTACCCACTTCACGCCCGAATATACCCAGAGCGCCATCCGTGCCATCCTGCCGGACGGCTTTTTGGTCATCGAGCATATCGCCACGGGCAAGCTCGTGGCCACGGCGATGGCCACACATATGCCCAAACCTGAGCATTCCTACGGCGGTGAGCTGGGCTGGGTGGCCGGCGACGCCGAGCATAAAGGCAAAGGCCTGGGGCGCGCGGTATGTGCCGCCGTCATTCGGCGCTTTATCCAGGCTGGCTATAAACGCATCTACCTCAGCACCGACGACTTTCGCCTGCCGGCCGTCAAGGTTTACCTGCAGCTTGGGTTCCAACCTTTTTTGCATCGCGACGGCATGCTGGCGCGCTGGGAAGCGCTCTGCAAGCTGCTCAACTGGCCGTTCGCACCGGATGCCTGGCCGCGCTGGAGCCCGCCCACGCCGCCCAAGCCGCTCTCGTTCGCCAAGGAGAAGCCCATTCGCGTGGGGGTCATTGGGGTGGGGCGCGGGATGTCGTTCGCCGCAGCAGCCAGCGAGGAGCTCGGACTGAAGCTCGTGGCCTTGTGCGATACCTGGGAGGAGCGCCTCGTCGAGGCTGGCAAGCAGTGCGGGGTGGCCACCTACACCGATTACGACAAGTTTCTCGAACATGATATGGATGCCGTGGTGCTGGCCAACTATTTCAACCAGCACGCCCCCTTTGCCATCAAAGCGCTCAAGGCCGGCAAGCACGTCATGAGCGAGACGGCCTCCAACACCACCCTGGCCGAGGGGGTCGCGCTCTGCCGCGCTGTCGAGGAATCCGGCAAAATCTATATGCTGGCCGAGAATTATCCCTATACCGCCTTTTGCCAGGAGATGCGCCGCGTGTACAAGACGGGAGAGATCGGCCGGGCGCTGTATGCCGAAGGCGAGTACAACCACCCGATGAGCCCTGAGGAGCGCCTGCGCATCGCGCCGGGCAAGTACCATTGGCGCAACTGGGTGCCGTGCACCTATTACTGCACCCACGCCCTGGCGCCGTTGGTCTATATCACCGAGACGATGCCCACCATGGTCAACGCCCTGGCGGTGGCCGATAAGGAGAACATGGATCGCTTTTACCGCAATGCCGATCCCACCTCGGTTATCCTCTGCCGCATGGATAGCGGCGCCGTGTTCCGCATCTTTGGCCTGGCGACGCCTGGCCACAGCAACTGGTACCGCGTGCACGGCAGCGTGGGCGCGATGGAAATCACCCGCGGAGCGGGCTACTTTGGCCCGCAGCAGGTGCGCGTCTGGCACGAGCCGTGGGATCTCAAACCGAGCCTGGTCACCGACCGCGTCTATACCCCCGAATGGCCCGAGTATAAAGAGCTGGCGCAGCGCGCCGGGCACGGCGGCGGCGACTTTTTCACCAGCTTGCATTTTGCCAACGCCGTCCGCACGGGGGTGCAGCCTTTCCTGGACGTGTACCGCGGCGTGGCGATGTCCTCGGTCGGCATCCTGGCTTGGAAGAGCTGCCTGCAGGATGGCGCGCCCTTCGCGATGCCCGACTTCCGCAGCGAAGAAGCCCGCAAGGCTTACGAGAACGACACCTGGTCGCCCTGGCCCGAGCACGCCGGCCCGGGCCAGCCTCCGCCCAGCATTTTGGGGTTCGTGCCGCCCAGCGCCGAATCCGAGGCGCGTGCGCGCGAAATCTGGAAGAGCGTGGGGTACGAGGGAGAATAGGGGCGGCGTGTTGCGCTATGCCATGTGATAGAAATCGCCACGTATAGATGTAAGCAGGTAGGGGGCAATGCATCCGCGCGGGCACCATTGCTGGATAACTCATCTCCCATCGCGGA
>JAJFUJ010000073.1 GCA_021372475.1 Chloroflexota bacterium | reverse complement strand
CAACACGGCGTGTTTAGCCGCCGTATAGGCCGGGATGATGTATCCCCCTTGGAACGACAGCGCCGAGGCTATGTTAATAATTTTGCCTCCCCCCTGTGCCGCAAAACGCTTGGCGGCCGCCTGCGAGAGGAACATCACGCTCTTTAGATTGACCTGCATAACGAGATCCCAATCGGCCTCAGGGAAATCGAGTGAAGAATGGCGCAAATTGATGCCTGCAGCGTTCACCAGGATATCAATCCGCCCCAAAACCGCGACTGTTTGGTTTACAAGCTCATCCAAATCCGCAACGGTAGCAAGACCCAGATCGCAAGAACGGTGGGAATAGCGCCGGCCCAGTTTTTGCACCTCGGCTGCCGTCTCTTCGGCAGTGCCGCGTGAGACGCCTGCGATATCGGCGCCCGCCTGTGCCAATCCCAGGGCGATACCCTGCCCTAATCCCCGGCTGGCCCCCGTTACCAGCGCCACCTTGCCATCCAAACGAAACGCATCGAGAATCATCATGCGCCTTTCTTATCCTGCCGTAACTGCTGCAGCACGAGATCAGTGATCGTCTTAATCAGCGCTTCTTCATCGAGCTGTGTGGTTTGCTGCTGCGCTTCAGCGCCCGTCTGTTCGCTAAAGCTTGTGCCGTACACATCGGCGAACTCTTCCAATTCACCGGGGCGCATAAAGCCAAAAGCCTCGCGCTGAGCCAGCAGCTTACGCACTTCATCGGCAGGGATGGGCTCACCTGCACCGAGTTGGCGCAGCATCATCGTGATGCGTGCTACCTGCTCCAGGAACTCGGTGCGCACAAAGGCCTGCCAGGGGTCTTTGCCCACCGTCAGGGTGCCGTGGCGCTGCAGGATAATGCCGTCGTGGCCGGCAATCAAGTCGCGAATGGCATACACGTTTTCATCGCTGGCCGGCGTGGCGTATTCGGTGGTCGGCACCAGGCCGAGGTTGACGATAGCTTCCGGAATCATGCGGTCGGCCAGTTGGATACCGGCAATGCTCAAGGCAATCGCGGTGCAGGGATGCGCATGGACAACGCCGCCCACATCGGAACGTTGGCGGTACACTTCCAAGTGCATGCGCGTCTCGCTGGTGGGGCGCAAGCTGCGGTTTACCCCGGTTTCAGAGCCTACCTTATTACCTTCCAAGTCAACCACGATCACCTGTTCGGGAGTCATCAATCCCTTGCACAGGCCGCTGGGCGTCACCAGGATGCGCGAATCGGAAAGCCGGGCAGAGATATTGCCGTCCACGCCCACTATCAAACCATGGTCGTACATCAGCCTGCCCACACGCACGATCTGCTCGCGTAAAGCGGTTTCTTTACTCGATGTATACAAGCTCATTGTTGAATATCTACCTCATCCACGATTCCTACAATCACAGCACGAACGGCGCCGTTCGGCTCCGTCCCGGTAAGCAAGCGGGCGCTGCCGCCTTCATCCAGTACGAGCACCAGGTCGCCAACGCCGGCCTGCACCAGGTCCACAGCGATATCATAATCGTTGCTGCCCGAGCCGTTCAAGTTAAGCTTTTCAACGGTGAGCAGCTTGCGGCCGTCAAAGGTGCTGTGATGGATTGTTGCTACCACCGAACCTGTAACGCGGCCAATATACATACCTTATCACTCACTTTTTGCCGGTAACGTGCCAGCGCGCGGCTAAATCAATGGGAGGCACATCCGGCTGGTCTACCTCGTCGACGATGCCGACAATAGTATGGTCGACAGGCACAAACTGTTCCGCCAGCGCTACTGCCGCCTCACGCCCCCCGATGACATATACCAAGTCGCCAGTGCCGGCAGTGGCTGTGGCATCTGCGGCGATAATCGGCTCCCCTTTGGGATGCTGCTGCCGGTCGAGTTCCTGGACCACCAGAAACCTGACTCCCTCCAAGCCTGGGCTCTTAACCGTTGCCACCAGGGTGCCCAATACTCTGCCGAGTTTCATTCAGCTAATCCTTGCTTACAAGCCCCATACGGTCGCTGAAGCGCGTGCCGGCTGTAAGGTTGGTATCCAAATCTGCATCCAACTGTGGGATAACGACCTGACTGATTAGCAGCGAAGGATCCGTAATCACGCGCGTTCCAAGCTCGAGCGCAGCTTCCACATCCTGCACATTGCCGCAAAGCAAACAAAAGGCGTGTCCACCCAGACCATCTGCCAGGCGCATTTCGCGTATAGTCACCCGCGCCCCCTTAATCGCCGCGTCTGCCGCACGGATGGTATCGACCACTGTGCGGGTTTCGATAATCCCGAGCGCCTCGCCAGGACCAACTTGGCGCCGGCCGCGCAGCGCTTCCCAGACATCGCGGTGGACATAAGGTAGAAATACAGTGCCTACTACACTGGCGCCGCCGGATTCTACTCCGGCTTGCAAAGCCTCCTGAACGGAGGCTACTTCTCCGCTTATCAATACCAGGAACCTGCCGGGCTGCACTGTCCCGGCCGTAAAGGAATCTAGAGGAGCCTTTTTCGCCATCGCGTCGCCGGCGCGAATGCCACAGCCAATGCTGTTGAATTCGATGAGAGCGATGGCCGGCTCCAGGGAAAGCATCTGTGCGTTCACCATCAGACAATTCGAAAGCTGTCAACGAGGGTGCAGCGCCGCACGCGGGTGAAATCGCGCGCGCAGGTCAGGCCTTCGCCTGTTGGGCTGGCAATGGTAAAAGTGGTATAGCCTTCGCCGCCGTAACCCAAACCAGCGAGATTGGGTCCGTTCTTGACAAAGATGCTGCCGCCAAACTGGCGCGCCATCCGGCTCAGATTATCAAGGTGTTTGGAATACATCACCGCGGTATGGCGGTGCCCGTGCTCCGCTTCGAGGGCCAGTTTGATGGCTTCGTCAGCCGAACGAACGCGCACCAGCGGGATAACCGGCAGGAGCTGCTCCGTCCATACCAGTTGGTGGCGGGGATTATCCACTTCAGAAACAATCAAGCGCACATCAACCTCAGCGCGAATACCAATTTCCTTGAGCAGCAAGCCCGCATCGCGGCCGACCCAGCGCTTGTTGATGGAACTCTGCTCACCCGGACCGCGGTCCTGCTCTAAAATAACCTTGAGCAGACGGCCTAATTGCCACGAAGGCAGCTCGAAAGCGCCGTGCTCTTTGAGCGCCGCGAGTAGTTTATCCGCAACCGATTCTACGACGATAATCTCCTTTTCATCGGTGCAGATGATGTTGTTATCGAACGAAGCGCCCTGGATGATGCCGCGCGCCGCCTGGTCGATATCAGCCGTCTCATCCACGACAACCGGCGGATTGCCGGGGCCTGCGCAGATAGCTTTCTTGCCCGAAGCCATCGCTTCACGCACCACAGCGCCGCCCCCCGTCACCACCAGCAGGTTAACCAGCGGATGGCGCATCAATGTCTGAGCGCTTTCAATGGTCGGCTCGGCTGTGCATGTCACCAGGTTCTCCAGCCCGGCAGCCTGACGTGCAGCCACGTTAATCAAGGTTACCGCGTGTGCAGAAACGCGCTTGGCCAGCGGATGCGCGTTGAAAACCACGGCGTTGCCGGCTGCAATCATGCCGATCGCATTGCAAAACACAGTCACGGTGGGATTGGTACAGGGAGTAATTGCACCGATGACGCCGTAGGGCGCGCGCTCTACCAGCGTCAGCCCGCGGTCACCCGACCAGGCCTGCGCCTGCAGCACCTCCGTGCCAGGCGTTTTGTCGGCCGTCAGGTGATGCTTGGCTACCTTATCCGCCACGCGCCCCAGGCCGGTCTCCTGCACAGCTTCCTCGGCCAGCGCCTGAGCGTTTTCGCGCGCCGTCCGGCGGATAGCAGCAATAATCGTCTCCCGTTGAGCGAGCGTCAGATCCATCAACCTGAGCGATGCTGCTTTGGCGGCCGCTACCGCCTGATCCACATCGGCAAAAATACCGCTGGTATCGGGAGGCGCTGATTGTTCGCTCGAGTGCACCTTCTGTATGACTTGCTTGACGATACGCTCAATTTGTTCTTGATCGATAGTCGTCATCAGCCGCCTTTATTGTACTTGACTTGGCCGTCCACTTCCCAGGTGTCAACGATGCCCATGATAACGGCATCACAGGCGCGCTTATCGGTGAGCACTGTCTGGCGCGCCGAACTGCCGCTGGCGTACATCACCACCTCGCCGATTCCTGCGCCCACGGCATCGACCGCCACCACATAACCGTTCTCAAGCTTGCCGTTGATATCCAGGCGTTGCAGCACCAGGAATTTCATGCCCTGAAGCCGCTCGTCCTTTTGGGTCGAGACGACCGTTCCTACTACTTTAGCCAATAACATGGCTGCGGCTCCCTTATTCTTCCTTAGCCTGCGCGGTCCTCCCGAGGGGCAGGACGAGATCGACGTTCACATGTGGCCTCGGGATGACGTGCACCGAGACGATCTCCCCGACCTTTTCGGCCGCGCGCGAGCCGGCCTCCAAGGCAGCTTTAACGGCCGCAACGTCGCCGCGCACGATTGCCGTCACATAGCCGCCGCCGATTTTCTCGTAACCGACCAGTTCCACCTTGGCAGCCTTGACCATCGCGTCCGAGGCTTCCACCATGGCCGCGAATCCCTTGGTTTCAATCATCCCTAATGCTTCAGCCATCTTGTTCTCCCTTCTTGAGCGAACTGTGTACTACTTGGATTCGTTACTCTTTTTTACCCGTATCCGCTGCGCGGCCGGAGACTCCCTCGATGGCGGCCAGCGCCGCGCCGTAGCCAGCCATGATATCACGTTCGGTGCCGCCCAGGTACACCCGTCCGAAGGAACCAAAGGCGGTCACCTCCAGGATGTTGATTTCGGCAGCCTTCTCAGCCTCATTGGCGGCTAAGGATGCATATCCGGCCGGCTCCACCTCGAGCACATATAACGTCTCGCCGGCCAACAGCATATGGCCATGGCGCATACGGTTGACCAACTGCACCTGATGGGCATCCACATTACGAATAATCTGGCTCGAGACCACCCGCGGTTTACGCCGGTCTTCCTCCTTGAGCCCCAGGGCGCTCAGGATGGCCGCCCCAGCGGCGCGCGTCTCGGCCTGCGAGTCGGAGTGCACTTCCAGCAGACCGTAGAGCCGCTCGACAATCTCCATCCCCGGGCGGACGCGAGTTGACTTCAACGCCACGTCGGTGATGCGGGTGATCTCGATACCAGGTGAAATCTCAATCCATAGGGATGCATCGCCAGGCAGCGGCAGAAAACCGCGCGCCACCGTGCCCAGAAAAGCCGCGTGCTGCGGCTGAAGGCTATCTAGAAACACATAACTGCGTAGGTCGACTGCCATACCATTCCTCCTCGGGAGCATTACCCCTGACGGATTAAATCGCTAAGCGTGCTAAAAGCCCTATCCCAAAAGGCGCTCGGATGCGGCACATACGTGCGAACAGTACTTGAATTACGCACTACCTCGCGTAGTGCGCTCAGCGAGCCGAGCTGGCCCAGCGCCTGAGCCTGTACCAGCAGATTGCCCATCGCCGTCGCTTCCACCGGGCCGGCCACTACCTGACGGCCGGTGCAATCCGCCGTGAACTGTGAGAGCAGTTCATTTTGCGTTCCACCGCCCACAATGTGAATCGGCTCCAGGCGAGTGCCCAGCATCTGCTCCAGGTGTTCCAGCACCCAACGATACTTTAGCGCTAAACCTTCCAGAACGCAACGGATAATGGCACCTTTGGTTTCTGGGACTGCCTGCCCCGTCTGTCGGCAATAACCGCGGATGCGTTCGGGCATATCGCCGGGCGGTAGGAACGCCTGGTAATCCGGGTCAACCACTGCTGCAAAAGCCGGCGCTTCCTGAGCCATGCTGGTTAGCTCGTTGTAGGAGAGCTCAGAGCCTTCCTGAGCCCAGGTATGCCGGCATTGCTGCACCAGCCACAGCCCCATAATGTTCTTGGATACCCGGAAGGTACCGCCTACGCCGCCCTCGTTGGTGATGTTAAAAGCCAGACTCTGGGCGTTGATTAACGGTTCCGGCCACTCCGCGCCCATCACCGACCAAGTGCCCGAGCTGATCCAGGCAAAACCGGGCTTATACGCGGGCACAGCGGCTACCGCGGAGCCGGTGTCGTGACAGGCCGGCGCTACAATCGGCACCTGCGCTGTTCCGGCGTCGCGAGCCAGTTCTGCGCGCAGTGAGCCGATGACGGTGCCCGGCTGCACTATTGGGCCAAAAATATGCGGCGGGATGCCCAGCCGGGTAATCAGCTCATAAGCCCAATCCCCCTGCCGGGGGTCGTAGCACTGGGTGGTGGTAGCATTGCTAAACTCGTTCACCTGGCTGCCGGATAACCAGTAGTTGACCAAGTCGGGGATGGTCAGGAATGAACTTGCCGCTTCTAATGCGGGGGATTGCTGCTGCACCATCGCAAAGAGCTGGTAGAGCGTATTGATTTGCATAAACTGGATGCCCGTAGCAGCAAATATCTCTTCGCGCGGCACGCGAAGAAAGGCTGCTTCAGGCATACCATCGGTACGGCTGTCACGGTAATGGTAGGGCAGTCCCATCAGAGTGCCAGCGCTATCCAGCAGGGCAAAATCTACTCCCCACGTATCCAGGCCGATGGAAGCGATTTTCGTCTCGGGCAACCTGGCGGCCCGTTCCAGACCGGTGAGTATCTCGGACCAGAGGTGCAGCAAATCCCAATGCAGGCCGTCGGGCAGACGCACTGGTTGATTGGCGAAACGGTAGATCTCGCGCAGCTCGAGCCGGCCGCTTGTCAGGGCGCCCAACATCGCACGGCCGCTCTCTGCGCCCAGGTCAAATGCCAGGAGATTAACTGGAGCCGTCACGCCACGTGCCTCCTTCCTTGTTTATATCCCTAGCAGCAGTTCCGGATTTTCGATCAGCCGCACCAACTCGCGCATGAACTGAGCGGCCTGCAGATTGCCAATTTTAGCCGAGTCTGCCGTCAGGCTCAACCAGGCAACCATGCGGTCGCCTTGATTGCGCATACGCCCCAGGCACAACAGCGCACATACAGGCTCTTGCGCCGTAAGTGAATAGGTGTCAAGTTCGTAACCGCCAACATCCAGCACCGCCAACAAGCTGCCGCTGTCTGTTTGGAACTCTGGGCTGTCAGAGCCTGTAGTGCTGGCTTGCTGCTCGAACGCGGTCAGTTTGGCCATACTCAAGACGCCGGCCTGTTCAATCGGCACGTAGCGAAAGCTCTCGTCAGCCGGGACAGCCACTGCTAACTCGAGGGACACGCCTGTTTTGCACTGCAGCGGTGATGCTGCCAACAGGCGGCCGGCTATATACAACACAAGGCTGGTATAGCTGGGTTGCAGTTTGTTCGCGAGTAATCTGGCGCGCCAGGCCACCATGCGGGTGACGTCGATTTCGACAGTAAACACAAAGCGTTCCGCTGCCCTTGCGCCAGCCGGTAAAGCCGCAATTGGCTCATGCTGCGCTTTCTCTGGGGCCGTAGTAACCTCCACAGCAGCGGTATGCTCGCTCAGCCACAGGCGCACATCGCGCTCAATAATGGCTCCTTCAGGGCCGCTTGGCTTGATCTCTACGATCGGGACGCGGTTGCCCTCTGCCAGACGACGGGCACGCGGCGAGATAAAGATGCGCCTGGTTTTATCTGACTTTACCACAGGCTTCATGGGTTGAATGATTAGCTGGGGAGCCGCGGAAACACCACCCGCCTTGGTTGGCGCCTCCTCAACTAGGGGCAGCACCTCGCCCTCCTCGGAAATGTAGGCAATCACCGACAGCGCTTTGACCTCGTCGCCTTCGCTGGCAGTGACCCCGCGTAAGGTGCCATTGGCTGGAGATTCGATATCCAGGTTGGCTTTATCCGTTTCAATGACAAAAAGCGGTTCGCCCTTACGGACAGCCTCGCCCTCCTGCTTATACCAGGATACAAGGGTTACAGTATCGACCGTAGTTCCTAAGGGTGGAACAAGCACTTGTTTTGGCATGCTGTTTCCCCTTAAAACAAGCTCTTGACGGCCTGGACCACGCGCGCCACACTCGGTACATACAACTGCTCCAGCACAGGCGCGAATGGCGCCGGTGAATCCGGCGCAGAGACGCGCTTGATGGGCGCATCCAGCCAGAAGAAAGCCTCCTCAGCCGCGATGGCTGCCAGGTCGCCCGCCCAACCGCCGGTGATGTTATCTTCCTCTACGATGACCAGGCGTCCTGTCTTGCGCACTGATGCGAGGATTAGCTCTTTATCGAGAGGCACGAGGGTGCGCGGGTCAATAACCTCCGCCTCGATGCCTTCTTTGGCCAATTCATCGGCGGCAGCCAGAGCGCGATAAAGGGTCAGCAGCTTGCCAACGATGGTAACATCCTTACCCTCACGGCGAACAATCCCTTTCCCAATCGGTACCGTGTAATCCTCGTCGGGCACCTCACCGATGGGGCTGAGCGCTCCGCGCTCGGAACGCGCTCCTTTGCTGCCATAGAGCAGCTTGTGCTCAAAAATAATAACAGGATTATCGTCGCGCACGGCACTTTTAAGTAATCCTTTGGCATCATAGGCGGTAGCAGGCGCCAGCACCTTGAGCCCGGGGATATGAGTGAAAAACGCTTCGAGACTCTGAGCATGTTGGGCGCCGCGGCTGGTTGAGCCGACCGGCGCGCGCATCACCATCGGCACCGTGATGGTGCCGCCCGACATATAGCGCATCTTGGCGGCCTGGTCGGCAAGCTGGTCCATCATGCAGAAGAGGAAATCGCCGTATTGCACATCGGCAATCGGGCGCAAACCGGCGCAGGCAGCCCCGATAGCCACCCCCGCTAGGCCGATCTCCGAAATAGGCGTATCGAGGATACGCTCGTGGCCGAATTCGTCGGATAATCCCAGGGTGACGGTGAATGCGCCGCCCCAGCCGCCCGAGATGCCGATATCCTCGCCGATGCAAAAGACGCGCTCATCGCGCTGCATTTCCTCGCGGATGCCCTGACGAAGGGCTTGGGCTATGCTCATCTGGCTCATCGCGGTCCCTCCCCTGCCGTCTCGACCAGCACATCATCCATCAATTCGCTCGCATCAGGATATGGGCTGTCCTCCGCGAACTTGACCGCGTCATCGATCTCTGCCCTAACCTGCACTTCGAGCGAGTCGATGAGTTCCTGGGTACCCAGGCCGCGCTCGATTATCCATTTGGCCGTTGTCGGGATGACATCACGCGCCGCCCAACCGGCTTCTTCCTCCTTCGTGCGGTAGCTGCGCGCGTCGCTGCGCGAATGCCCACAGAGACGGTAGGTCATGCATTCGACTAAAGTTGGGCCTTCACCGCGGCGGGCGCGAGCGATAGCTTCCTCGGCCACCTGAGCCACGGCTTCGACATCGTAGCCATCCACAACCACGCCGGGGATGCCGTATGCCGCAGCGCGGTCGGCCACCTGCTTGATTTTGAACGTAGTGCTGAACGGGGTTGAGGCGGCATACAGGTTGTTTTCACAGATATAGACTACCGGCAGGTTCCAGATGGCCGCCATATTCAAGCCCTCGTGAAAGGCGCCTTCGTTGGCCGCACCGTCGCCAAAAAAGCAGGCGGTAACGCGGTCGGTGCCCAGGCGCTTGGCTGCCAGAGCCGCTCCCGCTGCCAGCGGGATATTGGCGCCGACGATGGCCACCGCCGGGAACATGCCCACAGCCATATCGCCAACGTGCATCGAACCGCCTTTGCCTTTACAGCAGCCTGTGCGCTTGGCGTACAACTCGGCCATAATAACCCGCGGTGAGACGCCCTTGGCCAGCGCGTGGCCGTGCGGGCGGTGCGTGCTAAAGAGGTAATCATCGCGCCTTAGGTGGGCGCAAACGCCGGCGGCGACCGCTTCCTGGCCGATATACAGGTGCAAGGTGGAAGGTATCTTGCCTTGCATATAAAGCTCGTTACAGCGCTCCTCAAAGCGGCGGATAAGCAGCATGGTTCGAAACATCTCGATAAGCGAAGGAACAGGATTAGGCATTAGCTTTTCCTCAGTTAGGTTTCGCGGATGCCGGTCAGACACCGGCATCCGTCATGTCACGCACGTGTATTACAAGTTCTTGGGGGCGAACTTCGGATGGTATTCAGGTCCTGAGTACCCCCAAGGGGTCACGGGGCGTTCGCGGATGCCCCAGGTCTCAGCCGCTGCGCCAAATTCCTTGTATTTTTTGGCCGCTTCCTGCAGGGTGATGCCGTCTTTCAGCACGGCATCGAACGCCTGACGCCAGGCCATCGCGCCAGCCTTGTACCCCATCGGGTGCCCAAGCATACCACCACCAGCCGGAACAATAAAATCGATGCCGTTTTCCTGAATCAACACGTCAACCAGGCCGGGGTACATCCCTGCGGCAGGCATCGGCCATGTCGGCTTGATATTGTAGAATGGAGCCTGCAGCGTCTGACAGACACGGCCGCACTCCTCAGGCGAGGCCACTGGGATGCTGGACCAGATCGACGGCGTCAACATCATATCGGCACCGCACATACGACAGAGCTTGGAGAGCACCGGGAAGTTCATACTCGGTAGCAGAGCCAGCATGTGCGAAACATGCAGCAGAATAGGAGCATCAATGCCAGGGTCATTGGCGATTGTCTTGAGCGAAGAGAGTCCGGCGGAGTAAGCATAAAGCAGGCCGGTCGCTCCCAGGCTGACGGCGCGGCGGGCTTTTTCAACCACGCGGTCGGCCTCGTCGGTAATACTCACCATATACAGCGTCTTGTGTCCGGTCTCACGTTCGGCTTTATCCAACGCCTTGAGCACCGCTTCAAGGCGATCCTCGAATCGACAATTGGAAAGCTCGGAACACATTTCATCGTCCTTGCACAGGTCGGCTCCGCCCAGGGCAGTCTGATAAACCTGATCGGCTGTCTGCTGGGGCGTCATGCCCATCTTGGGTTTGATGATCTGTAGCACGAGCGGACGGTCATAGACGCCCAGCTTTTCGCGCAACCCGGGGATGCCGAATTTGGGCCCGTTGAACTTGCTTGCTACGGACGGTGGTATGTAGAGATCGAGCATGCGCATTTTATTCGTAAAGGCCGGGATGTTGCCCATGATTGAGAGTAACATCATCGGGACATTGACATTCTCTTCCCAGGCAGCGATGGGGAATGCAAGCTGAACGATTGCCTTCTTAGTGCCCTTGACGGAAGGGATCTCGAGATAATTCAGCACCTTGCTTGTGAGGCGCTCGCGTAACTCGGGAGTCTCCTCCTTCACTTCCATCCAGCTTGCGGTGGAGCCCTCCAATGCCAGGCGCTGCACCTGGGCCAGGTGATCGATGAAATCGACGCCTTCCATCGTGTCCTCGATGTAGTAGGTGCCCACCACGAACCGATCGCGGTCGAGGCTCTCCCACATATAGTTGAACATGTGGGGATCGTACAATTGCTTACTCATAACTCCTCCCAACAAAAATATTAATTACCTAACAAAGCCTGGCGTACCAGGGACGAGGACTGCATCGCATCACCCTGCGCAATGGCGGCAGCGATGTTTTCGCGGCCGATTTTATCCAGCAGGTTATGCAGCCCTTGAATCCATTGGATGCTCTCAGCAGCGGCCCGCAAACCATTCTCGCGGTAAGGGAAGATATCGAGCGCATACCAGCCGTTGTAGCCGATGCGGTCAAGCCAGTAGAGCAGCTCCAGCAGTTCGATGGTATGCACTGAGCCAGCAGTCATATCGTCATCCCACATGCGCCAGTTATCGTTAAAGTGCATGTAGTACAGTTTTTTACCAAAATAATCGAGCAAAGCAGCGGATTCCGCCGTGTCTTCATAGGCTTCCAGCGAATGTCCGACATCGATCATTGCGCGAACATTTGGACGGGCAACCCTTTCCAGCAGCAGCAGCGTTTTACCGACAGTTCCTATATAGCAATGGGTGCGTGGCTCCTTGGGCTTGTATTCGACCACCAGTTTGATATCGGGCAGGTAGTCGGCGCATTCAATCGTGCCGGCGATGATACGCTCCCAAGCCGTTTGGTAATCTCCCTGCAAAGGATAGTCGTAGCCATCCTGACCGAACCACAAATCGACGACGTCGCAATCCATCTGCTTTGCCCATTCCATCGATTTTTGAACCTCGCGCACGGCATCGCGGCGTATTTTCGCGTCGGGCGAGGCAAACGACCCCCAACCCCACTTGCTCGAAGCCCAGATATCCGGAGTGATACAGGTAACCGCCAGGCCGACATCGGCCAGTTGGCGGCGCAGCTTTTCAACATTGTCATCATTGACGTGCCACATCCCGACCAATTCGACTCCGGTAAGGCCGGGCACTTGCGTGGCTGCACGGATAAGCGCATCTGAATCCTGGCGCTCACCATAACCACTCAGGACATAACGGTCAGCGCAGGCATTGAAGGTGTTGATATTAGCTGAAAACTTCAGATTCGACATGATTTATTCCTCCTTGAAATGCTAGCCACGTGACAGGCTGACGGTGAAATCATAACGATCACCACGCCAGACGGCCTCGAGATACTCGATTGGTACTCCCTCCACAGTAAAAGTGACGCGCTCGACATATAGCATACATGCACCTTCGTGGATTCGCAGCAGTTCCGCCTCATAAGGCGAAGCCGGACGGGCGCGCAACACCTCGCGAGCCGTCCATAGCTTGAGGCCGTAACGATCCTCCAATAGCCTGTAGAGCGAGCTGGTATGGTCGTGCTGGTCGAATTGCGGGCACAGTTCTGCTGGGAGATGGGTGATTTGCAGGCTGAGCGGTTCATCATTCACAATACGCAACCGGCATAAACGGTAAATCATCGCTCCCGGCTTCAGTTCGAGTTCATCCGCAACATACTGCGGTGCAGTTATCAACTGACAGGAGACGGTTTTGGTCTCGAGCGACCAGCCGCGCCGTTCGATATCCTCGGTTGTCGAGACGAGCTGAGTCAGATCCTGCTGCACGCGCCGGAACGGCGCAAATGCGCCACGGCCTTTTTGACGGTATATCCAGCCTTCATTTTCAAGGGAATCCAACGCATGGCGCACCGTCGCGCGGCTCACGTTGTAGCGTGCGGCGAGGTCGTTCTCGGAAGGTAACTGCAGCACCTCGCCGCGGGACGAGTGCTTGCTCAGGTCACGCCGCAATATCTCGGCGAGTTGATAATAATACGGAACAGGGCTGTTCTTATCGATTACGGAGTTCTGTTCCAAGCGAATACCACCATGCTTGTATACTTGTACGTACAAGACCAATATAGCACAGGCGCAGTCGCCTGTCAATTGCCTTTAGGCAGAGGGTGTTGAAAAAGTATCCAATAGGCGATACCGCAGTGTCTGAAAGACAGGGTTGCGAACTCAGATCATTCCCGCGCAAGCCGGAACCCATCCGAGTCTTGCTTCTATTCTTGTTATGATATGATATATTCCATTATATGTCAGATCAATACTGGAGGGGCTGTCCCAAAAGCAGATAGCCCTAAAGCCTATTCCCACTTATGTACTCAGTTTCGTTATTATTGGAAGGTAAACTTCCACGCAACTATCATTTTCTGCGTTATTTTGGCAAGTATGCCCCACAATCAGTTGTCTAAAAAGGAAAATTGTTACTTTTTAGACAGCCCCTGACGCTTCCTGTTTCCCAGTGGGTAAGTATAAGGAAAGAACCTCTTTTTCAACACCTTCTTTAGGCAGCCATCAGTGCACAACTTGGTTTGAGAACGTGGTATAATCTCTTCATGGAAATAAAAACAGTCAACCAGGTTACGCTGCACATCAAAGAGTTGCTCGAGAGTGCGGCCGAGCTCAGCGATATCTGGGTAGAGGGCGAAGTATCCAATTTTAAGCGTGCGTCCTCCGGCCACTGCTATTTTACGCTTAAGGATAACGAGTCCGAGCTGCGCTGCGTGATGTGGCGCGGGCAGGCAGCGCGCCTGGCATGGGAGCCCGAGCAAGGCAACTGGGTCGAAGCACATGGCTATATCTCTGTCTACGAGCGCGGTGGATACTATCAGTTTTATGTGGATCTGCTGCAGCACAGCGGCGTAGGGCGGCTATGGCAGCGTTTCCTCGAACTCAAGGAAAGATTGGAGGCTGAAGGGCTCTTTGCTGCGGAGCGTAAACGGCCGCTGCCGGAATGGCCGCAGCGCATCGGCATAGTAACTTCGCCCACAGGCGCCGCCCTGCAGGATATTCAAAACGTGCTGCGCGCGCGCTACCCGCTCATCGAGGCAGTGGTAGCGCCCGCCATGGTACAAGGCGTCGAGGCCCCTGCGACGATTGTTCGCGCGTTGAACGCGTTGAACAGCTTGCCGGATCTCGATATCATCATCATTGCCAGAGGCGGCGGTTCGCTGGAGGACCTGTGGGCTTTCAACGATGAGCGCGTAGCGCGGGCGGTGGCATCCTCGCGCACTCCCACCATTTCGGGGGTTGGCCACGAGACCGATTTTACCATTTGCGACTTTGTGGCGGATGCGCGGGCGCCGACGCCCAGCGCAGCAGCAGCCCTGGCCGTGCCCGATGGCGCAGACCTTTTACAGCATCTGGCGGAGATGCGCCAAACCCTCGCAGTGCTCATGCAGCATGCCCTGGGCCGTCTGCATGAAGCGACTGCTCGTGAAGCACGCGCACTCCTGGCGCATCATCCGCAAAGCTGGATTGCCGAGATGCGCCAGAGGTTGGATATCGGCCGGCGGCAGATAGATGGCAGAGCGCTCGCCAACATCGAAAATCAACGCCAGCTAGTCGAGAGCCTACGGCTGCGTTTGTATGCCCTGGATACGCGTAATGTGCTGGAACGCGGTTATGCCATCCTTCAGGATGCAGACACGGGTGCGTATGTCTCGCGGGTCCGGCAAATGCACGGCGCACAGGATATAACTATTACCATGGCTGATGGATATGCGCGATCAACGGTTCGACAGGTAAATCCCAGTGAGGAACCTCCCCATGAAAAAGACTAATCAACCCACTTTTGAAGCGAACTATAAACGGCTGGAGGAGGTGGTAACCCTCCTGGATGCCGGTAAGCTATCCTTGGGCGAGATGCTGGCGCTATATGAAGAAGGAATCAAGCTGGCGCGACTCTGCGAAAAGCAGCTCGAAGAAGCTGAGCTCAAAGTGAGCCAACTGCAAATCGATCAAGAAGCCGATGAAGATGAGCCCGCCCAGCAATTGCTCTAGGGCACGACCGTCTCACGCACGCTGGGGGTGGCTGTGCGGGTGGGCGACGGCGTAGCCGTCGGTGTGACCGTGGGCGTAACAGTGGCAGTGGCTGTCGCCGTGCGTGTAAGGGTAGGCGTATAGGTTCGGTAAGGCGTCCGTGTCGCAGTGGGCGTTCGGTAAAGGCTGGTCGGTGTTGCCGTTGCCACAGTAGCTGTACGCACAGCTTGCGTATTGGCCGGCGTATAGGTTGGCAACGGTGTAATGGTTGACCGCCCATTTGGAGTGCCGGCCAGGGTGGGCATCGCTTGAGGCGATGCCGCTGGCTCAGGGATAAGCTCCTGAAGGACCAAGGTATAGGTGCTCTGCTGGTCAGTCTGCCCTACATTAGTAACGATCGCAACGGCTGTCCCAGCAGTATCGGCCGTAAACATAATTGCGGCATTAGCTCCAGCATCTGCTGGGGTGCTTGAGTAGTTTTTGCCATCTGCCAGCACTTGCATTTTTATACGCACCCCTGGCGCTACGTTGATGGCCTGCACGATATATCCCCAGCCAGCCCGCACCTGGAACGACACCCTATCGATATCTCCAAGCGGCCAAAACTGGCGCGCCTGTTGTTCGCCGACCGCGATTGTTGCAGGATTAACTTCATCCGGCTCATAGATATCATCTGTGCGAACTGGCGTTACTAGGGTGTATCCAGGCTGTGAGGTCGCGGCAGGCAGCGTAGCCCAAGCCAGATAAACGCTACCTGTCGGTGAAGCTGCCCTAATCGTTTGCTGGTATTCGTCGCTGGATGTATTACGGACGGAGGCCAGCACCCTATAGACGCCCGCAGTAATTATTACCAGCAGTACAAGTGCCGCATAAGCTGCTGCGCGGTCAGGGTTATGTTGACGGAGCAGGATTCGCAGCTCTCCCACAAGCGATTGTCGGTCCAAAGCTTGCAGGTCGCGCTTGAGTTCATCGAGAGAGTGATACCCTGAGGCAGGCTTAGCCAGCGCTCGACCTAGCACAGCCCAGAGTGCCCGAGGACGTCCGGAAGCCGGCTGCTGCGAAAATGCTTTGCCGGTCAGAGCCAGGCACATAATGTCTGCTACTGCTCGAACCAGCGAAACGGTTGCCTCAGTGTTGTGTACATGCCGGGAAATTGGATCTGCCGTCTGCTCGGACACGGATAGCAAACAAGGCCCCAGATGAGTCAGCCAGATGCGCCCATCGCAAACCTGGATGTTTGCCGGCGTCAACATGCCATTGCTCATTCCCAGCGCAAGCAAGGATTGGAGCGCTGCACACGCTTGCAGCCCCATCTGGACCGTCTGCTCAGCGGATAGTAGCTGGCCACGAGTAACGATATTCTCCAGGCTTTCCCCGCCATAATCCCGCCTGACAAGGATATCTGAGCCATCCGAGACATGCAGGCAACCCAGAACCGGTATA
>JAJFUJ010000056.1 GCA_021372475.1 Chloroflexota bacterium | reverse complement strand
GCGATGCGTCGGCAATGGGCTGATAGAGATCACCGTTGATGAGCAGCCTCAGGTACTGCTGCACTATTCGAATGAGCTCACCAACCGCTTCGGCCGTGTCGCTTATTATCTGAAGACTCGCGCAGAGGAAGGCCCAGAGACGCCCATTCCTGACCCGGATGCCGACAGCCACCGTTGCCTGACGTGCGGACGCCTGCTGGTGGATACCTCCTCCAAGGTATGTCCGAATTGTGTCCAACGTGGTAAAATCGCCAAACGGCTTGTCGCCATCGCCAAGCCTTATTGGGGTGGCATTTTTGTCATCCTCGGATTCCTTCTAGTTGGAGTTATCCTCGACCTGGTGCCGCCCTATCTGACGCGCATCCTGATTGATGACGCACTGGGCCCAGACGGCGGCACGCGCAAGCTGTTATATGTTGTGCTGGCGTTGTTAGCGGTGCGTGTGTTACGCGTGCTGGTGACCATCGGCAGCAACCTGTCCACGATCAATGTCAGCTCGCGTTTTACCTCGTATATCCGCGACCAATTGTTCGCACACATCAAGAACCTGCCGATCGAGTATTTTGACAAAAATCAGATCGGCCGCTTGATGACGCGCATCAACACGGATACTGCTGAGCTGCAGGGGCTCGTATCACAAATCACCACGTTTATCCTGGATATACTGCTAGTAGTTGGTATCGGAATCGTCTTGTTCACCATGTCGCCGTCGTTGGGCTTGTACGTTTTGATCCCAACACCATTTGTGATTGTAGCTGCCTATTTCTATTATCGGTATATGCGGCCGTATTTCGAGCGCGTATGGATCGCTCGTTGGCGTTTGAACGCCATGCTGAATACGTTTTTAGCCGGTGTTCGCGTTGTTAAAGCTTTTGCGCAGGAGGACGTTGAGCAGAAGCGGTATATGTCGCGCAACGGCCAGGTGCTCACCTCGCAACTGCAGGTTGACCTGGCATGGAGCAAGTTCTTTCCTTTCCTTTCCTTTGCATTCTCGGCTGGCGGGCTGATTATCTGGTATGCCGGCGGCCAGGCAGTGTTGGATAAAACCATCTCACTTGGTATGTTGATGGCCTTTTTGAACTATCTGGGCATGTTTTACGGTCCGCTCTCGAACCTTACCAATATCAGCCAGACGATGAACCGCTTCCTGACCATCTCTCAGCGTACATTCGAAATGCTGGATGAGGAGCCGCAGGTGCAGGTTGAACATCCGGTCGCCAAGCCTCAGCTATCGGGCTATATTGAGTTTGACCATGTGAACTTTGGCTATGACCCGTACTATCCGGTCCTCAAAGATATGACCTTTCACATCGAGCCGGGCGAGATGATTGGCGTTGTTGGACACAGCGGCGCCGGCAAGACTACCCTGATCAACCTGCTCTGCCGTTTTTACGATGTTGATTCCGGGGCCATCCGTATCGACGGCATCGATATCCGGCAGCTTTCGATGGAGGAAATCCGCAGGCAGATTGGTTTGGTGCTGCAGCAACCTTTCCTATTTCGCGGGACCATCGCTGAAAACATCGCCTATGGCAAGCCCGATGCATCGAGCGATGAGATCATCATCGCCGCCAAGGCCGCTAATGCCCATGACTTTATCACGATGCTGCCCGAAGGCTATGATACCATCGTCGGCGAAGGCGGAACCGGCCTTTCGGGCGGAGAGCTGCAACGTGTTTCGATCGCGCGCGCTATTCTGCACAACCCGCGTATCCTCGTCCTGGATGAGGCTACCTCTTCTGTGGATACCGAAACTGAACGTCAGATTCAGGAAGCTTTGGATACCCTGGTCAAAGGTCGAACCACTATTGCCATCGCGCACCGCCTTTCGACATTATATAATGCCAACCGCATTATGGTGTTGAACCACGGTAAGTTGGAGGAACAGGGCGCACCGATGGAGCTGATGGCAAATAAAGGTGCATTTTATAACCTGGTGCAACTGCAGACGCAGTTCGCCAGCCTAGAACATGCGGCGGTGTTATGATGGAAGAAATGAAGACGGAAGCCAAGCCGTTTGAGGTTGTACACCTGCAGCCAGAGGCTATCTTTTTCGAACGCCATGGCGATACTCTGAGTCTGACCCTGGCGGATGGACACTGTTACCCCCGAGTGATACTGCGCTCTTGTTTCCCAGTCTCGCAAAATACACTGCACCTCTCGGTGCGCGATACAAGCGGTGAGGAGACAAAGGAAATCGGCATCATCGATGACTGGATGACTCTGGAGGATGACTCGCGTAAAGCAGTCTCTGAGGAAATGGGCCTCTACTATTTCGTGCCTCAGATAACCCGCATCATCAAAGTAAAGAAGGAATTGGGATTCATCTACTGGACGGTTGAGACCGATAAAGGCTCGAAAGAGTTTGTGATGCGCGATAGCGTTGTGCATTATGCCCGTGAGGTGGCCAAAGACCGCTGGTTGATCATCGATGTGAACCAAGCGCGCTACGAGATTCCCGACCTGGAGAAACTGGACCAGCGCAGCCGAGGGCTGGTGCGCCGCACTCTTTACCTCTAGCACACGGCAGGGGAAGCAGGTGCAAGCTTCCCCTGTTTTCTATATATCCCCGATGGGCGGCTCGTAAGGCGCCAGATCTACTCCGGGAAGCAGGTACAGCGCGCTGGGCTCGTTATCGGTGCTGGCTCGTGACGCTAATCTCTCCACGATGTATACGATTTTACGCGTACTGTCTGCCACACAGCGGTCCATGGCAGCTTGATTTAGATAGGGGTACGGCCGTTCGAGGGGGCGCGCTGCCGGCTTTTGGTAGAACGCCCGCATAAAGGCATATTGCTCATACAAGGACTCCCAATCCAGGAAAGGCAAATACTGCGGCATCTGCGGCGCCCCTTTGGCAAAGCGCCAATAAAGGCATTCCGGATGACCAGCCAGGTATCTGCGGTCGAGGTCGTACCAATCCTCCTTGAGCGTATTCCAGGCATCCTCGCCCAGCCTGGCAAACAAGTCGGCATTGCTCTGCCGGCTGGCCGGCTCTATCTGGACAATCCACAGGTTATCCGCCAATAGGTGGCTAAAGTAGCCCAGCGCAAATGCATACTGCGCCGAATCGAGACGCGCGTTCGACGCCACATAATCGCGGTAAAAAAGGAGGTCGGCGCTGCGTGGGCGCAGTGGTTTGGAGCGCAGGAAATGGGTAACTTCCTTGGGCGGGTCAAAGCTGGTCCAATCGGCGCTGGGACGGCCGGAATCGGGGGCAAGATTGCCGCAGGTAAATACCATTACATCCAGATGCGGCCAGCATTTGAGGAGCTGTTCAGCAATGCGAAGATGATATATCCAACTGCCCATAGATAGCACTACCCCTTGTATCCGTGTTAAGCGTTGATGGCTGTGATGCCGATCATCAAAGGCAGATTTTGGGGAACATCTTCCGGCGGAACCAGACGGCGGCCAGGCAGCTCGCGCATCCGCGGGAACATCTTGCAGCCGTTTATGTAAGGATACTCGACCAACTTGCTTATCCGCAATCCGGCGTCAATCAGGGCGCTGCAGATATCGCCCATGCCCCATTGGAACTCGTACACAGCATGCGGATTAGGCGGAGCCTCGAACGCTACATATCCAGAGACCGCCAGCATTTCCCCGGACATCGCGACGTAATCCCCAATGCCGTTCTCATATATGGTCGGTTTGCCCTCGACCGTATAGGGACCAGCCAGGCGCCAGTCATCGTCCAGCATCTGGAGAAAGGGATGAAACTCTACCAGCACGAACTTGCCGCCCGGATTGAGCACGGAGCGGATGCCCTGCGCCCAGAGCTGAAGGTCTGATAGCCAGCACAATGCGCCATAGGAGGAGAACGCGATGTCAAAACGCTGGCCGGCTTCGGCAGCCTGCCTAAACCAGTCGTAAATGTCAGCGCGGATGAACTCAGCTTTCAATCCTGCATCGCTCGCTAGTTGCCTGGCAAAGGATATGGCCTCGTCACTTATGTCAACACCGGTGACGACAGCGCCCATCTGCACAAGCGATAGCGAGTCCTGACCACTGTTGCATTGCAGGTGCAACAGCTTTTTGCTTTTGAGTGCCCCCAGCAATTCCAGCTCTTCAGGAAAAAGCGTGCTGCCGCCCGATCTGAGGTATTCCGCCTGGTTTACCTTGTGGCGGTTATGAATAACCGTCATGTAATTCCACGAGCATCGGTTTTGTTCATGCGCTGCTTGCAACATAATGCCCCCTTTTTGCCTGATACGAGATGGCATTATACCAGCCGCGCCACCAGGATACTATTTTGGATAAAAGTGCGTATCGATGTATGCTATTACCATGCAGTGTTTTCAGCGTATCCGGCCGTTCGGAATTGCCCCATCCCTGCTAATCCCCATTCATGGTTACTCCAATCCAACTGATACTGTGTTCTGCGTAACCAGAAGCATCCGCAGGTTTTAGTCTAGTTGGATATCTATTCTATAGGCAAAGGTTTTGTATGCCCAAGTATAAGATAATTGTGAACCCCATCTCCGGGCGCGGCACGGGCGCCAAGTCGATCCCAGCCATACGCCAGGCAATGGCTCGCTACGGGCTAGAATACGACCTGGTGCAGACCGAACGGCAGGGGCACGCGGTCGAGTTAGCCCAGCAGGCTGCTCTTGAGGGCTATGATTATGTTGTCGCTGCCGGCGGTGACGGGACCTGCAATGAGGTAATCAACGGGCTGATGCACGCCAAGTTGAACGGCAGTGGCGCTGCCTGTATGGCTGTCCTATGTGTGGGGCGTGGCAACGATTTCGCCTTTGGCGCCGGAATACCCCCTACCCTCGAGGAGGGACTCCAAGTGTTGGCTCAAGCCAGCCGGCGTTGGATCGATATCGGCTTCGTCAAAGGTGGCCTTTTCCCCGATGGGCGCTACTTTGGCAATGGTATCGGCATTGGGTTCGACGCCGTAGTAGGCTTTGTTGCCGCTAAAAAGACACGCCTCAAAGGATTTGTAAGTTACATCGTTTCCGCACTGGAGACGATTTTTATCTATTTTCACGCCCCAACGGTGAATATTGTCTACGACGGCCAGATTATCACCCAGCCATCGCTGATGGTCTCGATTATGAACGGGCGCCGTATGGGCGGTGGATTCATGATGACACCGGACAGCCAGGCTGACGATGGCCTCTTCGACATGTGCATCGTCAGGCAAGTAGGCAAACTGCGCGCCTTGAGTATCATCCCGCTGTTTATGAAGGGCACACAGGCTCAGGATCAAGCCACGCAGATGGCCAGGACACGCCAGGTAACCGTCAAGGCAATACATGGCAGTCTACCTGCCCACGCGGACGGTGAGACGTTGTGTTATGAGGCGCCAGAACTGACGGCAGAAATACTTGGCAAGCAGCTAGAGATTCTCTATAAAGCCTGAGGCCGCTCGATGACGATTGCCTACACCCTCGTAAATACGTCGCTGCGTTTTATCCTGCGCTCATTATGCATGATTGATGACGCCCAACTGCCCCTAATCCCTGAACACGGGCCGCTCATTCTGGTCGCCAACCACATTAACTTCCTGGATGTGCCTATTCTGGCAACTCACCTGCTGCCAAGGCCGTTGACCGCATTCGCAAAATCAGAGACCTGGAATAATCCGTTCCTGGGTTTATTGTTTACTATGTGGGGCGCTATCCCGCTGCATCGGGGAGAAGCTGACCTTAGCGCCTTCCGAAAGGCCGAGAAAGCCCTATCCGATGGCAAAATAATGGCGATAGCGCCTGAGGGTACCCGCAGCGGACATGGTATGCTGCAGCGCGGACACGCTGGTGTCGTGCTTTTAGCGCAACGCACGGGAGCTCCTCTGCTGCCGGTTGTCTATTACGGCAATGAGTGCTTTCGCGAAAACATCCAGAGGCTGCGCCGAACCAATTTTCATATCACGGTCGGCAAAGCTTTCAATATTACTGCCCCACGCAATATCGCTTCCGGCGAACGTCAGATTATCGCTGACGAGATTATGTACCAACTGGCAATGCTGCTGCCCGAGAAATACCGCGGCTACTATTCCGACCTCTCACTCGCCACCACTCGTTATATTTCCTTCAGTCCCTAGTATCCGGTTCGCTGTCGGGAGAAACGCCACCAGCGCATCCCAACGGGTTGTCTGCTGTGGAGCCTTGCGATAACGGTCGGCTAATCCCGAGGAAATTCAGGCCAGCCCTTCGAGCGCTGATTGCTATCGCTCCGTCTCTGGATCTCGTGGTTCGAGAACGACAGCCTGGCCGTGTTCGCCGATCCAATAGCGCTGCCCGGGATACTTGACATCCATATAGTCAGCAAATAGTTGGGGATTTTCGCCATTGTGCGAGAACATCTCATAATGGCCGGGCACGGCCAGGCGCGGCTTGAGTGCGCCAACCAGGTCCACAGCCTCCTGATAGGTCATGTTGCCGATGGTGTTATTCCGCAGCCGTACGGCATCGCGGCCGTTGATGGGTAAAAAGACGAGGTCAAACTTCCAACGCTTTAGCTTGGTCAAATATCCCTCGTAAACTGTGGTATCACCGGTATGCAGGATGGTCACGCTGCCAATCTGGATGATATATGACAGGTAGGGATATCCCATCTGAGAGTCATAATCGAGGAACTCGTGGGCTGCAGCAACCGCCTCGATGCGGATATGCTGCTCCGGATCAGCGTAGAGCGTTCCCTCATCCATCGCGATAATGCGGGAGCCATCGATGCCCAAATCGTGCACGCGCTGCACCACCGCGTGCGGGCAGACAAAGCGAGCCTGCGGTGATGCGGCAGCGATGCCCGGGAAAGCGACGGGATCGATATGGTCGATGTGGTCATGGGTGCCGAACACCCAGTCAGCGTTCGTCACCTCGGCCGGCGCGAGAAGGGGAGCTACATTGCGGTTTGCCCTCGGCATCAGGAAGGCATCCAGATACAATAATAAACCACCCACCTTGACGACATAGCCGAGTTGTCCCAACCACCAGAAAGCGACTGCACCTGGCGCCAGAACATAGTTGTTGACTTCGTCAATCAGAGCTTGTCCTGTTTTAGTCATCATACCACCTCGATCGGCCGGGATATTGAACGCTCACAGACAGCCATCACAGCAATCTAGCGTTGACCCTGCAACTTCATTACTGACTCAGCCTGCTCTCAGGTAGACAGCGCTCGTCAAGGCACGCTCGGAACAAATCCACACCAGAACCTATGCAAATATCACGGGTTCTTTTCGTGAGCATGGTCTGGAGTGCTATGCTCATGGACGTGCGTATGCTCATCATGGGGATGCGGATGCATGTGCTCGTGAAGGGAGGTGTTGTCCTCCCCAGCATGATGATGGTGGTGCTGAGCAATTTCACCATGTCTGGCCGGGGACAGGTCCAGTTCCTGGCCAATCCACACGCGCACGATATTCGCCCAGGCGAACTCTTTCTGCCCAAAACCATAGCCGACGCGCCGGATGGCCATCGCGGGCTGCCGAAATTCCGCCAGAGCCGCAAGGATACCGGCGCCTGTAGGGGTTACTAGCTCGGCTTGCGCCGATGAGGGAATTGTCGGAGCCTGCACTTGCGCCAGCAAAGCCAGCGTAGCAGGAGCGGGCAGCGGCAATATACCATGGGCCGTCGTCACCGAACCCCGTCCAAGCGGCAGCGGAGAAGCGTATACCGCTTCTATACCCATTTCGTGCAGGGATAGGCTAAACCCGACCACATCCACTAGCGAATCCAATCCGCTCAATTCGTGAAAGTGCACCTCATCAGGAGGTAGGCTATGGATTGCCCCCTCGGCCTCGGCGATCATCGTAAAGATGCGCAGGCTGTTCTCAATGACCACGGCCGGCAGCCCGCTGGTTGCGAGCAATTGACGGATAATCGGCAGCGTGCGTGCAGGCTGGACTGAATCCGGGTCGTGTACTTCAAGGCGCGTGCCGGCAATCCCATGCTGCGCGAACTTGCTAGCAGTCACAACGCGGGCATCTATGCCGATGCTGGCAAAGCCGCTGTGCAACACGCTCAGTTCAAATCCTGCATCGAGCATAGCGCCCAACAGCATGTCGCCGCTGGCGCCCGAAAAACAATCCAGATAAGCCACCGTTCGTCCCACCACCAACCTCCGTTGATTACCTCGCACACTGGCTTATTATAGGGACGGGATACGCTTCGGTCAACATCACGCATCACCTGCCATCCCTCGTGCCTCACTACACCGGAGGTGTTGAAAAAGAGGTTCTGTGCTGGTACCTGCTCTCCTGTGTGTGTGCCCGCTCGAATCAAGTATTAATCTGATATATAGTGTAATATATCATATAATAACAAGAAAAAAGTAAGACTCGGATGGATTCCTGCCTGCGCGGGAATGATATGCGAGTTCATAGCCCTGTTTTTCAGATACTAGGGTATCTCCAATTGGATACTTTTTCCACACCCTCGCTTGACACCAGCCGCAACGCATGTTATATTGCGCCCAACTGAGCCTGGCCACGACGCGCCATTCGGGTGAATGTGCGCTGGTTTCAAAAAAGCCAAACCAGCTTATTTAGCTGGTTTTTTGTTCC
>JAJFUJ010000051.1 GCA_021372475.1 Chloroflexota bacterium | reverse complement strand
TTCGAGCCCAATGATTTGAACCTGTGGGCGCGTGTCCGCCGCGATGTGACGGCCTACCTCAAGACGGTTTGGAGCTCGGGTGCGCTCTTTGGCGCCACGCCCAATCAGGCATTCTATGTGAAGTGCGATGAAGAGCTCAATCCGCCCGAAGTGCGCGACCTCGGCCAGCTCATCATTGAGGTCGGCATCGCGCCGGTCAAGCCGGCCGAATTTGTCATCTTCCGCATCAGCCAATGGTCGGGACCGGTAGCAGGCTGATGCACTAGGCGCGCTACCGAGGATATTGGTGATTAACTGCTTTAGCAGGAGGAAACAGCATGGCAGATAGCAAGAATCCGCTGGTAAGCTTCCATTATGCCATCGATATATCCGGCGTCGTGAAGGGGTATTTTACCGAGTGCAGCGGCATCGGCTCTGAGCACGAGGTGATTGAACACAAAATCGTGGATGATAATGGACACCAGCTCGTGCAAAAGATACCAGGCCGGCTCAAGTGGGAGAACATCACCCTCAAGCGCGGCATCACCAGCAGCATGGATATCTGGGATTGGCGCGAACAGGTCGTGCAGGGCAAAGTGGAAGATGCGCGTAAAAATGGCACGATAACGATGTTCGACCAAGAGCTCAAGCCGATAGCCAAATGGGATTTTGAGCGGGCCTGGCCGGTCAAGGTTTCAGGGCCAACCGTGAAATCCGACAGCAATGAGTTTGGCGTCGAGGAACTGGTCATCACGCACGAGGGGTTGACGCGTACGATGTGAACGGGAGGCCGTAAATGCAGACCGAATATGAGTTTACGCTGCCTCGCGGTTACGTGGATGCAGATGGCCAGGTGCACCGCGAGGGAACGATGCGCTTGGCTACCGCACTTGACGAGATTGAACCCCTGCGCGATGCGCGTGTACGTGCCAATGAATCTTACCTTACGGTTATCCTGCTCTCACGGGTGATAACCCGCCTCGGCTCGCTGCCGGCTGTGACCGCCCAGGTAGTTGAGGGCATGTTTTCGAGCGATTTTGCTTATTTACAGAACCTGTACGAACGGTTGAACGCGGGCACATCGGAGGCTATCGCAGTAACCTGCCCGTTTTGCGGAAAATCCTTTCAGGTAGAGACCGGTGTGCCGGAGGCTTAGGCCCTATTGTCGCAACCAGGCGTAAAGCCTGGCGGCACATCTTACCGTTATGCATTCATTGTCGCCGTTAGTGCATGGAAGACCAGGGTATTAGGGGAGCATATATCTGGTTCAGCGCTTTATGCGCGCGACAAGGATGCGCTGAAGAGCGAGGGTGAAAACACATGGCCAGTGAGCGGGTCGAGATGCACGGAGCGTTCAGCTTTGTCGTACAGATAGATGGCATCGACAACGCCAGCTTTAGCGAATGCACGCTGCCAACGCTGGAAGTGGAAATTGAGGAGGAAAAAGAGGGTGGCTTCAACGATGGCACGCACCTGCTGCCGGGGCGCGTGCGCCGTGGCACCATGACGCTCAAGCGCGGCATCACCACCGATAGCGCGCTGCTCAAATGGTACCTCGACGTCCTGCAGGGGCAGTTGAGTAACGCCTTGCGCCAGGTATCGGTCATCATGTTCGATGCCGAGCAGCATCCGGTCTTGCGCTGGGATTTCAAAGGGGCATTTCCGCAAAAATGGACCGGCCCCAGCTTGAACACATCCAACAGCGCCCTGGCAATCGAGAGCCTTGAACTGGCTTATGAAAGTTTGACGGTCACATGAGTGAAAACGAAGACGAAATAGAGCGCAGCATGTTGGTGCACCGGCGCGGCAGCCTCAGCCGCCGCATCGTTGACCGCTTGGTACGGCGCTCGCCGGCTGGGCGCATCCTGCACCGCGAGGCATACCGCCAGCAAGCCGGCCTTGCGACGCAGCGCGCTGTGAGAATCATCTCGCCAGAGATGCCGATATATGCTTCAACTCAAAGGCAAGCGGGAGTTGTGCCTGCCGCCAACCATGTGTTGCCGGATGCCGATGCTGCTGCTGATGCTATGCGTCTCGTATCCGGACAAACAAGTAATGAGGAAGCCCAGGGAGCCGAGTACCAGGAGTCTGAACAACTTGCCGGCGCGGAGCTTCCCGAACCGCCGCGGCTCTCTTTCGACGAGATGACCGCTATCCTGCAGCGTAATACCGAGGCGCTGGGTTCCAGCCGCACAACTGGTTCGCAGCGTCCCGCGGTTCAACCAGCCCATGAGCACGAGGTATCTGAACCGGCGCAGCCTGGATTGCCTAAATTACCAGCAGCGGTGAGCAAAACGCCCACAGCTCAGCCAATCAGGCGGATTGCCCGTGCTGCGCGCATCCAGGAGATGCCAGCGCCTGTGCTGCCGCTTCAGACGACTGCCACATCTCAGACACCCGCAGGCGAAGCGCACCAACCTGCAGGGGTGGAACCTGCGCACGAGCAGATGATTCCATCCGAAAAACCGGCAGAACATGCCAAGACGCAGCCAGCAAACACCCAGCGCAAATCTACGGCACGAGTGGCAGAACGCGCAGCCGCAAGGGATCTCAAGCAAGACACAACCGCCCTGCATGAGCCCGCAGCCAAACCGGCCGGTGAGGTGAAGCGCGTTTCCGAGGTTCGACGCGCTGTTCGGGAAGATAGACCAGCAGCCCTCGGTGAACCAGCTCGTGCGGCGCCCGCCGCTGGGCAAGTCAGGCGCAAGCAAAGCCTTCGTCCAGCTCAGCAGTCGGCTGATACTACTGAATCCCAAGTCAATATGTCGGCTGCTGCACTCCGCAGCCTACCGCAGGTCATGGATGAGGTAACACCCAGAATACCTACGCCCGTACGCAAACCGGCCGTTCCGCCCAGCGAAATGCCGGCAAAGCCGATCGATGCTGTCAGGCCTCACATAATCCAAGATGCTGCAGCTCAGGTACCTGAAGAGGGTGGCGCAGTGCCCATCATTACGACTGAACTGCCGACTCCGCAGCCCCAACCGTCTGGAGCACCCATCAAGCCAGCGCCCAAGCCCGCCACAAAACGCTCCACGCAACGCACCAGGAGGAAGGTCCCGACCGCCAGGTTGAGCAGGGAGCCGGTCAAGGGATTAGTAAAGGCTGAAACAGTTCAGGAAGAGGAGCTTGCGCATGAGGAAGCTTTAGGAACGGCGCCTGTCCATCGGGTGCCGCTGGAGCAGGCTCTTGGTTTGGTGAGCCCTGCGGTGCCCGAAGTCTCTAGGCCGTCAGTCCAGCTCCCTGCAGTAGAGGCTGCAGAGATGCCGGAGGGTTTACGGAAGGCAGAACCAGGCGAGGAGACGCCCCTCGTGCACCGGAAACCGTTGGAGCGAGCATTTGTGGGTGCACGCAGCTCGCTTACAACCCAAGACATCGTGGAGCGTAGTTTTGCGGCCTTTACGGCGCCTGATACCGTCAAATCCATACCCGATGGGGGCGAGTTAGGTCCGTCGGAAGAGATTCCGGCGGTGGAGGTGCGCCTGGTACGGCGCAAGGCCAGCCGACCCAACGGCATCGCTCAGCAAGCTGGCCACCAGCCGAGTGAGGGCGTGCTGCGTCGTGCGGAAACCGACCAGGCTGCCACAGCACCCCAGGAAAACGAGTCCGCTGCGGCTGCTGAGGGCGGCAGCCAGGCGTCCGCTCAGGTGCCCGCGTCTGCGGCAGCGGGGCAAGTCGATCTGGACCAGTTGGCCGAGGAGATATATCGGCGCATCTGCGAGATGATGCGCATCGAACAGGAACGGACCGGTATTACCGGCGGAATGATGTGGTAGCAGCCAAGGAGCTGAACAATGCCGACTACGCGCGGCGGTTTGGAACCTGCCCTGGTCATTAATAAAAACACCCACGAGCAGGTCGCCTGCATGTTTAATCCATTCGAGTACACCATCACCAAGCGCAACGAATACGAGCCGGGCAAGACGAAGGGCAAGAACATACCCAAAATCAGTTTCAAGCAGGGCGGTGCGCAGATGCTGCGCTTACGCCTGTTTTTTGATACCTACACCGAGCAGACCGATGTGCGCGAACTCACTGCGCCACTCTGGCAGATGATGATGATCGATCCCGACCGTGTGAACTCCACCACCGGCAAGGGAGAGCCGCCGCATGTGCTCTTCCGCTGGGGGCGTTTCGAGCTCGAGGCGGTTATTACCGATATCAGCCAAAAGATGAGCTTGTTCTTGAAAGACGGCACTCCGGTGCGCACGGTGGTCGATATCAGCCTGCAGCAGGTGGCGGACGAGAATGAGCATGCCGGCCAGAACCCCACCTCAGGCGGCGGTGTGGCGCCACGCACGCGCACACTATACTCCGGCGACCGTCTGGATCTCATCGCCTGGGAGGAATACGAGGACAGCACCCTGTGGCGGCGCATTGCTGCAGCCAACGACCTGCTCGATCCTTTGCACCTGAAGCCTGGCCAGAACATCGTGATTCCACCGCTTGAATAGGGGGTATATGCCGCGTCAGGAAGCGTTTATCCGCCAGTTATATATCAAAGTGAACGGCACACAGCTCGAACCAGCCGTAATGAACGACTTGTTCGAAGTGCGCGTCGCCAGCTCGCTGCAGCTTCCTGAAATGTGCTCCTTTATCCTGCATGACGCTAATGCAGCTTACTCCAACCAGGATACCTTTGCCCTCGGTGCAGCCCTGGAAGTAGGCGTGAGCGATGAGCAGGGGCGCGGCAGTCGGCCGATTTTCAAGGGCGAGATTACAAGCCTGGAGCCTGACTACGGCGAAGGGATGGTAGTCAAGCTCACGGTGCGCGCTTACGACCGCTCGCATCGGCTGCACCGCGGAGCGGTTACCAAAGCTTTTGTGAACGTGCGCGATAGCGAAATCGCCCAGCAAATCGCCCAGGCTGCCGGGCTGCAGGCTGAAGTAGATGCGACCGCGATCGTCCACAAGCACGTCTACCAGGACGGTCAAACGAATATCGAGTTTCTGCGCGAGCGCGCACGCAAGATCGGTTATGCGGTGTATGTGCGCGACCGCACCCTGTATTTTAAGGCCGATACCGCTCCCTCTCAGATAATCGCATTGGAGTGGGGACAGGAACTGCGCAGCTTTAAGCCTGTGATGTCTTTGGCCCATCAGGTAAACGAGGTGCAGGTTAAAGGATGGGATCCGGCCAGCAAGCAAGAGATCGTCGGCCGCGCGACCCAGTCACGCGTACATCCCGAGATAGGTGAGTCCCGGGCAGGCGGTGAGGTGGCCCAGTCGGCCTTTGGTGAAGCCTCAGAGCTAGCCGTCAGCGCGCTGGCAATGAACCAGGAAGAGGCTGATAAGCTGGCGCAGGCGCTTTTGGATAAACATACGAGCGTCTTTGTGCAGGCCGAGGGGCTGTGCTATGGCCAGCCAGACCTCAAGGCCGGGGTGATAGTGGATCTCTCTTCATTGGGAAAGCGTTTCAACGGCAAATACCTTGTCAGCGCCGCCACCCATGAGTGGGACACGCGCCGGGATTACGTCACCCGCTTTACCGTGCGCGGTCGGCGGGGTGAAACGCTGCGCGACCTGCTGGGAGTTGCTGCCTCGCTCCCGCGCCAGTGGTCCGCAATGACCGGTATAGTCACCAACAACAACGACCCGGATGACCTCGGCCGCGTTAAAATCAAGTTCCCATGGCTGGATGCAGATATCGAAAGCGATTGGGCGCGCGTCGCGTCTCCTGGAGCGGGCAACAAGCGCGGCTTGTACTGCCTGCCGGAAGTCAACGATGAAGTGTTCGTGGTCTTCGAGCAGGGGGATATCGGTCGGCCGATTGTGGTCGGCGGTATCTGGAACGGGATCGACAAGCCGCCGCTAGCTGTCGGCGACGCGCAGCGTAACGGCGACGTAGTGCAGCGGGTGTTCGTGTCACGTAAAGGCCACAAAATTATCATCCGCGAGGAAAACAGCGCTTCGATAACTATCGAGACCGCCGGCGGCCACCAGATCGTGCTGGATGATGACGGTGGCAAGATCCTCGTGAAGAGCAAAGGCGGGCAGGAGCTTGCGCTGGATGATAACGGCAGCCAGGTGCAGGTGAAGGGCACCGGTGCAGTCAATATCGAGGCCAGTACCAATCTGGTCATCAAGGCCAGCGGTAACATGAATTTGGAGGCCAACGGCACGATGACGATCAAAGGTGCATTGATACAGTTGAACTAGGAGCGCATATGCCCGGACAACCGGCCGCGAAGCAGAATGACACAGTCATTGGGGTAGATACCCATATTGTGATGGTGCCTTCGCCGGGCGGTCCTGTGCCGACGCCTACCCCGGGGCATCCCTTCAACGGCATTATCAACGGCGGCTTATCCAGTAACGTCAAGATAATGGGGCAGCCGGCGGCCACGCTGGGCAGCACTGCGCAGAACACGCCGCCGCACATCCCGATGGGAGGGCCTTCGTTTCAAGTACCGCCGCTCAATCGGGCGACGATTACTCAGGGCAGCGCTACTGTACTAATTAACGGCAAACCGGCCGCGCGCAACGGCGATCCAGCGCAGACCTGTGACGACCTGGTGCCGGCGCCGCACGGCACAGTCGTGGCGGTTGGGACGATTTTAATTGGTTAACCTGCTTATTTGGGTAACAAGGGAGAGGTTGATGCCGGGTGATATTATTGGCCGGGGATGGGAGTTCCCGCCGCGCCTTGACCAGCGCGGGCGCATCGCCCTGGTGGGCGATGCCACAGAAATCGAGCAAGCTATCCGGATTATCCTGAATACTGCGCCGGGCCAGCGCGTGATGCGCCCTGAATTCGGCTGCTGCCTGCACGAGCTGGTTTTTGCGCCCAACAATAGCGCAACTGCAGGGCTGGCAGAGAGGTATGTCCGCGAGGCACTAGGGCGTTGGGAACCGCGCATCGACCTCGAGCAGGTGCAGGTAGCCCCTGATACTGAAAATCAAGCGGTATTGCAGGTGCTCGTGCGCTACCGCATCAAGGCGATCCATTCCAGCCGGAGCCTTGTATATCCGTTCTATATCATACCGGAGGAGTAGCTTATGGCGTTGCCAACTCGCTCCCTCGATGACCGTTCATTTCAGGACCTGGTCGATGAGGCCAAGAAAAAGATCCCGCTGTACTGCCCGGAATGGACCGACCACAACGTCTCCGATCCCGGCATTACCCTGATTGAGCTCTTCGCCTGGATGGCCGACATATTGCTCTACCGTATGAACCAGGTGCCAACCAAACACTATGTCAAACTGCTGGAGCTGCTCGGTATCCAACTGCAGCCGCCGAATGCCGCCGTTGCGCCGCTCACTTTCTACCTATCCGCACCTCAGCCACAGGCAGTGACCATCCCGCGCGGTTCGGCGGTGGCAACATCCCGAGTAGATAACCGGGAGGCAGTGGTGTTTACCACCGATGAAGACGTCACCATCAAACCGGCGAAACTCACACATATCGTGCTGCGCCGGCGCCAGGCCGACGGCAGTATGCGTTTTGAGGAGGTTGGGCTGCAGCGTCTGAGCAAGGAGTTCAATCCCTTTTCGCCCCATCCGCCGCAGGTGGATGAGGCGCTGCTGCTCGGGTTCGATGAGCCGTATGACAGGCACGTGCTTGGTTTGGACTTTACCTGTGTCAGAGCAGGCGGCCAGAATATCATTCCCGAGAATCCCCCAACCCGCTGGCAGGCCTGGTCGCAGGAAGCCTGGGTTGACCTAGATGTCGAGGAGGACGGCACAGGCGGCATGAGCTGGAGCGGGCAGGTGCGGCTGCACCTGCCGGTTATGGCAAAACGCGAGGTTAATGAGATCCAGGCCTACTGGGTACGCTGCGAGGTCACTGCCCCTAAAGGCGAACAGCGCCCTTATACCACATCGCCCATCGTGCGCGAGGTTAAGGCAGTTTCCTGGGGGGCGACCATCGATGCCACCCACGCTATGGAGGTTACCAACGAACCGTTGGGGCGCTCGGATGCTTCGCCCGGCCAGGTTTACCACCTGGAGCATACGCCCGTGCTGCCCTGCAGGCCTGAGGAACGGGTGGAAATCTGGTCCGGCGGCATGGATGATTGGGAGCCCTGGCTGCAGGTGGAGGATTTTGGCGAATCGGGCCCTGAGGACAAACACTATACCCTCGATAGCGCCAGTGGCGAGATATGCTTTGGGCCGGCTATCCGTCAACGCGACGGCGCCGTCAGGCGCTATGGGGCAATCCCTCCGCGCGGTGCGGATATTCGAATTGCTAGTTACCGCTACGGCGGAGGGATGACCGGCAATGTACGCGCTGGCGCTATCACCGAGGCCAAGACGCCGTTTGCTTACATCGACCATGTGATCAACAGGCGCCCGGCCTTGGGCGGGCTTGACCCGGAGACCCTCGAACAGGCCATGTTCCGCGCACGCAATCTGCTGCGCACGCGCGGCCGTGCCGTAACCGCCGAGGATTACGAATATTTAGCCACCCATGCATTTTCAGGCGAGGTGGCGCGCGCGTTGTGCCTGCAGACGCGCGCCGGAGGGGGCAAGGGCGGCGCGCCCAGCCCCGGGCAGGTGTATGTCATGGTGGTGCCGCAGCTCGCGGAGCAGGAGGCTGCCCGCTATATTCCCCTGTCCCGGCTTGCGCTTTCCGACAATCTAAAGCAGCGTTTGACAAACTATCTGGATGAACGCCGGCTGCTGACTACCCAGCTTGAGGTGCGCTCTGCCGGCTACAAGCGCGTGCGGACGGTTGTCGAGGCCGTCGCCAAACCCGGAGCCGACGAGGAACGCTTACGTAAGGATATCATCAGCGCACTGGAGCTGTTTATCAATCCGCTGCGCGGAGGGCCGGAAGGCTGCGGCTGGCCGTTTGGCCGCGAATTATACCTTTCCGATTTATATGCCTGTGTGCAACATGTTTCCGGTCTGCAATACGTCCAAAACATCGATATGTTTTGGGTGGATGAGGGTGATGTGCTGCATAAAATCGAGCGCAAACTCGACCTGTTGGCGCATGAGGTGCTCGCTTCCGATATTCACGAGGTCAAAATAAGCTTGGAATAGTCATCAACACGTCCTATCAAGGACCAGCCTATGGCAAACAGCATTGGCAAAATTATCCTGACATCGCCGGATGAACCGGAGCGCGAGTATATTATCGCCACGCCGATCGTGCGAGTCGGGCGCGCTCCCGAGCCGCAAAACGATCTGGTGCTCAACCACTCGTGGGTTTCGCGGGCGCATCTGCGCATTTACTGCGACCGGCTGCCGGTTCGCGTGCAAGATATGCGCAGCTCTAACGGCACAGCGCTGAACGATATTCCGCTGCCGGCGGATGAAATCCGCGAGATGAAAAATGGCGACGTCCTCTCGATCGGGCCGTTTCGCTTGAGACTGGCGCTGACGCCGGAGCAGCCGGTTGAGCAGGCGCCCGCCCAGCCTGCCCCTGCAGCCGTGGAAGAAATGCGCACGCGAGTCGATTCAGAACGCGCGCTAGCCGCCTTGCGTCTGCTGCAGACGCCCAAAGCCCCAGCGCCGCCTCCGCCCGAGGCTCCTCAGGAGCTCCAGGTGGCGGAGCGTCCGCCTGAGCGTTGGGTGGGCGTCCCTGATACCGCTTCGCGCTGGCTGCAGTACCTGCCGCCGATATACGCTGAAGACGAGTTCCTGGGGCGGTTTCTATTGATTTTTGAGGATATGCTGGGGCCGCTCGAACAGATCATCAACCATTTCGACTTGTTCCTCGATCCGAGCACAGCGCCGGAGCCGTTTCTGCCGTGGCTCGACCGCTGGCTAGCCGGGATTATGGACGAACGCTGGCCTGCACCCGTTAAGCGCGACTTATTGCGCCGCGCCAGTTGGCTATACCAGATGCGCGGGACACGAGTTGCGCTAGAGTACCAACTGCGGGTTTGCTCGGGTTGCCAGGTCGAGATACAAGAGAACATCGATGGCGCGCACACCTTTTATGTTATCGTACAGCAGCAGGATAACCCGGTCGATCTGCGCTTGATCGAGCGCATCATCGACCTGAACCGTCCTGCGCATACAACCTATCAGGTCAAAGTCTCATCGGTGACCTAGCTGTGTATGGAGGGCAGAACTGATGCCGCGGGTAATCCATTTTGAGCTGGGCGCCAGCGCTCCTGAACGCGCTGTTGCTTTCTACCGGACTGTTTTTGGCTGGGAAATCGAAAATGGCAAGGACCAATCGATTATTGGCTGATTACCACCGGTCCTGCAGGGGAGCCGGGGATCGACGGTGCTATTACGCTGCATGATGAGAGGACCAAGGGAACGGTGAACACGATTGGCGTCGATTCGGTCAGCAAGTATGAGAAGCTGATTGAGGCTCAGGGCGGCAAGATACTGCTGCCAAAGCAAGCGATTCTAGGGGTCGGCTATATGGCTTATTGCCAGGATACGGAAGGCAATGTCTTTGGCATCATGGAAAATGACCCGGCAGCCGGGACGGAATAGTAAAAGCTGGCGAGACCATACTATCCGAACAAGCTGCCTAAGGATAATAATGGCAGGAAGTATGTAGGGTACGCTGATTTGTTTAGCACGGGCAGGCAGGGGAGGTGGCCGTAATGGAAGACTTGATTGGCCGAGTGCTCGATAACGCTTATCGCATCGACCAACTGCTGGGCGAGGGCGGGATGGGCGCCGTTTATAAAGGATACGATATTGCCCTGAACCGTCCGGTGGCAATCAAGGTAATGCACCCGCATATTGCCAAACAGGAAGGATTCCGTGAACGCTTCCTGCAGGAGGCGCGGGCAATCGCTATCCTTGACCACCCCGGGATTGTCCAGGTGTACAACTTTTCGCGGAATAATGACCTGCTGTATATCGTGATGTCATTTATCACCGGCCAGAACCTGCGCGACTGGGAGCAGACTCTGACGCAGCGAGGTCAGATGATGGTGCTCAACGACAGCCTGACGCTGGCGGCCGAGGTGGCTAACGCACTCGATTATGCTCACCGCCGCGGCGTCTTTCACCGCGATATCAAGCCCGGCAATATTATCCTGCGCCCGCTACAATCCGGGGAAACCGGCAAGGATGGGCTGCCGTTTCAACCGGTGGTGACCGATTTCGGACTTGCCAAGTTGGCAGAAGGTGGCATGTTGAGCATGACCGGTATGGCCATGGGTACACCGACGTATATGTCGCCCGAGCAGTGCGAGGGTAAAACGGTCGATGGCCGTGCCGATATATATGCTCTCGGCATCATTGTGTATGAGCTGGTTACCGGGCGGGTGCCTTTTGACGTCAAGACGCTGACGGAAGCAATCCGTGCGCACACTCAGGAACCGCCTCCGCCTCCACGCACGCTGAATCCCTCGCTGCCTTCTCAGGTGGAGGAAATCATCCTCAAGGCGCTGGCCAAGCAGCCAGCGCAGCGCTTCGCCAGCGCAGGCGAAATGGAGACGGCGCTGCGTTCGGCGCGTACCGCAATCCCGGAAGCAACGGCGGATGTCACGCTAGCCGGGGGCAAAGGCTATGTCAGCATGGCAACCCTTGTGGGACAGGGAGTGGCACAGGCAGCGCCTTCCAAGGACCAGTGGCCTACACCACCCTCCGCTATCCCGGTGGGCGGACGCATCCTAGTCCTGAGCCCGGATGGGCAATCGCGCTCGGTGCAGATCGGTGAAAACAAGCAGTTAATTATCGGGCGCGATCCAGAGGCGGATGTCGTGCTGCCGGACCAGCGCGTCTCGCGGCGGCATATCCAAATGACCTTTGACGGCGCCAAGTACACCCTGACCGACCTGAACAGCACCAACGGCTCGTTCCTTGATAACAACCGCCTGCTGCCCGGCATCCCTGAACCGTGGAGCCCCGGCCAGTCGCTGCGTATTGGCGACCACTGGCTGCGTCTGGAGCTGCCGGGCGTTGGTCAGGGCGCTCAACCCAAGCCGGTCGTGGATTCTTTTGCCCAGGGGCCAGCCCAGCAGGCCGGCTACGGCGCCACGGCTGCCGGGCCAGCCGGTGCCCTTATCAGTGCCAGCCTTGAGCCTGACCAACTAACCGTCCGCCCGGGCGAGTCAACCGATTGTTCCGTGCGTATCATCAACCAACAGGCCCAGGTAGACCATTTCAATATCGCCATAGAGGGCATCCCGCCAGAGTGGGTGAGCAAGCCTGAAGGGGCTACGCGTCTAGCTCCGGGGGATGTGGGGTCGGTTACCCTGCGCATCGCGCCGCCCAAAGCCCCGAGCAGCTTGGCCGGAGTACGCCCGTTCAGCATCAAGGTAATCTCGCAGGTAAATCCGAGCAGCCCGGTGACGCTGGCCGGTCAGCTCACCCTCCATGCGTTTAGCGATTTACGTATCGGGCTGCAGCCCAATACCTATACCAACAAGGGGACTGGGCAGCTCACCCTGGCTAACATGGGCAACGATAAGGAAACTATCACTATCACAGGTTCAGATCCTGCCGGTGCACTGCTGGTAGGCGCCCCATCCGGGCAGATAACTGTTGCACCTGGGCAGCAGCAGGTGGCAGCCTTATCTATTACGAGCAAGAGTCGGCGGCCGTTCGTTGGCAATCCTAACGTGCTGCCGTTTATGGTAAGTGCTCAGAATGCGCGCGGAGAGGCGCAAACTGCTCAGGGAGCGATTACCATCAAACCTTATCTGCCGGCATGGGCATTGCCACTCCTGATGATGCTAATACTTGTCGTTTGCGGCGGTGTAATATTCACCATGACGCAATATCAAAAAGACCAGGCTGCGCGCAGCACCGCGACTGCGGTGGTGATGGCTAACCGCACGGCGGTGGTGGTCAGCACTGCCCAGACGAATGAGACCAGGACGGCCCAAGTCGAGAGCGAAGCCAAGACCGGTGCTGCGATGAGTGTCTCCGAACAAAAGACAGCCACAGCACAACAGGTGGCCGAGGCCAAGACCGCTACGGCGCAGGCAGCATCTGAGGAGAAGACTGCCGCAGCCTTGAGCTCTGCCGAAGAAAAGACAGCCGCAGCACAGAGCGCTGCAGAGGCCAAGACAGCTACTGCCCAGATAATCGCCGAGGATAAAACCGCCACTGCCAAGGCTCCAACTATCACGCCGACGCCGCTTCCAACCAATACCCCTACCGATGTACCTGAAGAAGGTGTCACCAGGCCGCTGCTGCCGATTGGCAAGATAGTCAACCTGGGGATCCTGTTTACCATCATCCCGAGCTGGCAGGACAAATTTGCCGATGGCTCTACAACGGGCTGGACAAGTTATCCGGCTGGTGTGTGGCATCTCACTGCGCCTAATGTATCTGCCAGCTCATCCGGCGATACATGGTTCATCCAGAGCACAGCCGTCAAGGACTTTACCTATGTTGGCACCATCTCGCTGACATCCGGTCGGATGGCGGGATTGAGCTTCCGTTCGTCTGCCGACGGATCCTTTGGATACGAGGTGAACCTGGATACAGTCTCGCGTACGCTGAGCATCTCCAAACGCGTGCCGTACCAGGTGCTGGCAACAACCGAACTCAACGTCAGCTACAACCAGGACTATATTGTGCGCGTTGAGGCGGTCGGCAATGCGATTACAGCGTCGGTTGACTCGCTGGAGGTCTCCGTCTCGGCGACCGATACTTCATTCACGCAAGGGTACTTTGGATTGCATGTTTGGAACGGCGAAGCCAAATTTAATACTGCCAAGGTATGGTATCGCTAAAAAGCTGCTCGTAACCAGCGGGGGGATACACAATCCAATCCCCCGCTGGTTGTTAACATAATTTTAACTACTCAATGCTGCCGGGCGCAGACCGTCAGCTACAGGCTGAGCTCGCTCAACGCGATGCTCTGTACTTCGATTTCCTCTTTATTTACCGAGTAGATGATCTGCAGCCTGCCCTCAAACTCGAGCGAGTTTGGATATTGGTATCCGGCTCCCTTGAAGCGACCGGGCAGCCGGGGAGCTGTATCCTCGTCCCGTAGAATATAGGCTTTACTAAAATATAGGCCGTCCTCGGAGAGCGAAATGATCAGTGGGATGCGCAGCCCGCTGGTATTCGGGTTATGTATCAGATAATACAGCCCGTTGCTGAGCTTGCCGCAATGGCACTTGCTGGTCGCATCAGGGATGTCGGTCGGCGCCGGCTCGGACCATGAGCCGCCCTCATCCTGGCTCTCAGCCAGCCACAGGCGATGCGAGCCGCCGTCATCGCGCAGCCACAGCGCCAATGTTCCGTCCGGACGTTGAAACCAGCTCGGTTCGTTCTTGAAAACAGCGCCTTCCCCCTTGACGACGGGCACCTGCACCCAACCCGGGTCGCCCGGCTCGCTTTGGTCGGAATAAGCGATGCGGGTGTGGCCGTCGTGATCTTCGCCCGTCATCACCCAGCGTCCCCGCGCCGTGCGCCTGGGACCTTCGTTCAGGAGATAGTCCTCCAGATAGGCCGGTGCTGCCCGCCATATGCCGGTTGACGGCTCGTAAACTTGGGCAGCCGTATGCATAGGCGAGCTCCATTTTCCTGTGCCACCAGCGCCATCCTGGGGTCTGCCTTTATACTCGCTGTAGAATGCCGTCAGCGTCGGGCTACCGTTGGCAGTGCCGCCGTTGATCGCTGTGGTGGTGATGTCATCCAGCATCGGTGCTCTAGCAAGCACCTGGGGAGTGCCCCAGCACCCCTGGGCAGCGCATCGGCTCCAGCTCTGGATTTGGCCGGGCAAATCCTCGCCATCGCGGCCGTTGCTCCAAAAGGCATGTAATCCCGCGGCATCCCAGCCCAGTGAGGCATGATGCGCGTAATCGTAGGTATGCACTGAAGCCGTAAAGAGCCGTGCGCTGGCGCCGTGCAGGCGAGGCAGCTTGCCCCAGGCGTCTTCCTGCAGCAGGGTACGCAGCGGTGCGACGAGCATCTGGCGTTCAATGGTGGTCATTATCCCCTCGCATCGCGCTCAATCAGCGCTCTGAGATAGCCAAAGCAGTAAGCGCGTGCGCGATGGCACTGCGGCGTGTCGCCTTGGATATGCGGCATATGGTCGGGCACCAGCACGCCGTCGTAGCCAACCTCGCGGTAAATATCGAAGGCGTGCTGCATATCAATCGTTCCTTCATCCGGAAAGACCTCATCGAACGAACCCAATCCGCCGCGGATATTGCGGAAGTGCACCCAAAAGATGCGTTTTTGCGAGCCAAACTCGCGGATGGCGGCATAGAGCTGCTCCGGGTTTGTGCACATCTCGGCGACGGTGCCCTGGCAAAAGTTAAGGCCGTGGTAGGGGCTCGAGGACAAGCCTATAAAGCGCCGCATCCCCTCGATGCTGCCCAACACCCGCGCGACGCCGCGGTAAGTCATGCCAGGCATCAAGCCCGGGTCGTGCTGGTGGCACCCTAACTTGACTCCGCAGGATTCCGCTATGGGGATGATACGCTCGACGAAATAGGCGATCCGCTCCCATAATACCTCGGCGGTGCAGTCCTCCGGCACCAGCGGGTCGGCCGGCGCAAGCTCATGGTAGTCAAAGTGGCTGTAAACCGTTCCCCCGCGCCCGCTGGCTGTGCCGGTGCGCAGCACCGGTAATAGCGCCAGGTTGTACAATAAAAGCGGAATCCCCGCCTTGCCAGCCGCTTCGATGGTACGCGCCACCTTGTCGATATCGCGGTCGCGCTCGTGCGTGCCGAGCATAATGTTCGGCCAGACTTGCTTGTCGATGCCGGCTGAGGTCAGCGGGAGGTGCATCGCGGCAAGAATCAGGTTGTGCTTTTCGACAAATTCACGCGCTCTCAGCAGCGCTTCAGCATCCCAATACCCGCCCCGTTCGATACCGAGGTTCGGTGCGCTAAACAGATCGATATGCGTCACTCCTAACTGTCGCGCATAGTCTAGATAGTCATCATCATAAGGGACCTGGTCTCCCAGATACATGGTTTTCTCCCGAGGTTAATGTGGATTGGCCGCGATTTCCGCCAGAGCAATGGCGCCCAAGACGCCGGCGCGGTTGCCCAGCCGAGGCGGCACGATGAATCGGTCGATCGCGGCAGCCAACTGCGGCATATCGATGTAGTTATTGAGATGGAGGGGGGTCATCTTGCGGATTTTGTCGAATAGGTGCGCCTGTGTCATCACTCCGCCGCCCATGATGATACGCTGCGGCGATAGCACCAGGATATAATCAGCCAATGCTAGGCTCAGATAGTGCGCCACGATATCCCAAACCAGGTCGTCCTCAGCGAGCGTCTCGCCGCGTTTGCCGGTGCGCGCTTCGACGGCGGGTCCGCCGCACAACCCTTCCAGGCAGTCGCCGTGGTAGCTGCAGCAGCCGGGAAATGGGTCTGTTGCTAGGTTATGCGGCACGCGCAGGTGGCCCATTTCGGGGTGCATCAGACCATGCAGCAATTTGCCGTTCACCATCGCACCCCCGCCGATGCCGGTGCCCACCGTCAGATAGATAAACGTATTCAAACCCTGAGCGGCTCCCCAGCGGTGCTCGCCGAGTGCAGCGGTATTGACATCGGTATCGAATCCGACCGGCACCCTCAAGGCGCGCCTGATGGCGCCGGCAAAATCGGTGTGAGCCCAGCCCGGCTTGGGCGTGGTCGTCACATAACCAAAAGTAGGCGAGTTTGGGTCGGGGTCAATCGGTCCGAAGGCTGCGATGCCGACGGCAGCGATTGGTCCGAGGTCAGCTTGTTCGCGGAAAAATGCTACAGCCCGAGGGATAACCTCGTCTGGGCCGGTGGTGGGGAAACGCACCTCGGCGTATATGTGGTCGGGGTCTGTGCCTATCGCACAGACGATTTTAGTACCGCCCGCCTCGATGCCTCCATACAATGCCATACCGCACGCCTCCTGTAGTTTCTTACTAATGACGAGGATAGCATAAAAGGGGCGCCTGGTAAACAGCGAGGCAGTAGGGTTTGGCCTACTGCCTCGCTAAAGCAAACAGGGCAAGTACCTAGATCAAGATTTGAGTTCGACGTACAGCTCGGGCGCTAGCTGTGTGATCGCGGCTTCCACCTCGCTGTCGCTCAAGGCGGTTTGCCGGCCGCCATCATACTCTTTCTGAATCCATGCCAAAATGGGAACAAGCCGCGCATCGCGTTTATCGATTTTGGTATCGGCAGGCAGCTTAAAGTAGCTGCGCATCCAGTGCACCAAGCCGGCTGCACCGGATGTTTGGCTCAGCACCACTCGCGCCGGGCGATTGAGCAAAGCATTGGTATCAAAGATATTATAAATTTCCTCATCTTTGAGCAATCCATCGGCGTGGATGCCTGCCCGGGTGGTGTTAAAGTCGCGGCCAACCAGGGGAAGCATAGGCGGTATGGCGTAATGCAGCTCACGCTCATAGTAGTTGGCGATCTCTGTAATCACGGTTGTGTTCATCCCATCGGTGGTACCGCGCAAGGCAGCATATTCAAAGACCATCGCCTCCAGCGGCGTGTTGCCGGTGCGTTCGCCAATGCCGAGCAGCGTGCAGTTGACGCCGGAGATGCCGTATAACCAGGCGGTGCCTGCATTGACGACTGCCTTGTGAAAGTCGTTATGGCCATGCCACTCCAGAAGCGAGCTGTCGAAGCGCGCATAGTGGTTCAAGCCATAGGCGATGCCTGGAATACTGCGCGGCAGCGCAGCGCCAGGATAGGTGACCCCAAACCCCATCGTATCGCAGGCGCGTATCTTGATCGGAATGCCGCTTTCCTCGGCTAAGCGATGCAGCTCCTGCGCAAAAGGTACTACAAAACCATAAAAATCCGCCCGCGTAATATCTTCCATATGCAAGCGCGGGCGGACACCTTCTGCCAGGGCATCCTTGACGATGCCCAAGAACTGGTCCATCGCCTGACGGCGAGTCATATTCAGCTTCTTGAATATGTGATAATCGGAGCAGCTTGCCAGGATTCCCGTCTCGCGGATGCCCATCTCTTTGACCAGGCGAAAGTCCTCCTTGCGGGCGCGGATCCAGGAAGTTATCTCCGGAAATTCATAACCTAGGTTGCGACAGCGGTCGAGGGCTGTGCGGTCCTTTTCGCTGTACAAAAAGAACTCGCACTGCCGGATGATGCCCTTTGGACCGCCTAACTCGTGCAAATAGCGGTAAAGCTGCACCATCTGGTCGGCAGTGTAAGGTTCGCGCGCCTGCTGGCCGTCTCGAAAAGTCGTATCAGTGATCCATATTTCGTCGGGCGGGTACATCGGCACATGCCGATGGTTAAACGGGATCTTGGGCACTTCATTATAACTATATAGCAACCTGTACAAGTTAGGTTCAGGTACGTCCTGTAGATTATACTGGTAGTCTTTCTGTTCCAGCGTATTGGTTCTTTTACTAAATTCGAGCATAATTCCCTCCAGATCACAGACACTGTTTTGAGATATTGAAGCTTGTGTGAACCAGAAATAAAAAAGCCAGCCTTCCGGTTAGGTAAAGCTGGCCTGTGGTAACACCAAGTAAGCTCTATTGCCCCGGATTAGGGTATAGGATGTTCGGCCTGGCATGCCTGAACGTTGTGCACAGCACAGCGGTTTTGACTGGATACACTTGAAACCTCAAAATCAAAAAGACGCCCAGAAAGGACGCCTTCGTCATGATGTAACAATTCTAGCATATGGCGGGCTGTTTGTCAAAGGTTTTTTCTGCTTAACGCCGCTGCTTTGCTTCAGTGCCCCGCCCGCGTTACAATGTATTTTATCCTATTCGAGGAGCAATGGTATGACCTGCCCACTCACTGCTCGCGAGCGTTTTGCTCTGATTATGTCCCACCGTCCGGCAGACCGCGTGCCGTTGGATCTGGGCGGTACTTCGCTCACCAGCGCCGACCCGCGCGTCCTGGAGGGATTGAAGCGGATTCTCGGCATTCGGGGTGAGCCGGTCGCCGCCGATGAACCTGTCGATGAGCGTATCCTGGTGGCTCTCGACATCGACTTCCGCCGTGTGGGCAGCCTGATCGGCGGCAAAAGCTGGCGCTCGGGAGAGCGGACGGTCGATATTTGGGGCATTGAGCGCGCCTGGTCCGGCGATTACTGGGATATCGTCTATTCGCCTTTGCGCGGAGCAACTATTGACGACCTGGATACCTATCCCTGGCCAGACCCATCGGTTGTCTCGGCTGAAGCGCCGCTGGAGGATTACCAGCGCATGGCGCGCGAACTGTGGGAGCATACAGACAAGGTCGTGGTTGCCGAGCATCCAGTCTACGGCGTGTTTGAACTGGCCTGCTGGATGTGCGGATTTGACGACATGCTGTGGCGCATGGCCGGCGACAAGCCGTTCGTGCATAAACTGTTTGACATCCTGCTCAAGCTGCAGAAAGCCTTTATCGAGCCTTATTACCGTGCAGTCGGTCCTTATATTCACCTCACGACTAGCGGGGACGATTTCGGTACCCAAATCGCCCCGTTTATCGCGCCTGCCTCCTTCCGCGAGCTGATCGCGCCATACTTTACAGAACGTATCGCCTTTACGCGCCAGTTTACTCCGGCTTATTTCTGGCATCATACTTGCGGTTCTGTATATGACCTACTGCCCGATCTGTTAGCCTGTGGGGTCCAGATTCTGAACCCGATTCAACCGGGCGCATGGAAAATGGAACCTGAGCGACTCAAGGCGGATTTCGGCAAGCGCATTACCTTTCACGGTGGTTTCGATACTCAGAATGTGTTGCCTTTCGGTACATCCGAGCAAATCGAGGCAGAGGTGGCGCGCGTGATGTCGGCCATGAAGCCGGACGGCGGCTACATATTCTCCGCTGCGCACAATATCCAGCATGATGTCCCGGCGGAAAACGTGCTGTGTATGTTCCAGGCGGCCAAACGCCTGGGGCAGTACTAACCAAAGGGGTATAGGGATGGAAACTATTCAGCAAATCAACCTGGCGATTGTCGGTGCCTGTGGACGAGGCGGCACGTTCAAAGGTATGTGCGAGGCCATACCGGCGCTGCGCCTGCATGCGGTGTGTGATATCAACCGTGAGGAAATCGAGAACGCCCGTGTGCGTCTGGGAGCAGATGAGGCCTATACCGATTACGAAGAGATGCTGGCCAAAAGCGCTATCGATGCCGTGCTTATCGGCACACCGATGCCTCTGCACATCCCGCAGGCGATTGCAGCCTTGCAGCACAATCTACACGTGCTCAGTGAGGTGCCTGCTGGTGTCTCCATCGCCGAATGCCGAGCCCTGGTGCGAGCCGCGAAGATGAGCCGGGGAATATACGTGATGGCCGAGAACTATATCTACACCCGCGCCAATATCCTGGTGCGCGAGCTGGCCCGCCAAGGGCTCTTGGGAAGCCTTTACTACGCAGAAGGCGAGTACCTGCACGAGCTCAAAGGGCTGAACGAGATTACCAAGTGGCGCCGCGTGTGGCAGACCGGTATCGACGGCGTGACCTACTGTACCCATAGCCTGGGCCCGATCCTGCAGTGGATGGCCGACGATCGGGTTGTGCAGGTATGTGCGGCCGGCTCTGGGCACCACTATACCGATCCGCGCGGCGATACCTATCAGAACCAGGATTCCAGCGTGATGCTGTGCAAACTGGCCAGCGGAGGCCTGGCTAAGATTCGCGTCGATATGCTTTCGACCCGCCCTCATGCGATGAATTGCCATCAACTGCAGGGCACCAAGGGCTGTTTCGAATCCAGCCGTGCGCCAGGAGAGCCCGATCGTATCTGGTTGGAGGGCAAGTCGCAGGATGCCAACCGCTGGGACAACCTGCAGGATTACGCCGATTACCTGCCAGCCTGGTATCGCTCCCAGGAAGAAATGGCAACCAAAGCCGGCCATGGCGGCGGCGACTTTTATGAATTGCTCGATTTTAGCGAGACGATCCTGGGGCATAAACTGCCCACCGTCGGCCTGCACGAAGCGATGGATTTGACTATCCCCGGTCTGATCAGCCAGCAATCGGTGTTGGAAGGTGGGCGT
>JAJFUJ010000127.1 GCA_021372475.1 Chloroflexota bacterium | reverse complement strand
GCCCAATCCTTGGGGGAACCGAGCTCCGGGACGATTCCGCTCTTGAGGTCGATGCCCACCGAGGTGAACATATCGACGTTGCAGTAGACACCGGTCGAGACCAGGTCTAGCGGGATAGCGCCCCATTGACCGTTGGCGCTGAAGGTCGTCTGGTAGGGGCTCTTGAAGGTCATCTTCCAGGCGGTGGTGTCGTCGGGCGTATACTTGTTGGGCAGCTCGAGGTAGTCGTTGAGAGGCACTACCTTGCCCTGGTCTGCATAGGCATTGGCGTTGCTGAGGTGAATCCAGAAGCAATCGGGGCCGGTGCCGCCGATGAGCTGGGTGCCCAGCCACTGATACCAGTCCTGGCCTGAAGGAGCGCCGGTGTGGAACGTAAAGGTAACACCGGGATGCAAGTCCATCCACTCTTTGGCATAGTTAGCCATGGCTTCGCGCTTGGGCGAATCGGGATCCGGGTTAGCCAGAGCAGAGGTGGGCGTATATGCCTGAGCGTAAAATGTAATCTCTCCCTGGAAGCCGGTTTCCACTGGGGCTTCGGTGGCCTTGGGGGCCTCGGTAGCCGCAGGGGCTTCGGTGGCGGAAGCTTCGGTAGCCTTCGGGGCTTCGGTGGCCGCGGCCGTGGTCGGAGCGGTAGTCGGCGCTGCCGTAGGCGAGCAAGCGGCTGCTACAATCGCTACACCGGCAAGGGAAGAGATCTTGAGAAAATCACGACGCTTCATCTTCGTATCCATATGAATCTCCTCATTCCATAGTTGCATAACACAACAAACGATGACATGACCGAAAAACAGCGATTCATTTTAGTCGTTACCTGCACAGTCTCCTTTCTTACGTAATTTGCGGGCTCCGCGTGAAACAAAAAACCAGGCACACAGCTATACTGTAGCCTGGTCACGCGTCATACATATGCCTCCTGGGTGTTCTCGTATCGATAAAGCCTTCGCTTTATCGAAGCCACCCAGTCAAACTGTCAATACCTGAGTGGTGGACTCCTTTTAGTCGACTAAATAATGCGTATCGACATTACCCAGTAGTATAGTCTATCCAAATGTCATGTCAAATGAGTACATGCTCGCCACAGCCGACAAGCTCACCCCTAGAAAAGCCATATACTTGAGATAGGGGCTTTCCCGCCCAACACCGCAAACTTGCCACTCGCTGCGGATCAGTCCTTACACCCTGGCTAAATCCGCCGGTATACAAGTATACGTTTCATTTTCAGCTAGCACGGCTTGTACGAAAGGCATCCATTCACTGATGGGAATATGCTGAGGACATTTACTCTCGCATTCACGGCATGCGATACACTCCGAAGCGCGTTTATCTGCCTGCATTCTTGCGTAGCGGTTTCGCGATTGCTCCAACTCGTTATACATTGAGCCATCGTTGAATATCGCAAAGTTGCCGGGGATATCAACACCGTTAGGGCAAGGCATACAATACTGGCAGGCGGTGCATGGCACAGGGCAGAGCTCATTGTATCTATCGCGTACGCTGCTCACCAACTCCAGCTCGCCGGCTTGCAGTGTCCCCACGCCGCTTTCGTCAGCGTACGTCAAATTTTGCTCCACCTGGCCCATTGTACTCATGCCGCTCAAGCACAGGCTAACCTCGGGTTGATTCCAAAGCCACTGCAGTGCCCAGTTAACTGGTGTGCGTTTGTGCGCGGCCGTACGCCACAGTTCCTGCACCTGTTGCGGTGGATTGGCCAACCGGCCACCGAGTAAAGGCTCCATGACGACCACGGCCATGCCACGCTTTGCTGCGTAGTGCAGCCCCTCAGTGCCCGCTTGCACAGTTTCGTTCAGATAGTTGTATTGAATCTGGCAAAAAGACCACTTGTCATAGTAATCCACAATACTCTTAAATGTGGCCAAATCGTCATGAAACGAAAAACCAAGGTGACGGATTCTGCCGTCTGCCAAGGCTCCCTCAGCCCAAGGAATTACCCCCATTGGCTCAACCTTGTGCCACGAGTCCTTATTTAGACTGTGCAGCAGGTAAAAGTCGATATGGTCAGTATGTAGACGTTCGAGCTGCTCGTTCAGGAGCCTGTCAAAATCCTCAGGTTTATTACACAACCATACCGGCAGTTTCGTTGCCAGGTAGACTTTGTCGCGGTACCCATCGGCTAATGCTTTGCCGACCACGCGCTCGCTATTGCCTCCGTGATAACCGTAAGCGGTATCCACATAGTTTACACCAGCATCAACTGCCTTCCGTATCATAGAGATGGCTTCTGGTTCGTTGATTTCTTCATATTTACCAAGTGTGGGAAGGCGCATGCATCCAAAACCCAAAGCTGAAACCTGGATGCCAGTGTTGCCGAAAGACCGATACTTCATGCTCAATCACTCTCCTTGTACTTGTCTAATATCCACGAACACGGTCAACCACATTGCGCAACGGCTGCTGCGTGGTATAACGCTTCAGATTATCAAGCAGGATTGCCATTGCGCCCTGTTCATGCACCGACGTACGTCCGGCATAGTGCGCTGTGATGATGACATTCGGCATGTCCCAGAGGGGAGAATCAGCCGGTAGGGGCTCATTGGCAAACACATCCAGCCCAGCGCCCGCAATCCACCCTTCGCTCAATGCCTGGATCAACGCAGGTTCATCGATAATTCCCCCACGTCCGATATTAATGAGATATGAGCTGGGTTTCATCATGCGCAGTTCGGTTTGTCCGATTAACCCGCTTGTTGCTGGAGTTAACGGCAGAGCAACTGCCGTAAAATCCGCTCGCGGCCACAGTTCGGGCAGTTTCTGTGGATCGTACAACTCGGCAACCCCTTCAGCGGGATAATCACTGTGGTTGCGAACCCCGATAACGTATAAGCCTAGAGCTGATGCAATCATGGCAGTGCGGCTGCCGATACCACCCAAGCCAAGGAGCAAGAGTACCTTACCCGGCAACTCAAAGAGTTGATCCCAGCCGGCAGGCTGCCATATATGCTGCTCCTGCATACGGATTGCTGCAGGAAGATTGCGGGCAAAAGCCAGAATATAACTAAGGATATGTTCGCTGATTTGCACAGCATGCAAACCCGACATATTCGTGAGCACAGCGCCGGCTGGCAAGCTTTCAGGGTGTCGCATCAGCCAATCAGCGCCGGCCCCCCACTGCTGATACCAGCGTAGATTAACTGCTTTGCTCAGCAGTTCGGGCGGCAACCCACCGGCCAGGATTTCAGCATCGCCAATTATCTGGGCAACGGCTTCCTGATCTGAAGTGATTATCACCTGCATACCGGCCGGCGCCAAGCGCTCCAATTCCGCCCGATATGGTTCAACTAGCGCGATGCGGTCGGCCGGTAAGCACAGCAAAAGTGTAGGCATCTCAGGCGACCGCCGCCTCGATGCGCGCAATCAGCTCCGGGCTCAGGTCGATATCCGCCGCCTGGACATTATTTATAACCTGTTCGCGGCTCGTAGCGCCGGTGATAACGCTGCTCACGCCCGGTTTATGCAGCAGCCAGGCAAGCGCCAGTTGCGACCTGGTGATATGCAGTTCCTCGGCGATAGGCGCCAGATTGCGTACTTTGGCCAGGACATCATCCCGGTACCAGCGCGCGCGCAGCCCGCGTTCTCGCGCCAAACGGCTGCCCTCGGGCAATGCATCATCGTACTTGCCGGAGAGGATCCCCGTTGCTAATGGAGAAAACGTCGTCAAACCGATGCCGTTGGGCTGCACTACCGGCAGAATCTCGTTCTCGACACGTTCGCGCACCAGCAGGTTATACTGCGGCTGCTCAACCTGAGGAGCATACAGGTTATGCCCCCTGGCGATCCCAACCGCTTCAGCAATCTGCGCGCCGCTCCATTCGCTGGTTCCCCAATACAGCACTTTGCCCTGATGCACCAGGTCGTCCATCGCCCGCACCACTTCTTCGAGCGGGGTTTCGGGATCGTAACGGTGGCAGAAATAAATATCGAGATAATCCGTGCCGATACGTTTGAGCGATTTATGTACCGATTCCATAATATGTTTGCGCGAAAGTCCCCGGTCGTTCACATCATCGCTCATCGGCCAGAAAAGCTTACTCGATATTACCAGGGTGTGCCGCGGGAATTGGGCCAGTACCGCCCCCATCTGACGCTCCGCTTCACCGCGTGCATAGGCATCCGCGATATCGAAAAAAGTAATACCGCTATCATAAGCTGCAGTAATGATACTCTTCGCCAGATTATCGTCCTTGATACTCTCGCCAAAAGTCGTCCATCCACCCAAACCAATTGAACTGAGCTTAATTCCTGCAAGTCCCAGATGTCGGTATTTCATGTGAACCTCCCGTTACTAGATACAGCATACACTGGCGTCGTCCGCTTTCTGAACCGCTACGGAAAAATCCAGGGCGGCATGCATATGCAAACGCATTGACTCGCGTGCGCCGGTGATATCTTGGAGAACAAGATGCTCCATAATAACCTGGTGAAAAGAGATGCCAGCTTCTACGGCGCCGGGAGCCTGGGCTGAGATAGCAATGACCTGCGACCAGATGCTGGCCAAAGGCCCCAGAATCATCAACAGATACTCGTTATGCGCTGCTCGCGCCAGGGCCAGATGAAACTCGAGGTCTGCCGAGATAAAATCAGAGAGCGACTCGCGTTTAGCCTGCATGACCGCTATTGCTGTCTGCAGCGCTTGCAAGTCTTCAGCAGTTGCTCTCTCGGCGGCCAAGCCGGCCGCTTCCGTTTCCAGCAGTTGGCGCACCTCATAAAAATCGCGCAAGGATCCCGGGCAATGCTGCAGCTTAAAATACAACTCAAGATAATCGGCGGCATTCTTGGCGCTGGGCTCCTTGATATATGTGCCGCAGCCAGGCTTGACTGCAATCAAGCCGCGTACCAGTAATACCTGCAACGCCTCGCGAATCACCGGACGCGACACGCCCAAGCGCTCAGCCAAATCGCGCTCGGGCGGCAGCTTATCACCCGCATGGAGTGCCTCGGATTCAATCAAGTCTTGTATGCGATCCGCGACCTGAGCCGGAAGCGTTGAACGCGTTATAGAGAAATCCAGTTCCTTATACATTGCACTTCCTGGTAAGGTGGTAAGACCAGACAATGGCATATTATATCCTCTGTGATTGCCACTGTCAAAGTATCGTGCCGCGAGGTGTGAAAAAGTATCTAGTTAGACACCCTGGTGTCTGAAAGACCTGCTTGCGAGTTCGCAAGTTGGAATCCATCCGAACCGTGCTTTTATTTTTGTTATTCTATGATATATTTCACCACGTCTCAGATTAATATTGGATTCTGGCCTACGCCGGAATGATGCCCGCTGTTTCCTAATGGGCAAGTATAAGAACAGAACTCCTTTTTCAACACCCTCATGCCGCTGCGTACAAACAAACCAGCCATATCAGTGTTGATATGGCTGGTTGCTGCCCATGGACAAGAAGTCTTACTCCAGCCCCCAGACGGTCGAATTCAGCTTGGGGAAGAGCGCAGACAGGATGAGGGTTACCTCGCTATTCCCGCCATAACAATCGGGGAACGCACCCTGCAACTCATCGAGCGAACGAAATCCAAACAATAACTGCAGGAAAGTAGAATTGGGGAAGCGCGCATCACCCCATTCACGGGGAGAAGGGCGCCAGTCGCCCATAGTTAGCTTGCCTTGGCTAAACTTCAGGGTTAGTCCGGTGCGGTAAAAGCTGAGCCTCAATTCACCGCTATGGTTGGGAGCCAGGGACGAGGCCAGGCGTTCCTCAAGGACGGGTGTGATTTGCATCAGAAATGCACGTAAGTTTGGCACCCGAATATACCAGGCATACGCGGGAAAGATTCTGGGCAATCTCTTATCAAGGACTGCATATAAGGGGTGCTCTGCCCCGAGCCAAAATCCCAGGTAGCTAAAGGCCCCCTGGCCTCCTGTGGCCATATCGCTCTCCCCAAAGTGTTTGAGATAGCGCAGCACGGACGGGGATATATCTATCCAGGAAGCATTTTCTGTTAACTCGAGCTTATCAACGGCTAATCCACCATCTCTGACGTGCGGAGCGTGGCATACATAGCCAACAGGTTTGTTATCGACCGTTTCAATCACTTGGATGCTCATACAACAGTCGCTCTTGGACGAGCGTCCTTCAAGGTCATATTGCCAAGCCAGCTCATCGTGGACGCAGGAGACGAGCGACCTCTTGGAAGCCGCCGTATAGGTCGCGCATAAAAAAGGGAGATCAGCCGAATGGGCTTTGCGCACTCTATACGGCTCAGCCGCGCCTTCCTTGAGCATAGGGATATCAAAGATGGCGCCAGTGCGTCCTCCGCCCAAGGGCAGGGCATACTCATAACCGAACTGGCGGTAGTAATATGGGATACCGGTAATCCCCTGCAGCAGATGCCCGCGCTCGGCGCTCCAGCGGTGGATTTCCTCGAACTGCGCGCGAACTAAACCACGGTTGCGGTAATCCGGGTCGGTGCCAACCAGCTCAGGCCTGCCAACACCGAACGGGATTCCGGCATAGCTCCAGGTCTGGTCTATCAAACACAGCGAAGAAACGATGCGCCTGGTGCGGCTATCTTCCACAAGCGTAAAGTCGCTGGCGGTCATCGTGGGGTGCGGTCGGGCAGCCATATCATGCACTAATGCAACAATCGCATCATTAACCGGCGCAGTGTCGCTGGGTCGGTGAATTGTTCCATCGAACTGAGCCAGGGCGTCAACGTCTGCCGGCGTAGCGCGGCGCAAAACCAAGCCATCGCCCAGGTCACGCATACAAGAATCTTTCATACCACTCCTTTGCAAGTGCCCGTCCAGATACCGGCACTGATGATAGTTAGTTTTGGGCCAGTTTGACTGTCTGGCTGGTGCAGCTAGAGCCGTTCGGCTTCTTCGCGGGCGATGCGTGTCCAGCGCACCGCACGGGTGGGGTCGTTGCGGAGCGTATTATTGTCTTTCATAATAATCTCAACCCGGCAGTTACGGGTGGTACGCATCATCGCGCGCAGCTCCGTGCGGATACGCTCCTCATCGAAGGCAGTCATCGCCAGGTCTGTCGGGCGCGGTTTCCAAGAGTAGATGTAACCTTCGCTGAGCTTTTCCGCCATATCGGCCACATCAGCCCAGGCGGAGACAGATACGCGCCGCAGGCGCGGGACGCGCCGGACATAATCCCATCGCTTATCGAGTGGTTCGCAGCAGCCGTAGCAGTTCAATCCAAAGCGCTCCAGGATAGGAAGCTGATACGGCAGGATAAATTCCCCGAACATGGCCGGCGATACTAGGGTAGTCTCCTGGCTTTCGCCAAAACCCCACAGATCACGGCAACGCACCAACCCGCTATACTCATCTGATGGAAGCTCACGACTCCAGCCAAAACCACCAGAACCGACGTATGTGCCGTCGTTGTTCAGCGACAGCAGCCCATTTTCCTCGAGGTAATCAAGGCGCGCCTGTGTGCCGTCGCGCAGGAAAGCTATAAAGCGGTGCAGCTCATCGGGGTAATCCAGCATATCCAACATCAACTGATTCAGGCCACGCAGATTCACTGCGGTCCAGGTCATGCCAAGGGTCCACCACCAACTGGAACGCAGGCGGATGGGCAGCAGGTCGCCTAGCACATTCTGCGCCAGCGCCACCAGGCGTGTTGTGGCAGCATAATCGACGTTGATATGCGGAAAACGGAGTGCAGCTAGTTTGGCAAAAGTATCCAGCGGAGCCTGCCAGGTGTAGGCATCGCCATGACCGCCGCCGATGCGGGTTTCGTGCATGCCCCAATCGCTCTCGGTGAAGACATAACCGATCTCAAAAGTCGGTTGTATCACCCGGTCGTCCTGCATGTGCTCACCCCAGAATATCTCGCGGCGCAGGCTGTACTCCCAGGTGCGCGCAAGAGGGGTCTCACACCGTAAGTCATCCTGAGTGATGATCTCTCCCCACCCGTTCTCTGGGTCGCAGAAAACTAAAGGACGAGTTGCCTGCAAGCTATTGTGGGCATACCAGAGCTCCCGCTTTTTCTGCTCAATAGGCCGGGCAGCCAGTTCGGCCACACGTCCTGCCAATTTGCGCAATATCAGGCATTCGCGCGGGAGCAACAACGCTGAGGCAGCCGGGGCGCTGCTGGTAGCCAGCGCAGCAGCAGTCTGGTTGGACATGCAGCATACCTCCGTATATCAAAGCTCTCCGTATCATATCCCAAAACAACCATGGAAGAAAACCGCGAGTGAGATGAATCGAGTATACCCTTGGACTTTGACTACTGGACGTTCATGATAACGCTAATTAATGACTTGTGCTTGACTAGCGGAACCCGTTTATATTGGGCAACACCTGCCGTTCATTCAGCAATGACAGATAGGTGCAAAGTTTATTGTCCGTTTCTATCAGGGGTTCCTGCGGCCATATGCAATTGCTCAGATTGCTCATCATAGTAAGGGCGCCCGCTGTGAAGTTACCAACACCTGAAACTCGCCAAAACAGCCAATCAACAAGGCGGCTGTAATAATCTTGTCGCATAGGTAATTCAGGCAACACTGCCTGGACATATCCGAATCCGTGATTGAGAGGGTGTGGAAAAAGTATCCAGTTGGAGACACCATAGTGTCTGAAAAGGCCGACTTGCGAACTCGCATAGCATTCCCGCACAAGCAGGAATCCATTTGAGTCTTGCTTTTATTATTGTTATTATATGATATATTATATATCGGATTAATACTGGAGGGGCTGTCCCAAAAGCAGATAGCCCTAAAGCCTATTCCCACTTATGTACTCAGTTTCGTTATTATTGGAAGGTAAACTTCCACGCAACTATCATTTTCCGCGTTATTTTGGCAAGTATGCCCCACAATCAGTTGTCTAAAAAGGAAAATTGTTACTTTTTGGACAGCCCCTCCAGTATTAATCTGAGATATAGTGAAATATATCATATCATAACAAGAATAAAAGCAAGACTCGGATGGATTCCTGTTTGCGCGGGGATGAGCTGCGAGTTCGCAACACGGTCTTTTCAGACACCAAGGGGTCTCCAATTGGATACTTTTTCAACACCCTCAGCCCGGCTTACGCACTGATTCACCGCCAGCCATAACAGCTTTACATAACTTACGCACACTGGGGAGGCCGTTGCCTGCGGCCTCCCTTGCTCATAGCGCATATTCAGCGCAGGCTGGGCGGCCGGTAATCGCCGGCTGCCTGGACCGCACGCAGCACGCCCGCGTTGGGCTGCGAGATATCCGGCCAGGTGCGCCCCTCGCTGTTGAACTGCGGCATCCAGGGAGCCAAAGCGTCGAACATCTCGTCGCACATCGCCCACACTTCCTCGGGATTACATACTGCGCCGGTGAGCGGGTCGTGCAATACGGCCAGCTTGACCAACTCGCGGTTGCCGGTCAACGCGGCTTCCACAGCCATCTCCTGCACATTGATCGAAACCCGACAGGTGGCAGCGCAGGCCATCGGCAGCGGGCCGCTCCAGGCCGGGTTGATGCCGGTAGCGTCCGCGTAGCAGGGCAGCTCCACAGTGCAGCCTCGCGGCAGGTTGGTGATGAGCCCGCTGTTACCCACGTTGAAATGCCCGCGGTAAGTCCGCCCGGTCTCGATCCCTTCCAGGATATAACTGGCGTGTTCATGGCTGCGCTGCGCCGGGGTGATGTGCTCGGCCGGCTGAGCGAGCCACTCCGCGTAATGCTGCTCGTACTCGTGGCGCGACTTACGGCATTCGTTCAGGTAACCCGCGGTACGGCCGTGAATCCAGGCTGTATCCGAGATCCAGCGGTTAAGCTCGGCCGGACGCTTGCGGTACCAGGGCAGGTACTCGCTCAGATGGCCGTTGGATTCCGTGGAAAAATAACCAAAACGCCTGAGTATATCGATGCGGCAAGGTTCATCGCGCGCAATCTCGGGGTCCTTTTCCATAGCTTCCAGCAGGAACGGCAGCATATCCTTGCCTTTGTGCGTTACCTGAATATACCAGGTCTGGTGGTTGATGCCCGCGCAGACATAATCCACCTCCTCCGCCGGCAGCCCCAGGGCTTGTGCAATCAACGCGTGCCCACCTTGTACGCCATGGCACAGGCCGACTGCACGCACCCCGCCGGCCCGGCGCACAGCCCACATATTCATCGCCATGGGGTTGGAATAGTTGAGCAGCAAGGCGCCCGGCGCCAGCTCGCGCATGTCGGCGGCGATATCGAGCAGCACCGGGATGGTGCGCAGAGCATAGAAAATGCCGCCCGGGCCGAGGGTATCGCCCACACACTGGTCCACCCCGTATTTCAAGGGTATCTCGATATCATGGGCAAACGCTTCCAGGCCGCCCACACGCGCAGTGCAGATGACATAATCTGCGCCGCAGACGGCTTCGCGCTGGTGTGTGGTCGTCTGGATGCGCGCCGGCAAGCCGTTCTCGGTGATTGTCTTGCGGCACAGGGAGGCTGCCATCTCTAGGTTTTGCGGCGAGATATCCATAAAGCGGAACTCGGCATCCGCAAACTCGGGCACGGTCAGGATATCGCGCAGCAACCCACGGGTGAAGCCGATGCTGCCCGCTCCGATCATTGCGATTTTTATCATGCTCGTTCCTCCTTGCCGTTCACTGGCACGGGATGCTCAATTCCATGCCATCAAAAGCAGCCCGCCAGCCCTCGTCACCGTCATATTTAATCAGCTCTCCGGGCGGCAGGTGAGTCTCGTGCGCCAGGTGGGTGAGTACCACCTGTGCGCCAGGCCGCAGCATCCCATACCGGCGCATTACCGCTGCAATCCGGCGCACCATAGCCAGCGAATTGTGTTCGAATATGCGCCGGTCATCGGTCACCTCGCCCAAAGTGGCATCGATAATCAACGCATCGAACGGTGGTTCCGTACACAAGCGCCGCCAGGTGCGCGCAGTGAACCAGGCGCCGTCGGTGGCGTACAACCAGCGCCAGCCCGCTCCCTGGAAAAGGTAAATCAAGGCGATCTCATCGCTGGTCTCGACGAGATGATTAGCGGCCAGCGCCAGCACGCTGTAGCCGGGCGGGTTGGCCGTATCGCCCGGCCGCAAAGGGTGCAGCGCGATGCCGGCATAGGAGGATAATTCCAGCCGCACCCCGGCCGGATACCAGATATCGAGAGGCGTCGGGCGCCTCAGGCCGGCCAGGGCGCGCACTTGGGCTGGGTTATAATGGTCGGAGTGGCTGTGGGTGATGAGCAAATCGGTGATCTGCTCTGCCGGCCGACCGAGCGCCGCGAGGCTTTCCAGCACAAAGGGCCCGCCGTCAACCAAGATATGCCCATCCACCAGCAGGGCTGCGTTGCGCCGGTAGGCTTGCGGCTGCGGAAAAGGTTCTCCCTTGCCTAACGGCGGCCAATCCGCCGCGCCGGTGCCGAGGAATACAAGCTGACAACATGAGTTTACTTGTGCCATCTATTATCCTTGCGTGTAAGTTGACGGGCTGCATTGTACCACGCGCCGCACCCTCTGCAAGCGTTCTCCTGAGCGTTTGCTGTGAAAGGCGGCCTGCAATCCGTCCAGGGTGAATAAGCGCTGGAGTATCTGCGTTGTAGAAGCATAATAAACGTAACCTGATTGATAGGAGACAATCGTGCATTCATTTTCTAAAACGGCCGCTCTCGTTTTGCTCGTTATTCTGCTGGTGACGGGGTGCTCGTTGCCTGCAGATGCTTCAGCGCCCACTGCTGCGCCAACAACAAGCCAAGCAAATACCGCGGTAGCGACACAACCGGCAGCAACAGCAGTATCACCAGCCGCCGATACACCGACCGCTGCAGGCTGGCAGGCGGATGGCGTGGTCAGCAGTGGCGAATATACCAACGACGGCACGGCCGGCCCCATGTCGATCTATTGGTCCAATGACGACACCTATTTGTATGTTGCCTTGCAGGCCAACACCACGGCCTGGTTGGCGATCGGTTTCGGTCCCGAGCGCACGCACGTGGGCGCGAATATCATCATCGGCGCGGTGGCCAACGGCGGGTTGGAACTGCTCGATTCGTACGGCACTTCGGAGCGCGGAGCCTTCCATACGGCGGATACTGACTTGGGTGGCACCAATAACATCGTTGCCTCCGCTGGCGTCTATGCCGATGGCGTTACTACTATCGAATTCCAGATCCCTTTGAACTCGGGAGATCAGTATGATAAGGAGCTCCAGCCCGGCGACACGGTGAATATCATTCTGGCGGTTGGGTCAACCAGCGATTTGACTTCCATGCACTCATACGCTACTTTTGGTACGATGACCTTAGACTAGGCCAAGAAAGAGTGTGTGATGAAATCGAACTGGATAGTAACCGCTGTGTTGGCAGCCAGTTTAACACTGACGGGCTGTTCTTCGGCAGCCGCCACCCAAGCACCGGTCGCTGGCACTGAAGCCGCGCAACCAAGTGCAGTGGGGAGCACACAGGCTCCTGAAACACGATCCGCAGCCACACAAGCCACTGTAACTTCAGCAGCCTGGGTGGCCGACGGCGTTATCAGTGACGGCGAGTATCCGCACCAGACAAGCATAGTCGGTGTCGATATCTACTGGCGCAATGATGCCGAATATCTCTACCTGGCTGCCAGTACCAAAACGACGGCATGGATTGCCGTTGGCCTGGAGCCTGACGACCGCATGATGGGCGCCAACATCATCATCGGTGCGGTTGTGGACGGCAAGGCAGTCATAGACGACCAATACGGAACTGCTCCAACGGCGCACGACGCCGATACCACCCTGGGCGGCAAAAACGATATTGTCAAGTCGGCCGCCTCGTTGGCTGATAACATCATGCTTTGGGAAGTGCAGATTCCGCTTGATTCCGGCGATCAGTACGATAAGACGCTGACTGCTGGGCAAAGTGTGCATGTCATTGTGGCCACGGGTTCGAGCAGCAGTTTCAGCTCGCCGCACTCTTCGCGCGGCAGCGGCCAGATCAAGCTGGATTAAGCTGTTTTAGCGTTACACTATCAGTGGGGCAAGCCGCAGCCTGCCCTGCTGTGCTTACAGCCAACCGGTGAGCTGCGCCAGGTAACGGCTGTAGGCGACGAAATCCGGCCAGGCGATGTCGGGCGGCACGCCGTGGTCGCAGCTCGGGATGTAGCCGCCCAGCTCCAGGAGCGGCGGCACCACGCGCTCAAGCTCGCTGCGCATCACGTCGCCTCCGGCAGCCAGGGCGCGTTTATCCAACCCGCCGCGGAAGGCCATTTGCTTGCCCCAGCGCTTGCGCTCCACCGCGATGTCGTTGCCTGCCGCCACTTCCATGGGGTCACAGACGTTGATGCCCGCTTCCACCCACAAAGGGATCAGTTCACTCACCTCGCCATCCGAATCCATATCCAGAATCGGGCAGCCATAGCTTGTTGTCAGCTCATGCCAGGCCTGGTACGTGGGCAGCAGAAAATGGCGCACCATCGCGGGAGAGATCATGCTATGTGCCTTGTAGGCCATATCCTCCGAGAGCTGCACCGCATCCACCCGGATGTGCCGCAGCGTCTCCTCCAGCACCTCGCAGGTAAAGCGCTGCCAAAACGCGGCCAGTTCGGCAATAAACCGCGGCTGGTCGGCCATCATCAGGCACAACCCCTCCATTCCCAGCCACTCGCGCATCTGCCAGAACGGCCCGTTGAGAGAGAGCACCAACGCCTGTCCTGAACCCTCCAATTCTGCTTTGACAGCCGCCCAATCAACCGGGTAGCGCTCGCGCGCGTCGGCCTGATAACGCCAGGCAAGCTGCTCCCAATCGGCCGGGCTCTGCACGGGGAAGCGGTGCCACTTGCGGGTGACGAAATCCTTGGCGCTGCGGATATAGGTATAGTCGTAGGTATCGGCAATCTCGGTGATGGCACCCATCCAGTCCCGCACGATGTAATGGCCGTGTTCGTGGGCCAGCACCTTTTCTTCAAAAGTGGGGAGCATCCTAGTGGAGACCGGAACGGCTGCCGTGGTCTCGAAAGCCGTCAGCGGCAGGCCGAGTTCCTCGGCAAGTGCGCGGAGAAAGAACGCATCATGCGCCAATCCTTGGATATGCCAGACCGCCAGGGTTGATTCGCGCGGCCAGCCGGGCGTGAGTGGGATGCGGTCAGGCTGCCCAAAGAGCAGCGTTTCCAGATAGCGTTCGCGCGGCTGCATACGGCCTCCTCAGTTGCCCCACTTGGGTGCGCGTTCGCGCAGCCGGCGCGCCAGCACATCGGGCACCGTGCCGCTTTGGCTCAAAGTGGCGATGGCCGAATCGGCATCGCTGAAAGTGATGGGCGCAGGGTCGTAAGTAAACGCTGCGGATTCATCTTGTTTTGGCGCGTACCCTGCGCCATCGCGGATATCCTGCCAGATAGTCAGCGCTTGCTCGGCGCTATTGACCAACGCAGCGCCTTGGGTCTGCCACTCACGAGCGGTTGGGGCGCCGGCGCCCTGCCAGAAGGCTGTGGCCGGCAAAGGCGGGCGCAGCGCCTGCAACCAGCCGTCAGGCTGCTGCTCCGGCTCGATCGCCAACAGCAGTTCGCTCATCGCGGCAATCAGGGGCAGACGCGCCGCTGCCAGCGCATCCGAATAGGGGGCATCGCAGGTCGCCGGACTGAGCACCAGCAGCCGCCCGCTGCGCAGTAAAGCGTTCAGGTCAGCCAGCAGCCTGGCATTGGCGCACAAACCCAGCGGTAGAACAATAATAACACTGCCACCGCTCTCCAGCATAGCTTCGGCGGTAAGCCGTTCGATTCCCTTGTGATAACCGCTCAGCAATACGCACTCTACCGCAGCCAGCTCTTGAGCCAGACTGCGCGCAAAGGCCACAGCGGCGCCGGAAGGCTGGCCTGAGCCAGCTACGGCGATCCCAGGTTGGCAGAGCAGTTCCAGGTTGCCGTTATAATATAAGATATACGGCAGGCGCTCTTCATCCAGGCGCTGTGGCAGGGCTTCTGGGTAGGCGCTGTCGTCGCGGGTGAGCACCTGAATGCCTTGTGCCGCAAGCCGCGCCAAGGCCGCAGCGTGCCCTGTAGCCTGGGGCAGGCTGGCGCGCAGTGCCTCGAGTTGGATTTGCTCCAACCCCAGTGCTGCGGTATCCTCTGCCGTCATCTCTGCCAGGGTAGAGGCGGGTTTCCCTTGCCCAATACACCAGCGGTATAAAATCTGTTTAGCTGCCGCACGCTTGAGGTTTGCTGAACCCAATGTCGCTAACCAATAGGCGCTCTCAGGTATACCCATTATGCCTCTTGAACAGGTTATCCAGCCAATTATAGGGCAGGCGGGTGCGCTGTCAACGCCCGAAGGAACACGCAGCCTTGACACTCTTATCCGCCTGCTTTACACTAGCGCAAATACTTGGGGGTGCCGATGAAAATCACTGCTGTAACCTGTTATCCGGTCTGGGGGGGCAGCCGCAACTTTTTATTTGTGATCGTCGACACGGATGCCGGCATCTGCGGCCTCGGCGAGGCCGGCCTGACGGGGCGTGAATTGGCGGTGATGGGTGCTATCGACCATTTTCGTCCGCTGCTCATCGGTCAGGATCCGGCGCGCATCGAGTTTATCTGGCAAACCCTCTCGCGCGGCGGGTTCTTTCCGCATGACCGCATCCTCGGTTCAGCGCTGGCGGCTATCGATATTGCTCTGTGGGATATCAGGGGCAAAGTGTTGGGCGTGCCCGTGTATGACCTGCTGGGCGGCCGTGTGCGTGATTCCGTCGCCTGCTACTGCCACCTGAGTGCCCCGGATACCGCAACGCTGCTAGAACACGCCCGCGAACGCGTGGCAGAGGGCTGGAAGTTTATACGCTGGTATATCGACCTCGGCTGCGACATCTTTGAGCCGACCCGCGCCATGCGCAAAGGGCTCGAGGAGTTTCGCCAAGTGCGTGCCGCACTCGGTCCAGAGGTTGAGCTGTGTTACGATTTGCACACTCGCCTTTCCCCGCCCGATGCCGTCACCTTCTGCCGCGAGGTGGAGCAGTACCGACCGTTCTTCATCGAGGACCCTATCCGCGCCGAAAGCCCGCAGGCATTCCATCGTCTGCGCGACAAGACCAGCGTGCCCTTGGCGGCTGGTGAGCAATTCGCCAGCAAATGGGAGTTCCGCGAGCTTATCGATAATGACCTGATTGACTATGCCCGCGTGGATTTGTGCATCGCCGGCGGCTTGAGCGAGGCCAAAAAGATAGCCGGCTGGTGCGAGGCGCATTACATCGACTTGGTGGTGCATAATCCGCTGGGGCCGGTCGCGACGGCGGCTTGCGTGCACCTCAACCTGGCCATTCCCAATTTTGCCGTGCAGGAGCAGCCGCAAAAACCGGGCGCTATGTTAGATGATGTCGTGCATAGCAGCCTGATCTGGCAGAACGGCGCCATCCTGCCGCCCAGCGCGCCCGGCCTGGGCGTGGAATTGGACCGCAACGCCGCTCTCGAACGCCCGTTCAGGATGCAGGAGCTGCCGCATTATTCTAGGGCTGACGGCAGCCTGACCAACTGGTAAGTGGAGGAGATACCGTGAGGTGGTGGCAGCCTCTGCTGATCGTGCTGGAGCTGTACCTGCTAGCCTGCGTGCTGCCCTGGCTGGCGGCCGCAGCATTGGGCTGGTCGCTGCGGCATTCATATCGCTCGCGTGCGGCGGTGCTCTCGTATTACGACCGCGTAACGTTGGCGCAGGCGGAGCATCAAGCATTTTGGTGCGCGCAGCCGCGCTTCGGCCCTTACCAACCGCTGGTGGAGGCTGCCGATGAACAGCTCGCACGCCTGCAGATGGAACTGAACGAGTCCGGCGTTCTGGCCGAACCGCTGCGCTGCGCGGCGCTGTCCGAGTGCTCATTCTTCCAGGTTATCACCCTGCGCTGTTGGAAGCGCGCGCGCGCTGCCTACAGCCAGTGGCAGCAAGTGCGTCATCTAGCCGAATTGCTGGGAGATGCGACAACCACGCTCGAAGCCTTGGCAGCCTTGCGGCAGAAGGTGTTGGATATCCCCTCGGATATGCGCGCTCAGCTTGCGCTGCGCCGCTATGAGCTCGATCAGCTCTCGGCCTGCCTGGAGCAGGAACGCTCTGCCGGCACTGTCGGGTTGGAAGCCTTTTCGAGCGGCATTAGCGTTTTACGCGCTCAGGCTGACAAGCTGCAGAACGAGCTGGATGCCGAAGGCGGAATCGCGCCGGCTGTGCTCGAGCGTGCAGCCGAACCGAACGCCGCGTTGGCCGGCGGCATCGCGCACCTGGCCGAGGATCTGGACGCGCTCACTGCCCTTCGTCGCGCAGCCGAAGATGCTCTGCTGCAGGCGGAAGAAACGCTCGCTCGTTTGCAGGAACGCTGGCGCGCTGTGCAGCGCCGCAACTTCCGCGAGCAGGATATCGACGAGGTGCTGCTGGGCTTAACCGCCTCGCGCGATGACCTCAAGACGCGGCTGGGGCAGCGTACCCGCGATGCCTATCGCACGGTAAACGCCCAAGCCGCTGCTTTTGATGAGCGCGCTGCGCTGCTGACGGAGGACCTGGCCGGGCTGGAGGGTTCAATCGCCGCGGTGGACGCTGAACTGAATACAGCGGCGGACGTGGTCAACGCGGCCGGAGCGGCGGTGGATGAGCTGCAGCAGCGCTATATCAATATCCACGCCGATTTTACCCGTGCAGTTCTGGACGAAGCCGCTGCGGCCCTGGCTGCCGCCAGCGACATACGTCAGCAGGCTACCCGTTCCGCGTTGGCGCACTGCCAGGAGCAGTGCGGCCAGGTTCGCCAGCAGGCAGCGGAGGTCCATGAACGGCTCGCTTCCATAGAGGAGCGCGCACAAGCAGTGGATGCCTTGTGGAGCGCACTCAAACGCGGGGATATCTCACCTTACCGCCGTCAACTGCAGTTCGCCGCAGAAAAGCTCGAAGCCTATCCCAAGCATATGCCCGCGGTAGCTGAACTGCTGCGCAATATCGAGCTTTCGCAGCGCGAGGCCGAATTGGCCTTGAGCTGCCTGCCGGCGGATTTTACGCGCGACGGCCTATTTATCGAGACGCAGTTGGATGATATCTACGATGCGCTGCAGTATGCGGAGCGCGGGACCGAGTATGTGCGCACGGGCATCGCCCGCCTCAGGGAATTGCTGGAGCAAATCGAGCAGCAGCGCCTGCAGGTGGAACAGGATGTCGCGCTGCTGCTTTACGTGGATTTGCCGGTCGTCGAGCAGCTTTCGGGCTCCATGCTGGTGGAACTGCGCGAAAAGCTGGTCAAGCTGGCTATCGAAATTCGCCAGGAAGCGGCCAAGCTGCTCGATCCAAGCCAGACGGAGTACGATCAAGCATTGCGCTTTGGGCTGCCCTATCTCAAACGGCAGCTCGAAGAAGTGAGCACCGCCCATGCCACGCATCTCAAACAACTGCAGTTGCAGTACGAGGACGAGCGCCGGCAGCTCGCGCGCTCGTGGGCGCAGTTGGATCGCCTGGATATCTCGAACCTGGCCGTCGTCCAGCCGTTGGTGCTGAAAATCAAGGCCGATTACGCTGATTGGCAGCAGACCGCCGAAGGCAACCGCGAAAATGCCTATATACTCAGCCAGACGCTCGGCCGGCGCAGCGCCGACCTGGAACAGCGCATGGTGGAGCTACACCGCGACATCGTCGAGGGGAGGCTGGCGCTCAAGGAACTGGATAAAGCCTATCAGCAGCGTTATGCCCAGGCCGAGGCGCTACGCGACCGCCTGCAAGAGATTAGCGCTGCCAGCTTTTGGCCTAATCTATCCTGGAATATCGATGCGGAGCGCGCCTGGGCGCAGGTGACGGAGCTGCAGCGTGGCATCCAATCCGCCGACAGCCTGCCAGCGCTGCTGGACGCCTGGCAGCGTACCCTTGGCGCTTGTACGGAACTCGTCAAGCTGTATGAACGGGGCGAGTCGCAATCGCGCGATGCATTGGGGCTGCTGCAGAATGAGCTCAAAGCCGTAAATGCGCTCAAGCAGCGCGTACAGCGCCAGGCCGAGGAGCTGACCCACAAGGGCGAACATGCCGAAAGCCGCAAGCTGACCAAACTGGTGGCGCAAACCGAACACCTTATCGCTCTCTCGCGTAAAGAGACCGGTTTTGATGCGGCACTGCGCTACTTGCGTCAGGCGCGCGAAAAGCTGTTACGGCTCTAGGTCCGGTTTATGATCGTATTCGCGCAGCCAGATAAAAGCTTCCACCACGACAGGGATACCGCGCAGCAAGCACAGCGCCAGTGCTACCCAACTGGTTATGGTAAAAATAGTGTGGCTCGTAGCTGCCGCACTGGTTGATGCGCCTCCTGTCTTTGCCATGGTGTACAAGGCGTTAGTCAGCGCCAATCCCGTAAACGAGAAGGCTTTACTGATGCCGTAGGTGCTGCGCATCCATGGGCTGCCTACCAACCAACGTCCGGCGCGCGAACGCATTCCCTCAAAGGGAGCCATCCCTTTGCCCACTGAAAAGCTGCGCAACGAATCGACGATGACGCCGCGCACCGCAAAAATGAGCGGAATGACTACTGGAACCAGGCGCAGGTGGGCGAAGCAAATCCATAGCGCCACTTCGACGGAGCGGTCGGCCATGATATCGAGCACGCTGCCCAGCAGCGAGGTTTCCTTACGCGCTCGCGCTACCCAGCCATCGACAGTGTCCATCAAGATCAACACGATAACCACTGGCGCTGCAATGAGCTTGGGCGTCGCTCCCGGCAGATACATCAGGATGATGGCAAGGAACAGCACTGGAAAACGTGCGAGCGTAATCATATTAGCCATGGTTGTCATCCACCTCATGGTAGGTATCCGCACGCAGGATAGTGCGTGTTTCGGCGATATCGTGCTGTATCTGGGCGACCAGCGCGGAAACCTCAGCAAAGCGCAGCTCTGGCCGCAGATAATGCACAAATTCGATGCTCAGTTCGGTATTATATAGATTATTCTCGAAATCCAACAGATGCACTTCGAGCAGCCGCTCGGTGAGGCCGAAACTCGGGCGGATGCCGATGTTCACGGCGGCCATATAACGGCTGCCGGCGACCTCTGCCCAGGCAGCGTAGACGCCGTTAGCCGGGATGACCCGCTCCGGATCGCAGGCAATATTGGCCGTGCGGATACCGAGGGAGCGCCCCACGTGCCGGCCGGCGATGACCTGCCCTGAGAGGCTGTAGCGCCGTCCGAGCAACTCCGCGGCTTGCTCCATCTCACCGGCGGCGATAAGCTTGCGGATGCGCGTCGAGTTGATAGGATGCCCGTCATAAAGCAGCGGCTCTACCAGATGCACCGTATAGCCGAGCTTGCACCCGAGCGAACGCAGGCTTTTGAAATCGCCTTCGCGCCCACGCCCGAGCCTGAAATCATGCCCGACCCACAGCTCACGCATTCTTACCTGGCGCACCAGTGCGGTCATAAACTCCTCGGCGGAAGTAGCTGCCAACTCTGGAGTGAACATTGTTGCCACCACCAGGTCAAAACCCTGTTCTTTTAGCCGCTGGACGCGTTCAGGCGAGGTGGAGAGATATGCCAGGGGCAATTCGGGATGCAGCACGGTGCGTGGATGGGGTATGAAGGTTAAGGCGGCCGCCAGGCAGCCGATTTCGCGGGCGCGCGCGATGACCTGCCTGATGAGGTGCTGGTGCCCCAGATGCACGCCGTCGAAAGTGCCGATAGTTACCACCGTATCGGCGGCAGGCTCTACGATGCTCAGCTCCAGGCCGTTTGCTATCATTCCGCTTGGATGCGCGATTTGTTCAGACATGCAGTACCTTATCGGGCCGCCAGAGCCCGGTTACTTCACGGCGGCGCAGGATGGCAAAGAGCTGGCCACCGCCGTTGACGGCATAGGCTAGGTCGGCGGACGCCAGTTCTGGCAGGTCCACCATTTGCCCCTGACAGATTCTGGCTTCCTGGACGCTATCGACGCTGATGCCCGGCAGATGCCCCAATCCTGCCTGCATCGGCAGCAGGTAACGCTGCCAGCCTTCGGATCCCGCTTCCTGGAGTTGTTCGAGGGATACGGCATCTTCCAGCGCAAAGCTGCCCGAACGCTCGCGCACCAATCCGGCCAGATATGCCCCCGTGCCCAGGGCTGCGCCGATATCATGCGCCAGCGTACGGATATAGGTGCCGCCCGAGCAAACGACGCGCAAGTCAACAAGGGGCGGTCCCCAATGGGTTATCTCGCAGGAGTAGATGCTCACCCGGCGCGCCTCGCGTTCAATGGTGATGCCGCGTCGCGCCAGCTTGTAGAGCGACTTGCCGTGGTGCTTGACGGCCGAATACATGGGCGGTATCTGGTCGATTTCACCGCGCAGCGTGCCCAGTGCGCTCTCCAGGTCTTCGCGGCGCACAGCATCCCATGGGCGCGAGGCGATTACCTCGCTTTCCGCGTCATACGAGTTGGTTTCCTCGCCGATGCGCAATGTCGCCAGGTAAGTTTTGCGTCCATTGGCGACATATTCGGCAATTCTGGTGGCCTGCTCCACACAGATTACCAGCACGCCGCTGGCCAGCGGGTCGAGGGTGCCGGCATGGCCGATATGGTCGATGCCAGTCAAGCGGCGCACGCGGTTGACGACATCGTGCGAGCTCAGCAGACGTGGCTTGTTCACGTTCAATAAACCTGAAGGCATCTCAGTGAACAAGCTCCTCAACCGGCGCAGGTCGCGCCGTCAGGGGGCGCAGCTCTGCCAGCAGACGTTCGCTGGCTGACGACAAAGGCCCCGCGAGTACACAGCCCGCTGCCTGAGGATGACCGCCTCCGCCGAGGTTCTGGGCGACGACGGCGATATTGATTTCAGGCGCCGAGCGCATGCTGACGTCCACACTGCCATCATCCGCTTCGCGCAGGACGGCTGAGATAAGGACGCCGTCTAAACCTGCCAGCCACGAGGAGAGGCCGTTGGTGCTGGAATCATCCGCGCTGACGCTGCGTAAAAACGCACTCCCCAGGGTAGTGAGGATGATGCCCGGCTCCTGGCAGGCGTTGATAAACGCCTCGCGCCAGACCGCCAGGGCTGAAGTGGGGCGCCGGTTCAACACGGTTGTGGCAATTTCCCGCAAGGGTGCGCCCAACTCTTGCAGTTGAGCGGCCGCAATGAGTGAACTTGGCGAGGTGTTGCTCGTCAGGAAACACTGGGTGTCGCCGATAATGCCCGCCAGCAGGCAGGTGGCCGCGTCCAGGCTGATGGTTACGTTATGTGCCTGCAACAGCTCCAGGATCATCTCGCTGGTCGCCGGCACTTCCGCAACCCAGTTAAGGGCGCCAAAGCGAGTGTTGGTGATATGGTGGTCGATGACCAGCACCGGGACAGTGGAGAATATCTTTTCATCATACAACATGCCGATACGCTGTTGGTCGCTGATATCTACCGTCACGATGATTTCCTCGCCAGCATACAACCTGGGTTGGACTTCCTGGGCGGAAGGTAAAAAGCGCAACTCTGTAGGCACTGGGTCTGCGCAGGCCAGGTGGACGGTCATCCCAAGCGAACGCAGGCTTAGCCCAAGCCCCAGGGCGGCGCCCAGGGTATCGGCATCTGGCATAATGTGCGCGATAACCAGAGCGCTTTTGGCGGCGAAAAGGCGGTCGCTGAGCCGGTCGCGGTCACTTGTCGCCATCGCCAGGCTCCTTGTCGTCACTCGCATCTTGTGCGGCGCTGTCTTCGTCGTCAACCTCATTTTCAACGGTACTGTCTTCGTCACCTTCATTTATAGCGGCACCGGCTTCGCTGCTAATCTGGTCGATCAACGCGTCGATACGCTGGCCATAGTGCCAGGAGCTGTCGACTCGGAACTCGAGGGAAGGAGCAAAGTTCCAGTGCAAAAGCGCGGCAATCTCCCGCCGCAGTAGCCCCTGGGCGCTCTTCAGGCCTTCCAATCCCTCTTTGAGTTCGTCTTCGGTGCCATAGTTGGCGACATATACCCGCGCGATACGCCGGTCGGGCGTCAGGCTGACCTCGGTCACGGTGAGGTTCTTGACGCGCGGGTCCTTGACTTTATCCCGCAGGAGTAAAATCAGCTCATCGCGGATAAAACTAGCAGCCTTTTGGACTCTGAAACCTGGCATACATTTACCCTCAGTCTCAACTCTCGGGAATCCTGACTATCATCCGACCTATCTGCCGGAGCGCGGATTACCGTTTATCCTGCTCCATCGTATAGAATTCGATAATATCGTTCGGCATCAGATCGTCAAAGCCTTCGATGCCGATACCGCACTCCATGCCGGTGTTCACCTCGCGCACATCTTCGGTAAAGCGCTTGAGCGAAGACACTTTGCCCTCGAACAGCACCTTGTCACCGCGGAGCACCCGCACCTGGGCGTTGCGTAGCGCTTTGCCTTCCTGAACCTGGCTGCCGGCGATCTTGCCGGCTTTAGTGATACTGAATACTTGACGCACCACAGCCTTACCTTGTGACACCTCGTGGAAGGTCGGCGCGAGCATGCCCGTGAGGGCGCTTTGCACATCCTCAATCACCCGATAGATGATATTATAGGTGCGTATATCGATTTTATTCTGCTCGGCCTGGCGCGCGGCCGCCGGGTCAATATTGACATTGAAGCCGATGATGATGGCGTGGTCGGCCGTTGCCAGCGACACATCTGACTCGCTGATAGCGCCGACTCCTTCATGCACGATACGCACCTTTAGCTCGCCGACTTCGAGTTTCTCAAGCGAACCGCGGATTGGCTCGAGGCTGCCTTGTACGTCAGCCTTGAGGATCAGGTTGAGCGTCTGAATCTGGCCGGCTTGCGCCTGAGCGAATATCTCATCCAGGCTGATCGCCTGCGCCGGCGCAGCGGCGCTCTCGCGCGAGGCCTGCAGCAGGGAGGCTGCCCGTTCGCGGGCAATGCGCTCGTTTTCGACAACCTCAAAGTGGTCGCCGGCTTGCGGCACGCCGTTCAAGCCGATGACCACCACCGGAGCAGAGGGCGTCGCGCGCTTGATCGGCTTGTTCTGATAATCGAACATTGCACGAATTTTACCGGCGCATGTGCCCACTAACAGAGCGTCGCCGATTTTAAGTGTGCCTTCCTGCACCAGCAGGGTAGCGGTGGGGCCGCGCTGGCTGTCCTGGCGCCCTTCGATGACCACCCCCGTCGGGTTGCGGCGCGGGTTGGCCTTGTAGTTGGCCATTTCAGCCACCAACAGGATCATCCCCAGTAGGTCGTCGATTCCCTTTTTAGCTTTGGCTGAGACAGGCACGCAGATGGTATCGCCGCCATAGTCTTCGACTACCAATCCCACATCGGCCAACTGCTGTTTTACGCGCTCCTGATTGGCAGTCGGCAAGTCTATTTTGTTGAGTGCGATTATGATGGGCACCTGAGCTGAGCGGGCGTGGTTGATGGCCTCCTTGGTTTGCGGCTGCACGCCGTCATCGGCTGCCACTACCAACACGGCGATATCCGTGAGGTTGGCGCCGCGGGCGCGCATTGCGGTGAACGCCTCATGTCCCGGCGTGTCCAGGAAGGTGATGAGCTTATCCTGCGCCGTTACCTGGTATGCGCCGATGTGCTGAGTGATAAAGCCGGCCTCGTGAGCAGCCTGGTTACTGTCGCGGATAGCATCCAAAAGCGAGGTCTTGCCATGGTCGACATGCCCCAGGATAGTGACGACCGGCGGACGCTCGCGCAGGTATTTCTGTTCTTCTTCGCTATAGACCGTCCTGCGATTGGGCGCTGCGGTCGGCTGTTCTTCCTGAACCTCGACTACCAGCTCGGGTTCCTTGTACTCTGTGATTTCAAAGCCCATGTCGGTGGATACAATGGCTGCCGTATCATAATCGATTTCCTGGTTGATATTGGCCATGACGCCGGCATTCATCAGTTGTTTGATCAGCTCGATTGGACTGCAGCCCATCTTTTCGGCCAAATCACGCACGGTTATCCTGGGCGGCAGCACGAGCGATTTGACGGATGGTTCAGCAGCCTTGGCTGCAGCAGCCTGCGGTGCACTCGGGCGGTTGAGCTGCGCGCTTGACCTGCTTTGGGGTGCAGGTCCGTGGTTTTGTCTCTGACCGGAATTTCTATGATTGCCGGGACGGCTACTATTTGAGCGGTTTCCTGTTCCCGGGCGGTACGAGTTGCTCTTTGTTGGCATGGGGTTCACCCCTTTCATTGAACGTATCGAGGTGCGCTGACGGCAGATTAAGTGAGTCAGCAGCCTGCTGCGCACCTGACCGCTGTTGTGGGGTCAGGCTGACCGGAGGGGATTAGCAGGAGGATGGTTGCATGCTAAATTAGCAAAGCGTCATACTCTGCCCCTTCGTCGCATCGCAGGCCCGGACGGACGACGCCGTATCTGCGCCGCTTCCTAGGCCTAGATCTGTGCGTTTCACCTCTATCCTTACCATTTGAGCACGATTATTCATCACCCATTGCCTCAGCCGCACTCGCTAACAGCGTGCGCTGCTCAGGCGTCAGGCTGATCTCTAGCGCATGTTCAAGGCGGTTGTGCTCCAGCGCCGTCAACAAACATGCCTTGCGCTTACAGACATAAGCCCCTCGTCCGGCCGCCTTGCCGGTAGGATCCAGTAACACCTCGCCGGCAGGCGTGCGAACGATGCGCACCAGTTCCCGCTTGGGCTTGACCTGGCGGCATCCGATGCAAGTGCGCTGCGGCTGCTTGCGCTGCCGTGGTTGCTTACCCGGTGTCACCGCCTGGAACTACTCCTCATCCTCATCGTAACTCCACCCGCCGGAGCGCCCGGGCTTGCGCCGCTTTTTCGAAACGACACGGCCAAGCCGTTCGTCATAGACCAGGATACGCTGCTTGCTTTTGTCCTTGCGAGCCGGCTTATTTTCCTTGTGCTCACCTTCTTCATCCTCAGACGGCTCTTCAATTACCTCTTCTTCAAGGGTTTTCGAAGTGGGCGCCTCGGGGACTGGCTCGGGTTCAACGGCTGCCAGTATAGTAGTCTCCTCGTCTATTGGCTCGGTAATCTCCTCGACTGCCGCTTCTGGTTCGGGTTCAGGCCATTCTACGAGCGGCTCCTGGCTGAGGGATTCATCTTCCACGGCCGTGGTTGGCTCCGCCAGTTCCTCTTGCGGCTCTTTCAGACCTTCCTCTTCATCCAACGAAGCAGTTGCTTCAGCCAGTAGACGGGCAGCGGCTTCACGTGCTGCCTGCTGCTCCTGAGCCTGGGCTGCCGCCGCGGCTGCTTCCGCCGCCAGACGTTCCTGGTCGTCAGCCGCCTCGGTTTCACTGCGGATGTCGATGCGCCAGCCCGTCAGTTTGGCTGCCAGGCGAGCATTCTGCCCCTCTTTGCCGATGGCCAACGATAACGACTTATCCGGCACGACGACTTTGGCGGTCTTCTCGGCCTCGTTCATATACACGGCCGTAACTTTGGCCGGGCTGAGCGAATTGGAGATATACACAGACATATCGGATGACCAGGCTACCACATCGATCTTTTCACCGTTGAGCTCATTGACAATGTTCTGGATGCGCACACCGCGCGGCCCCACGCACGAGCCGACGGGATCGATGTTCGGCTGTATCGCGGCCACGGCCACCTTGGAGCGTGAGCCAGGCTCGCGGGCAACTGACTTGATCTCGACGACGCCGTTATAAATCTCAGGCACTTCCATTTCCAACAACCGACGCAGCAAGCCTTTGTGGGTGCGCGATACGGTAATCTGCGGGCTATGCCCCGTCCCACGCTCGACTTCCATCAGGTAAACGCGCAGGCGCTGGTTAAAGCGGTAGTGCTCACCGGGGATCTGTTCGGCCGGGTCTAGGATAGCCTCCGCCTTGCCTAGGCTGATGGTGATGGCGTGTGTACGCGCATCGATATTGCGCACAATGCCGTTGATGATTTCGCCGGCGCGGTCCTGATATTCCAGATAAACAGAATCACGCTCGGCATCGCGGATCTTGCTCATAATGACTTGTTTGGCTGTCTGCGCGGCAATCCGCCCGAAATTCTTGGGCGTCATCTCAAACTCGAGCACGTCGCCTATCTGCGCGGTAGCCTTCGTTTTGCGCGCTTCGGCCAGCGCAAGCTGCGTCTCCTCGTCCTCTACCTCTTCGACCACCAGCTTTTGGACATAGATAGTCGCCTGGCCGGTATGCGGATCGAGCTTGGCCACCACATTCTGCATGCTGTTAAAGTTGCGCTTGTAGGCCGAAGCCAGCGCTTTTTCGATAGCATCGATGATGATGTTGGGCGCCAGGTTGCGGTCCGAACTGAGTTGAGTGATGGCGATCTCAAACTCGCTCTTCATCTAGAAACAAACCTCCCGCATTGTAAAAAAGACAGCCATAATAACAAAAGTGGGAGGACGCCCACTTTTGCTGATAGACCAGCCATTATTATACCACCCCTTGCAGTAATGCGCAAGTAAACGTCCTGCACCCAGCCAGGTAGGGGATATTATCTACTAGCCACAGCCGGCGTTTACTCGTGACGCTTTCCACGCTGATTAGCATGCCAGGCGTGAACTTGCTCTATTATCGCCATATCACCCAGCCTGCTTGCGATAAGCCTGTTGTGGCTCTCCCCACATCCCGAGCGACTTTCCCGTGAAAGAAAAATAGGTTTGGCATGTGGTTGAGATGGGAGCAATCGATTGCAGACGTTCCTGAATCGTTTTGGTCTCATCCGCGAGCCGTTCATCCGCCAGGATGTTGCGGATCTTGCAGAGAAAGATATCGCTGCCCTGCAGAGGTATTTCACGTATTACTTGTAGTTCAAAGCTCCAGGGGCTTTCGTTTAGAATAGGGACATGAAGAACCTGGCCAGGTATGGTATCTGGTTGAATGGCGCGCTTGGCGGGATCTGTGCCCGGGATATTGCCGCAAGCATCCGCCAGGGGAAGCAACGCTTCTATCACCAGGTTGGCCGAGAACTCTCCTGTCTGGCGGATGCGGTCTTTGGTTAGTTTCTGACCGCCAAGACAGGCCATCACCCCCAGCTCATCTTCCCAGAAGTAACTAATCCAGCAGAACAGCCCGAAATTGGGCGTGCCATCCTCACGATAGGTACCATATAGAAAGAGAGTCTGCGGGCAAAAATGGTTCGAGATCGGCATCGCGACTTTCGTCATGTTACTCCTTTGGTTTTTCTGGTTTATTTGCCTGTTCTGTGTTTCGTAGATTGGCCAGGATACGGATTAGCATCGCTTCCAGTACATTGATTTCTTTGTCCGTAAAGCCCTCGTAGAATAACTCGCTCATCCGGAGCGACACAGCATCATAATCAGTGCGCAAGGCTTGCGCCTGCTCACTGAGGTTGACAGTCACTTGGCGCTGCGGCGGATGTTGCCGCTCTGTTCCATGCGTTCGAGCATGCTGGTGAGTGTCGTCTTGGCCAGGCTGGTGGGGCGTGCGATCTCTTTAATCGGCAGGTTATCTTGCTGCCAAAGCACATACAGGATGCGCCCCTGAGCGCCGTTAAATGCCCCGATGCCGTACTCCTCCAGCAGTCGGTTAAAGACCCGCCCCTGAATCTGTTCGATCTGCGCTATGAGGTAGCTACCCTGCGTCTTGCGTTGCATCGTATCCTACTTGATGCCAATGATACTATATAGTACTGACTCTTCAAGGGGCTGGATATGGAAAAGGTAATCACATATAGTATGTTGGAGGCGCAGTATGGTCGGCACATTCAGGTTGAGCAAGGCGTTACTCTACCTTATAATGACATACATTTCATCGACGGAAGTAGTATGGCTGGCATAAACGAGCTCCGCACGCCGCATGGCAATCTAAGTCTGCCGGCTTTTCTGCCGGATGCCACGCGTGGCGTCGTGCGCGCTGTCGACGGCGTCGCCCTGCAGGAGCTGGGCGTACCGGCGCTGGTGATGAGCCTCTTCCATCTGCTGCAGCGCCCAGGCCCAGGGACGCTCAAAGCAGCCGGTGGGCTGCACGCCATGTTCGCCTGGCAGCGCCCCATCGTTACTGATTCAGGCGGATTTCAGGCTTATTCGCTCATCCACCAGAACCCGTCCCTCGGTTCCATTACCGACCAGGGATTAGTGTTCAAGGGCGAGGCGGGGGCCAGGCCGCTGCGCCTGACGCCTGAAAAGGTGGTGGAGCACCAGGTGGCTTTCGGCGCTGATGCTGTTATCTGCCTGGATGAGTGTACCCACGCCGATGCGCCGCTGGTTGAACAACGCACCGCTGTGCAGCGCACCATTGCCTGGGCAAAACGCGGCAAGCGCGAGTTCGAACGGCTGATGAGCGCGCGGAAATCTAGCGGCGGGCGGCCACTGCTGCTGGCCGTCATCCAGGGGGGCGGGGAGTATGAGTTGCGCCGTATCTGCGCCGAGGAGCTGCTGGCGATTGGCTTTGACGGTTACGGCTTGGGCGGTTGGCCACTGGATAGCCAGGGCGAGCTGCTGCACGATATCATTGCTTATGTGCGCGAGCTCGTGCCGGCAGAGTATCCCTTGCACGCGCTCGGGATTGGCCATCCCCGCCATATCCTTGAGTGTGCCGAGCTGGGTTATACCCTCTTCGATAGCGCGATGCCCACTCGCGACGCGCGCCATGGCCGACTGCTCATCTGGCAGGCTGAGGAGGGTATCCCGCTGGCGCGCCAGATGCAGTGGTACAGCCACCTGTACATCGGCGACGATATCCACCGGCGCGACAATCGTCCGCTGGAGGCAGGCTGTAGGTGCCCGTGCTGCCGCAGCTATTCGCGTGCCTGGCTGCACCACCTGTTCAAAATCGGCGACGGCCTGTACGACCGTTACGCAACATTACATAATATCGCATTTGTGAACCGTTTGATGGAGCGCATCCGGCATGAACAGCCCACTGGCTGACGAGGTGGAGCGCATCACCGCGGCTATCCTGGCGAGCGCCAAATACCGCAGCCTGACGCCCGCGCTGGTGCGCCGCGTTGCGGGGCGCGAATGGGTTGCGCGCGGCAATCTGCGGGAAGCAGAGCACGCGGCGCGCCGCAAGCTGCACCAGGTGGCCGGAGCATACTGGCCGAGTTCGCCGCGCTATGCCTGCTGGCTTGAAGAGCTTTCCCGTGCCGCAGAAAGCGGTCCGGAGGCCGTCCGCGAGGTATGTCGAACGATCCTCGCCGGCCATGCTTCGACCCGCGAGCGCATGCCGATTCTGCCCGAGCTGTACCGCGCATGCCTGGCCGACCTGGCGCCGATCACATCAGTGCTGGATGTCGCCTGCGGTTTGAATCCTCTCGCCTGCTCATGGATGCCGCTTGCCAAAGGCGCGCGCTACATCGCTTGCGACGTATATACCGATCTGGCGGCATTTCTCGAGCGTGCGCTGTGCTTGTTGGGCTATAACGCGTTGGGCTTGGCTATGGATGTACTCGGCAGCATGCCGGCAGAACCGGTGCAGGTGGCCTTGCTGATGAAGGCGCTGCCCTGCCTGGAGCAGCTCGATCCGGCAGCCGCACGGGGTCTTTTGGTGCGCCTGCCCACGGAGCATGTACTGGTCTCTTTCCCGGCGCACAGTCTGGGTGGCGCCAAGCGCGGCATGCCGGTAAACTATGAGGCACATTTCAGGGGATTGCTGGCTGGCGAATCCTGGCGCGTACGTCGCTACTTGTGGCCCAGCGAACTGGTATTTCGTATAGACAAATCCTAAGCACGCGAGCGCAGCCAGTTGTGCAGCATGCGATTGGCCCAGTCATCATGCTGGCAGGTATTGGCCGCCGCATAGTCGGCTAACAAATACTTGCCGGTCCAGGCATAATGGCCGGGCGTGTAGAGTTCGTCCTCGCTGAGGCTTTGTACCAATTCCAACGCTGCGGCGTAAGCGCTGTGGTACTCTATCTGCACTGCGGCCAGCGAGTCGTTGTGGTGGGTTTGATAGATCTCGGCATTCAGCATATCTATAGCCCGGCGCGACATCCCCGTGGGGTTCGGTGCGAGCACAGCGCCGGTTTTGCCTTGCGCATACCAGTAGAGCAGCAGCCGCTGCCACGCAGCCAGATGCGCCAACAGGTCCTTGACGCTCCAATCGCCGACGACGCCCGGCCGCGGCAGCTCAGCGGGGGCAATCCCGTCCAGGGTGCGTTCCAGCCGCCGCCGCGAGCCGATAATAGCAGCCGTTAACTCGGCTTGGCTGCGGTAACGGGTCATGATGATGCGCCTCCAACGGAGAGCTAATACCAGCAAGCGCTGCCAGGATATCCACCAGGTGATAGACAAAGCCATACGAGATGGCCGTGCGCCACAATAATCCCTCTTCCTTATGCCGCTCGCCGCAGCCCCCAGCCGGCACGTCGCGGGTGAAATCCGCGTCGCATTGGCGGTAGAGCCAGGTCGGGATGTGCACGGTTGCCATCGCGATAGCCTCAGCCTGCCGGCAGCTTGTCGGCGGAGTGCGAGTCGAACTCTTCCATTCGCCCGCTGGCCACAAACACCACGCGCTCACAGATGTTGACGGCCCGGTCACCGGCGCGTTCCAGGTTGTGCGCTACCCACATCAGCATATTAGCCTGCTCCATAGTGGTGGGATTGTTGATAATATAAGCAATCAAATCGCGGTAAACCTGGTTATACAGGCCATCCACCTGGTCGTCGAGGGTCGGCACCTGCTGCGCCTCGTTGATGTCGAGGGTGGCATACGCATTCAAGGCGCGTCGCAGCATCTCCAGGGATAGGTCGGCCATTCGCGGTATATCCTGCAGCGGTTTGATGAGCGGCTGGTCGCCGATCATCAGGTTGATTTTCGAGATACCCTTGCCGTAATCGCCGATGCGTTCCAGTTCGGTAATGATTTCGAGCATGGCAGCCAGGTTGCGCAGGTCGCCGGCCAATGGCTGCTGGGTGGCAATCAGCACCAGGATATCGTTCTCGATCTTGAAGCGCTTGCTGTTGATTTGCACGTCATCCGCAATTACCTGGTGTGCTGCCTTGAGGTCGCGCTCCTTCAGGCCGATCACGGCCTTACGAATGGCCGCCTCCACCATTGTGCCCAGTTCTGCCACTTGCTCATGTAGCCGATCGAGTTCCGTATGAAATGCTACTCTCAACATCGTTGTCTCCTATTGACACAGCATCTAGAGGCGTCGGATACCTCACCCATAACGACCGGTAACGTATCCTTCCGTGCGCTCGTCCTTCGGTTGGGTGAAAATCTGTTTAGTAGCCCCGTGCTCCACCAGGATTCCTACCTGGTCGTGGTCCACCATAAAAAATGCGGTCTCATCAGAGACGCGCGCAGCTTGCTGCATGTTATGGGTTACGATGATGATGGTATATTCGGTGACCAGTTCGTGCATCAAGTCCTCAATTTTAAGGGTCGCGATAGGGTCAAGCGCTGAGGCCGGCTCATCCATCAGGATAACCTCCGGCTTGACGGCAATAACCCTGGCGATACATAAACGCTGCTGTTGCCCAAGCGAAAGGCTCAGCGCGTTTTCGCGCAGGCTGTCCTTCACCTCGTCCCATAGGCTGGCGCCGCGCAAGCTTTGTTCGACGACATCATTCAAATTAGAATGGTGCAGCCCCAGTACCCGCGGTCCAAAGGCCACGTTGTCATAGATGGATTGCGGGAAGGGGTTCGGACGCTGGAAGACCATTCCAACCCGCTGGCGCAGTTCGACGACATCCATCCTTGGGCCGTAGATATCCTGCTCGTCAAGCCGCACCTGGCCGCTGATGCGCACGTTAGGAATCGTATCATTCATGCGGTTCAGGCAGCGCAAAAAAGTGGATTTCCCGCAGCCCGAAGGCCCGATGAGCGCGGTAATCTGGCGTGTGGCGATGGCCAGCGATACGCCGCGCAGCGCCTGTTTGCGCCCGTAATACACATCGAGCTGCTCAATGGTAAACTTGTCCATCAGCCGAACCGCCCCGTTACATAATCCTCAGTTTGCTTATTGCGCGGGCGAGTGAATACATCGCGGCCTGCGCCCGCTTCGATCAACTCGCCCATCAGGAAAAAGCCGGCGTAATCCGCGATGCGCGCCCCTTGCTGCACATTATGCGGCACAATGATAATCGTGTAACGCTGTTTCAGCTCCAGAAGCGATTGCTCTACTTTGGCCGTCGAGACCGGGTCGAGCCCGGAAGTGGGCTCGTCCAGGAGCAGCACTTCGGGTTCGAGCGCCAGGCTGCGTGCGATGCACAAACGCTGCTGCTGGCCGCCGGAGAGCTGGTTGGCGGGCGTGTTCAAGCGGTCCTTGACCTCATCCCACAGCGCGGCCTGCCGCAGGCTCGATTCCGTCAGTTCGTCCAGCCGCGCCTGCTGGCGAATACCCGCCAGTTTGGGGCCATAGATGACATTTTCGCGTATGGTGCCCGGCAGCGGGAGGGGCAGGGCAAACACCATCCCGATACGCCGGCGCAAGCGCGGCACGTTCGTACCGGGGGCATAGATATCCTGGCCGTCCAGCCACACGTGGCCGCTCAGTTTGATGTTATCCACCATATCGTTCAGACGGTTGATGAGCCGCAGCAAGGTCGTTTTGCCGCCACCGGCTGGGCCGAAAAAGACGGTCACGGCATGCAGCGGCACATCGATGCTTACATCCTTGAGCGCCTGCACGCCGCCATAGAAAAAGTTTATGTTTTCGATGCGGATTTTGATAAGCGTATGGTCCATTTTACCGGCCAACCCATCGGCAGCAGTTTACCATTGGCGCCGCCGCCTGAAATAGCTGCGAATCAGCGAAGCGATGATGTTCATAGAAAGCACGATCACCAGCAGCACCAACGCCGTGCCGTACTGAATTCCCTCAGGCATGCCAGGTACCTGTGTGCTGACAACATACAGGTGGTACGGTAGAGCCATCACTGGGTCGGACAGCGAATTCGGTAAGCGCGGCAGGTAAAAGGCGGCTGCGGTAAAGAGGATCGGCGCCGTCTCGCCGCTGGCGCGCAATAAGCTCAGCAGGATGCCAGTGGTGATGCCCGAGGTGGCCTGCGGCAATACCACATGGCGGATACCCTGCCAGCGTGTGCCTCCTAGGCTGGCGCTCACCGTGCGGTATTCCATCGGTACGGCGCGCAGCGCTTCCTCCGAGGTGCTGATAATCACCGGCAGGATCATAATCGCCAGGGTCAACGAACCGGCTGCGACCGATGTGCCCAGTTTTAAGAAAATTACAAACAGACCCAGGCCGAACAACCCGTATACTACCGAAGGAGTACCAGCCAGGTTAACCATTGAAAGGCGGATGAGGCGGGTGGCCCAGTTATCTTTGGCATATTCTGAGAGATAAATCGCTCCCCCAACGCCGATCGGGATGGAGATTAACGCTGTGCAGACCGTTAGTAGCAGCGTGCCGATGATGGCCGGCAGGATGCCGCCGGCTTTCATCCCCTCGCGGGGCATTGTCGTCAGAAACTCCCAGTTGATGGCCGGCGCGCCCTTGATGATGATCAGGGCAATGACCAGCACAATCGGGATCACCACCAGCAGGGTTGCAAACCCCAGGATGCCGAACCCAAGACGCTGCACCCAATGTCGGTTCATTAGCGCAGCCCCCCGCGATAACGCTTCTTGAACAACGACGAAGCAGCCATCAGGTTGAGCAGGAAGGTGATGATAAAGAGGATGATGCCTATCCCGAATAACACGTGATAGTGGGTGCTGCCCTGGGCGACTTCACCCATCTCGGCCGCAACAGTCGCTGGTAAGGTGCGGATGGGCATAAAGAGCGAACTGAACGAGAGCGGCATACGCGCCGCGTTGCCAGTTATCATCATCACCGCCATCGTCTCGCCGATCGCCCGGCCTAGCCCAAGCATCACTGCCGTCCATATCCCCGAACGGGCGGCCGGCACCACCACACGCCAGGTAGTCTGCCATTTGGTGGCGCCCATAGCCAGGCCGGCATCGCGGTAGCTCTTGGGCACGGCATCAAGAGCATCTTCAGCCACACTGATCATAGTTGGCAGTGCCATGTAGGCCAGCACGAGCGCACCTGAAAAGGCCGTAAGGCCGGTGGATAGATCGAATATCTGGCGCACAGCCGGCACTAATAGGGTCATCCCGAAAAAACCCAAAACAACCGAGGGGATACCCGCCAGCACCTCGATGACCGGCTTCAATATTTCACGCATCCAGCCAGGCGCCACTTCGCGCACAAATACTGCCGTAGCGATACCAAGCGGGACGGCGATAATGGCAGACATGATGCTCACCAGAAGTGACCCTAGGATGAGCGGCAACGTGCCAAAAAACTCATAGGTGGGATACCAGCGCGTGCCGAAGAGGTTATTGAGTGGCACCTCAAAGAATGCCGGCAGACCTTCACGCAGCAGGAACAGGAATATCAGGATAACAAACCCGATCACCGAAAAGCCTGCTACGCGGACAAAGTTTTCGATGAGAAAAGTGCCCGGCCTGAATGGCTCACGTCTTTCTCTTGGCTCTTCCATCTTGTCCCTAACGCATCCCTTACTTTGTCAACGGTACGAAACCGAGTTTGCTGATCAAATTCTGTCCGTCGCTGAGGATCCAGTCGATATACTCTTTTATCTGACCTGCCGGCTCGTTGGGCGTGTATATATACAGGGCTCGTGCAATTGGATAACTATCATCATTTACAGTATCGACTGATGGGAGCACATATGGTCCGCTGGCATCGCGCGCCACCGCCAGCACCTTTTGGTCATTAGTTACATATCCCAGCCCATCATAACCGATGGCGTTGGGATTTTGGCGCACCTCTACGCTGATCCCTTCTGAAGAGGGCATCAGCAGCGTATCCGGTGAAAACAGCAGGGTGCTCGAGGCGTCTCCCAGGCGAACAACGTGTTCCAGGAAGTAAGTATATGTGCCTGAGTTGGATTCGCGCGAGAGCAGCACAATCGGTCGATCCTCACCGCCCAATTCGCTCCAATTGGTTATCTTGCCAGTGTAAATATCCGAGAGCTGTTGCAGGGTGATGTGATCCAGTGGATTGCTGGGATTGACCACCACGGCGATGGCGTCAAGTGCCACGGTAAACTCGGTTGGTTGCATCCCTTTACTAGTGGCCAGTTCTAATTCTTCAGATTTGATGCTACGCGATGCATTGGCGATGTCGATCGTCCCGTTAATCATCGCCGTGATGCCCGTGCCTGTTCCACCGCCCGTTACCGAAATGGAAACCTCCGGATGAGCGGCCATATACGCCTCGGCCCACGCCAGGGCCAGATTCACCAGGGTATCCGAGCCTTTGTTGATGATTACCCGACTAACGCCCGTCCGGGGAGCTTCAGAGGAGTTTTGAGCGCAGCCGCCCAATAGTGTTGCAGCTAAAAAAGCTAGTGTTACGAGGGTGTATATCCACCTGTCTGGAATCCTGAAACGCGTTCCTTGCGAAGATAAGGTACCGAGCGCATACCTAACGGCGCGCACAGGTCTTTGGGATTGATATGCTTCTCTCATTACTGGCGATTTTATATTGGTTTTTCAAGGCGTCAAGTTGCGAGGGTGTTGAAAAAGAGGTTCTTTCCTTATACTTGCCCACTGGGAAACAGGAAGCGTCATTCCGGCGCAGGCCGGAATCCAGTATTGATCTGATATATAGTGTAATATATCATATCATAACAAGAATAAAAGCAAGACTCGGATGGGTTCCTGCTTACGCGGGGACTGATCTGTGAGTTTGCAACCCTGTCTTTCAGACACTACAGTGTCTCTAGTTGGATACTTTTTCAACACCCTCTTAATGACTTGACCAATCAGCATTGGCGGTTTACAATGACGCTAAATCGAGGGGGAGGGCCGTGCTGTGCCGACCATCAGTCTGGATACCGCATTGTTTATCATACTCGGGGCGGCAGTACTAGTCCTGGCGGTTTTGCTTGCTGTCACTATTGCCCGTCTCAACAAATTGGCCGCCCATCTGCCTCATAGTCAGCAGATGCAAGCCGAGGACGGCGATGTCATCGGTTATTCGCGCGATGAACTGCGCAGCTACATCGGCCAGCAAAACCACCAATTGGCGGCACTCAATATGGCTCAGCAGCGGTGTTTGAATCGAGTCGGCCTGGTGCGTTTTAACCCTTATGACGATACCGGCGGCGATCTTTCGTTTGCGCTCGCCTTGGCCACCAATGAAGGCAACGGCGTGCTCATCACCAGTCTGCACGGGCGCAACAATACCCGTTTTTACGCCAAGCAACTGCTTAACTGGAATTCGGCCGTCAGTCTTTCCGAGGAAGAAACAGATGCAGTACGCCGTGCTCAGGCGCTTTAGCTGTTATCGCTTGATGGGGGATTAGTTGAAAGCGATATTCATCCATACCAACTGCATCTTGCGTGACAGCCATATTAACCCATCCGCGCCTGATGAAGGTTGGCGGTTGACTCCTGCCACGCTGGAAGCTCTGCGCCGCCTGAGCGGGCCAGAGCAGCTTTTGATTATCCTGGATGCCGTTGCGCATGAGCCCGATGAAGCAGAAGGGCTCTCGAAAACGCAAGCCGAGCTGGTTAAGCAGGTAGAGGCGGGTGGCGGCCGCCTGGATGCCGTCATCAACTGCCCGCACAGCGCGGATGACAACTGCCGCTGCTGGGGCAGTTACCCGGGCATGCTGTGGATGCCCGCCATGCAGCTCGACTTGGATTTGGCGGCTTGCTTTGTCATCGCCGACCAGGAGCGAGAAATTGAGACCGCTTATAGCGCGGATGTGCGCCCACTGATGATCCTGGACGGCCGCCAGATTGTGGATGTCGTCGGGCTGGCTCCCAGGCGCAAAGACTTTCCGATTGCTTCTGACCTGACGACGGCCGTCAATTATATCGCCGTCGAACAGGAAATTGCCATAAATCTCGGGCATGCACGCTCGGCGCAGCTCGCCATCCCCTTGCCTGAGAATCTGGGCATTGCCTCGACCTCACTGCCTACCCTCACCGTCACCTCGGCTAGGTTGGCAGCCCTGCGCAACAAGCAGCTCGAGTCGAAAATCAAGCTCAGGGACCTGGCACGCTGGCTCAGCTTTTTTATCCTTGGCGCCGTCGGGGTAACACTGGGCATCGCTTATTTGCTGACGCACCTCTATCGCGTGCAGCCATTCCCAGATTATATCTACTGGTTAACGCTGCAGTTCATCCCCCGTCCGCTGCGTGGTCTGCTTTTCATCGTGCTGGGCATCAGCATCATCCTGCTGGCCGTGCGCGGATTCTACCGCTCCGAAATACGTGTGCGCTTTAGACGTACCAAGAGCAACCGCTAATATGCCGTGCTAGAGCAGTTTTTGCAGCAGCGCCAGCCCATCGCTCACGCTTAACCGGCCTTCCTCGATGGCTTTAAGCACTTCCAAGCGCGTCTTGAATTGAGGGGCCGCGCTTGCGGGGGGTGTGGTGTCGCCCAAATCAAACGGTCCAAGTGGCCGGGTTGGCCGCGGATGTGCTGGCGCTTCCTGAGCAGGCGCGGCTTGGCGCGCTCGCTCGGATGGTTCGATATTTAGATCGCCACTCGTGGAGCTGCAATGTACTGTAACTCCGCCATCGTTGACGGCGATATCCATCTTGCCCCAACCCTGGCGATGCGTTTGGTGAGGGAGACCGCACGTCAAGTCGCCCGAAAGAGTCTGGTAAAGCACCAAACAGCGCTCATCTGGCGGCAACTGCAGCCGGATATCGCCGCTAATCGTGTGCAGGCTGTACTTGCCGTCTTGTTCTAGGGCGGTCTTGCACTGGATGTCACCGGAAACTGTCTCGATTGCCAGGCTTGTGATCTCGGCGCCGCTGATGGATACGTCTCCCGACACATTATGAATAACGATGTTGCCGGCGCTCTCGCTGAGGTCGATATCGCCCGCGGTGGAGGCCAGGGTCGCCTTGCCCAAGTGGCGGCCGGTGATATCGCCGTTGAGCGTATTCACATGCAGTTCGCAGGTTGCAGGCACAGCCAAGCGGATATCCCCGCTAGCTAAGCCTTGCGCGTTAATGTGCAGGCGGTTTTCCGTGCACTCAACATGAGTCCCGCTCTGATCTTCGGTCTCCAACCGCACCTGCTGCCCCTCCGACCCGCTGATGGTGATGTCGCTGGAGAACGCGTCGATCTGTACAGTGCATTCGGGAGCGAGTTGAAAAGTTTGGGTGTACATGTTTTCACTCATTCCACATATATCTCGACATGCTCGCCATCCTCGGTATCTTCGACATCGATTATCTTGCCCAGCGTACCGTCCTTGACGGCCTGGAGCACTTGCTCCATATCGATATCCGACATATTGGGCGCGAACTTGGCGCCCATGCGCATACCGATGTTGACCAGCCCGATGGGGATGTTGATATTGGCCTTGCTGCGTCCGCTGGCCGTATCTGTCACTCTGACGCGGAACCGGCGCGCCTGTCCCTTGCCTTCAGTGCTTTCGCGAACCGGCGCTTCGTCGATTGCATCCAGCAGCTTGGCGGCCTCGTCGGCTGTGATAGTGCCGTTCTGAACCATTTTAAGAATTTGAATGCGTTCTTCTGATTTGCTCATCGAATTTCTCCTCTCACAACCTCCACTGGAGCATCAAGCAATATCCAGGCTCATTTGCGCCAGGGTGCGTTGGCAAATGAACCCTGATTTCAGCAAAGCGTCCAGCGCTTCGGGGTGGGTCAGCGGGACGCTGGCGAGCACATTACGGCGCGGCTGGCTGAGAGCGTGCAGCGCCAGTTGCCGGATGAGGGCTTCCTCCCACATGCCGCGCTGCTGGGGCAGAACGCGCAGCTCGCACTGGTACGAGCTGCGCGCAGAATCTGCGGAAAGAGCCGCGTAGGCTGCTAACTTGTATCCGTCGTAACCGACCAACTCATAGCGGGTATTGCCCACCAGCCAGGCATCGAGCTGGTTATCCAATCGGCTCAACCAGGTGCGGCGAAAGTCGGACGGCCGCAACACGCGTTGCCTGATCAGGACGGGCGCGCTGGTATTGAGCACCAACTGCCAGAGGGCGCGGCTGTCGCGCGGGCGCAGCGGGCGCAGCCGCCGGTCCGCGGCTGCCAGGTTGATATCGAGCAAGCGCGCCTCCAGCTTGAGCTCGTACGTGGTATCGTAGGTGATAAAACCCCGTCGCCGATATAATCCGAGGGCTACTGGATGTTCCGTGCGTACCTGCAGCCGCGCCCAGCGGGCATGCCTGGAGCGCAGGTAATCAAGAGCTGTATCCAGCAGCCTGCTCGCGATGCCCTGTCCGCGCCAATCGGGCAGCACCGCCACGTTGCTGATGAACCAACTCGTGGGGTCGCGTGGTTCCTGCGTCAGGGTGATATTGCCCACCAGCAGCTCATCTTCGACATAGACAAAGCCGTCCAGGCGCGAACCGCTGGTCATCCATAGCAGCGCGCCCAGGCGCGCTGCCTGGCGCAGATCCTCGATCATATGCGAATCGGTCATTTCCAGTTCGCTGCTAAAGGCAATATCCAGCAGACTGGCCAACTGCAACAGGTCTTGCGGCAGCCTGATAGGGCGGATTCCCTCTGCAGTGGTTCCCCTGTCGAGCGTCTTGGTCAAAATCATGGCTTGCCTCGCAGCAGCCTGAGCGTCTCGTCGAGGGTGATTTGTCCCTGGGCTAGTTGTTCGAGCGCCAGGTGGCGCTGCTCGGATGAGGGAGCGTTCTCTTCGCGCACTTCGTAGCCGAGCGCGCGGATGACCTCGCTCAACCGGCTGCGCACTGTCGGGTAGGAGATGCTCAGCTCCTCCTCCACCTTGTTGATTTTGCCTTCGCAGCGGATAAAAGTCTCGGCAAACGCGAGCTGTTCTTCCGTCAGCAGGTAGAAGCGCCCCAGGCCAAACCGCCCTTCGATTGTGGTGTCGCATGCGGGGCAGTGCAGGCAAGTGACCTCCAGCCTTTCGCCGCACACCGGACATCGGCCGATGACCGCTTTAGCCATCTTTGTCTCGCTTGAAATAATGCAACCGTATATTAAATATTCTAATTCTAAACGTTAATAATGTCAATAGTTGTATTGATATACTTGTTTATTCTGTGCGCAAGGTCACATCGCCGGCCAGGATAGTCCTCCGGCTGCCATCCGCGAGGCGCAGGAGCAGTGCGCCGTTGGCATCCACATCCTCCGCCAGGCCCTCGCTAGCCTCCTGAGGCGTGCTTACGCGCACCTGCTCCCCGAGCGTGGCCAGGCGTTCGCGCCACGCATCGTGCGGGAGCCAGCCCGCGTTCACGCGCAGATACAAAGGCTCCAGCTCCTCCAGCAGCGCCGCCAGTAGGGGCAGGCGTGCCGCCTCATGCCCCAGCTCGCGCGATAAGCTGGTGGCAGGCACCAGCAGTTCGCCCAGTGTGTGCGGATCGATATTCACGTTCAGTCCCAGTCCCACTACCACCCAGGCCAGGTTTCCTTTCTCCAGGCCGGCCTCGCAGAGCATGCCGCCCAGCTTACGCCCATTGAACTGGATATCATTCGGCCATTTGACCGCAATATACAGCCCATACAGACGTTCTACCGCCCGGCAGGCTGCCAGCGACGTAATCATCGCCAGGCGCTGCATCTCGGCCGGCTGCAGATTCGGCCGCAACACCAGCGAGAACAGCAGCGAGCTGCCCGCCGGAGCCAGCCAACTGCGTCCTAGCCTGCCGCGTCCGGCCGTCTGTTCCTCGGCCAGCACGAGGGCGCCGTCGGGCGCGCCTTGCCGGGCCAACGCCGCAGCGCGGGTATTGGTCGAATCGATACTGCGGTACACTTCAAGTGTGCGCCCCAGTAACTGGGTATGCAAGGCTGCGGCCACGGCATCATGCGTCAGCTCTGAATCCACTATATGCTCCTGACCTTTGGCTGCTATTAAAGCATAGGCCACGCGCGCCGTTGCGTCAATTTGCAGTGTGGCTTGCCGGGCACTGCCAGCCAGGTTACAATCACTTTATGTTGGTAGAGGAGCTGCCCAATTGACCGAACTCACCTCGCGCCAGCGCATGCTCAATGCTTACCTAGGGCAATGGTCTGAGCGCTATCCTGTCGCGCCCGAGTTTTGGTGCTACCTGCCTGCCAGGCTGCTGGGCATCGATATGGTGGCGCTGGAGCGTGAGGTCCCGCACTGGCAAGCCCTGCTGGCGGCCTTTACCCATTATAATTGCGAGGGGTGGGGCATCGTCGCCCCTGCTCGGCCGAATCCGCGGGTAGATGAGCGCACGACGCTGCGTGCCCTGGGCGATGGCCGTTATGAAGCGCTCACCGAGACGCGCACTGCACGGGGCATGCTGCACGCTGCAGCCGTTTATGACCGTATACAGCCGAGTTGGGTGACTGAACGTCCCATCAAGGATCTCGCTGCCGATGAACCGGTCTGGCTGGAGACGGCCTTCCCGCCCATCGAGCTGCACGATTATTCCGCTGTCAATGCTGCACTCGCCCAGGTGGGCGAGCGCTACTTGCTCGAAATATATGTGGGCGGTATGTTCTTTGATTTCATCGCCAATCCGCTTGGGTTGGAGCAGGGGATCGCTGCCCTGCTCGACCATCCTGACCACTACCGCGCATTGCAGGCGCGCTACATCGAATACATGACGGCCGAAACGCATGCCGCTTGCGCGCATACCGCCGCTGCGCCGCTTTTTATTGCCTGCAGTTGGTCTTGTGCGGCGCTCATCGGCCCAAGGCTGTGGCGCGAATGGGATTTGCCCGTGGTGCGGGCGATTGCCGCTGCTGCTCATCAGCATGGCCGGCTGGTGCATCTGCACTACCACGGCCCCGCGATGGCCAACTTACCCGATCTGGCAACCAGCGGCGTCGACTGCATTTGCCCGTTCGAACGCCCGCCTGGCGGTGATGTGACCGACCTGCGCGCCGTGCGCCGTGCCCTGGGCGGTAAGGTAACGTTCAATGGCAATGTGCATACCGTCGAGACGCTCATCCGCGGCAAGCCGGCCGATATCGAGCGCGAGGTGGCTGAGATAATCGGCGCCTACGCCGGTGAGCCACGCCTGATAATCGGCACTGGCGACCAAGTGGGCGGCGATACGCCCGATGAGAATATCTGGGCGCTGATCGAATGCGCCAAGCGCCTGGGAGGCACTAATGCCTGACAAGTACCAGTGGGACGATGCTTCCGTGGCGGAAATGTGGGATGCCAATGCTCCCGTCTGGGCGGAGCTGTCGCGCCAGGGCTACGACCAGTATCGCGATATGATCAACACCCCGGCTTTTATGGCGATTTTGCCGGATGTGCGCGGGCTGCAGGGGCTGGATGTGGGTTGCGGCGAGGGTTATAATACGCGCTTGGCGGCCGGCCGCGGTGCGCGTATGACTGCCCTGGATGTTTCACCGCAGTTCATCGCTCGGGCAATAGATGCGGAACGCCAGCAGCCATTGGGCACCCGTTACCTGCTGGCCAGCGGCTCTCATCTGCCGTTCGCTGATGCCAGTTTTGATTTCGTGATGTCCACGATGTGCCTGATGGATATGCCCGATTACCAAGGCGCTGTGAACGAGGTCGCCAGGGTGCTACGCAGCGGGGGATTTTTCCAGTACTCTATTTCGCACCCTTGTATGACACCCGAAGGAGAATGGGTGATTGATGCTCAAGGCAAGCGCATTGGGCGAGTAGTGCGCGGTTATTTCGATCAACCTTCCGGGGATGTTGAGGAGTGGATTTTCGGCTCCGCGCCAAAGGAGCTGACGAATGGCATGCGCAGGTTCCGTATTCCGCGCTTCCCGCGCACCCTGAGCGGTTGGCTGAATCCGCTTTTTCAACAAGGGCTGGTGCTGGAGTGTGTCGAGGAGCCGCATCCCAGCAAGCGCCAGGTACACAAATACCCACGCCTGGCGGACGCGCGGATCGCGGCTTATTTCCTGCTGCTGCGCTGCCGTAAACCCTAACTGCCGGTCGATTCGGCCGCCAGGCTGCGCAGCAGCTCGCGCAGCGGAGCATACAGTTGGCGGTATTGCGCATAGCGCGCCGAGTAGCCCTTGCCCAGCGCTGCGTCAGGCTCGAAGGAGAGGTCGCTGTGCACCATCTGCGCCACGCCTTCAGCGATGCTAGTAAAGACCCCGCTGCCTACACCAGCCAGGATGGCTGCTCCCAGGGAGCCTGCCTCCGTCACGCGCGGCCGACTGAATGGCCGCTGCAGGATGTCGGCGCTGAGCTGAATCCACGCTTCCGACTTGCTGCCGCCGCCCACGGCGACATAGCTCTCCACCGGGATCCCCGCGCCGGGCAGGGTCTCGACGCATTCGCGCAGATAGTAGGTCGCGCCCTCCAGCAGCCCTTTGAGGATGGCGCCGCGCTCTGTTTCCAGGCGCAGGCCGGCCAGCACGCCGCACGAATCGCTGATGAAATCGGGCGGACCGGTGCTGGTAAAGTGAGGCAGCGCCAGCACCGGGCTGGGGCCGGCGGGCATCTCGTTGGTAAGCAGGCTGTAGATATCCCTGCCTGTATCGGCTGCCAGGCGTTTTTCAAGGGGCGCAAAGGTATCGCGATACCACTTCAGGAGCGCCCCGCCCTGGTTGTAGAGGAAACTGACATAACTTTCTGGCACAGCGTGATGTTCGGTGTTGAGCCCGCGGGCAATCATCGCGTCAGCCTCGCGCGGCTCATTGAACACGGGCACGATGCAAATATAAGTGCCCATGCCGTACATCGCCTGACCCGGGCTGATTACCCCGGCGCCCACGGCATTGGCGCACTGGTCATGCGCGCCGGTGACGATGGTGACTCCAGCAGGAAGCCCAAGATCTTGAGCTACGGCATCTGAAACCTGCCCCACGGCCATGCCTGAGGATATGGTGCGCGGGAACTTGTCCCTTTCAAGGCCTGTCTTGGCCAGCAGTTCATCCGACCAATCGCGCGCTGTCAAGTCAAAAAGCAGCGAGCGGTTGGCCAGGGAGTAATCGAGGGCAGGTTCTGCGCCCAGCAGGCAGCCGACCAGCCCGCCCCAGTACATGAACTTACTCGTCCTGGCATACAGCTCCGGTTGATAGCGTTTAACCCACAGCAGCTTGGTCAAGCTAAAGTGGTTGCCCAGCGTATTGCCATTGATGGCATATAAGCGCTGTGGTTCGAGCGCCGCGCTCAACTCTGGCAGAAACTCGGCTCCGCGCACATCAAAGTTTAGCAGCGAAGGCCCCAGGATTTCACCTTTATCCGAGAGCGGCACCACCGCCTCGCCCAGCGAGCAGACGGCGAGCGCCTGCACCGGGTCGCGGCCGGCCTCATGCGCTGCTGTGCGGATGCAATCTTTGACCTTGTTCCATACCTCAACGGCATCCAGCTCAGCCCAGCCGGGCTGCGGGCGCTGGGTATCATACTCGGCATAAGCGCTCGCTAGCGGGGTTCCCGCGATATCAAAGAGCACGGCTTTGCAGCCGCTAGTGCCGATATCGATGCCTAGTAAACTCACGTTCGGTCCTTAATCTTTAGCGAGCAGGCTCGCGGCGGTTCCGCTCAACCCCAGATAGTCGTGCAGCACCCAGCGTGTGCGCTCCAGGCAGGTTTCCTGCCCTTTGAGCACGCCACCGGCAGCAAGGCCGGCCTCGTAGGCTTGGCGGATTTCGGTGCCGATATTGATTTTTGCGATGCCGCGTTTGATGCCGGCCAGCACATCCTCCTGCACCACGCCTGAGCCACCGTGCAGCACCAGCGGTATGCCGGTGGCCTCGGAGAGCTGGCTGAGGTGCTCGAGTTTGAGGTGTGCAGCGACCTTCTTCTGGTCGCGCAGGCCGTCGGCGATGGCGCCGTGCACGTTGCCGATGGCAACCGAAAGCCAGTCGCACTCGGATTCGCGCACAAAACGACTCGCATCCGCCACCGGTGTGAAGCCTTTGCCGGAAGCGAACAGCGTGGCATAGTCGGGCAGGGGACCAGCTTCGTGGCCTAGCACAGCGCCCAGCTCGCCCTCGCAGGCTGCTTCAACGCGGTGGGCCACATCGGCCACCTCGCGCGTGATGCGGATGTTCTCGTCCAGCCCGAGGCGCGAGCCGTCCACCATGATGGAGGGATAGCCGAGAGCGAGTGCCTCCTCAAAGAGCGGGCGGTAGTTGACCCGCTGCTGGTCCTCGTCGATGACCGGCACGTGGTCGAGATGGATGCTGACGTGCTTGGGGTCGGCGAATTTTGCATATTCGTTCATTACCGCGGCCAGCCCGCGCGCCTGGAACTTGATCCACTCCAGCCGGGCGGTGGCGATGAATCCAAAGGCATCCTCGGCGCGCAGCGCTTCGATCACCGGCGCAACCATCGGCAGGTAGGGGACGTTAAATGCCGGCACCACTAATCCGAGCTGGCGGGCGCGTTTCATCACTTGCGTATTGATTGACATAACTATTCCTTTATTGCTGCGGGCAGGTTACCTGGTAGCCCAGATAGCTGGTCATCGCTTCGACCACCGGCGCTACGACGTTACCCGGCGTCACCGAGACATGATGGCGATGGCCGTTCCGGCAGATGTGCACAAGCACATCCTGCAGCTTATCGATTTTAGCCACACCGGCGCAACCAAAGTAATCGCTCGGGATCTCCTGGCCGGTGAACTCGCCGTTGCCCAGGTAAAAGCGCATTTGACCGGCTTCCGTCATCAGGCTGCCAAACGTAAAGACGCCTGGGGCGATGCGGCCGACATCGCAGCCGTAGGTATTTTCAGCGCCGTATGTATTAGCCAGGATGGCATGGGTGCTGATGTGCCCACTGTTGGTCATCATCGCCTTGGGCACCGGGCCGCAGTGGAACAGGATGCAGCGGTCGTCGTCATCCATATAGTTATTGTTCCAATCCAGGCAAGTCGCCGGGCCGCCGGAGGCCAGCGCCAGGGCGCGCATGGTCACGGCATTGCCCAGATCAAGCTCGCAGGATGCGGGGATGCCGCGGTTATTGAGCTCCGAAAGCAGCACGCACGGTGAAATCCCGAGCTGCATCTGCAGCTCTTCCCAGCAGCGCAGCGATAAGGCGTCCATCTTGTACTCTTCAATCAGCGTATCCAGCACCACGCTCAAACGCACAAGGTTATCGAACGCTTTAGCAGGTATTCCTTGCCAACTGGAATAGGCTTTGAGCACGGCAGCCTTGCTGACGTAATTTGCATCCTCGGCCTTGAGCTTGCCCATCCGGAAAAAGACCTCGGAGAGGTCAAGGGTTTCTACGCCGATTTTATGGCGCTGCAGGGCGATTTCATCGATACGTACCGTCTTAAAGGCCGTGGTGCGCGCACCGATGGCGCCAACGACAATATCCTGCATCCCGCCGACCACGCGGCACAGCCGGTCAAAGTAGTCGATGTTATCGGCAAAACGCGGGCTGGTGGGGTGGACGGTATGCGGTTTGAGCACGGTATATTTAACACCGTATTGGCTGAACACGTCCGTAATTGAGAGCTTGCCGCAAAATGCGTCGCGGCGGGTTGCAGGCGCCATCTTGTCCATCTCGTCGGGGTAGGCCTGCACCAGGATGGGCACGCCGCAGGCTTTAAGCGCTGCCAACGCCCCATTTTCATCGCCAAAATTAGGCAGGCAGAGGATGACTCCGCCGAACTCACCCCGATGCTCGCGTAGCCAGGCGGCATACTTCTGCCCCTCCTCAACCGTCGTCACGGCGCCGAAGCGGGTCGCATCGGCGGACATAGTCAGGGTTTTATGCCCTAGGTCATTAAGCACTTTGACCATCGTCTCGCGCGCCTCGGCCATCAACGAGCCCGGGAAAAACGTGCGATTTCCGAAAAATAACGCGAACGTTGTCTTTTGGCTAAACATTGTCCGGCTCCCTTTCTCTAATTATATTTGGAGTATAACTCTGTGATAGTGGTCGGTCAAACGAGTATGCGGAGGGGGTGTTGAAAAAGAAATTCTGCCCTTATACTCGCCCGCCGGGAAACAGGAAGCGTCATTCCGGTGCAGGCCAGAATCCAGTATCAATCTGAGGGATAATGGAATATATCATATAGTAACAAGAATAAGAGCAAGACTCAATTGTATCCCTGCTTGTGCGGAAATGCTATGCGAGTTCGCAACCCGTCTTTTCGGGCACAAAGATATCTCCAATTGGATACTTTAACACCCTCTATGAGGATGGTCAGAGTGACATGCGCGTAGTGGTGCCGCCGTCAACGATAATGGTCTGGCCGGTGATGAAATCTGCGTCGGCCGAGGCCAGAAAGACGCATGTTTTGGCGATATCAATGGGCAGGCCGACGCGGCCCCAGGGCACGCGCTTGCCCGATTCGGCGCTTGAATAAGCCGGATCATCGAAATAGCGCGGCACCTCGATCACACCGGGCGCTACGCCCACCACGCGGATGTGGTCCTTGGCGAGTTCGAGGGCCAGCGAGCGCGTGGTGTTGAGGATGGCGCCCTTGGTGCCGTCATACAGCGAGGTGCGGTAGTTGGACATAAAAGAATGAATCGATGCCATATTGATGATGACGCCACCGCCCCGTTCGCACATACAAGCCGCTGCGCTCTGGGCGCAAAAGTAATAGCCGCGGATATTCAAATGATAGAGGTAATCAAAGTCTTCCTCAGTGATGCTCAGAAAATCCTTGACGATGGTAACCCCGGCATTATTGACCAGGATATCGAGCCCGCCCAGGAAGGCGGCCGCTTCGCTCACCAGCGCTCTGCACTCGCTCACCTGGCTGACATCGGCGCGTACGGCCAGCGCCCGCCGTCCCATGGCGTTTATCTCTGCCACGGCGCTCGTTGCCCCGCTGGAACTGGCATGATAGCTCAACGCCACATCGGCGCCCTCGCGCGCCAGCTCCAGCGCCACCTCACGGCCGATCCCGATCCCCGCGCCCGTCACGAGCGCGCATTTGCCCTGTAGTTTCATCTTGCCGCTCCTAGTTCATTTCAGCTCAGTATAGCCAAATTCAGCCATGCTGCACAGGGGAGCGCGTCCTTGACCTGCCGAGCGGCTGTGCTAAGATAACGCCAACTTATCTAGCGGGTGAACGGCATGCAAACTGGACGCAAACTCTGGGGCTGGATCATTTTGGGGATGGCCGTCTTTGGGATAGCCGCCTTTTTTATCTGGGGATTTACCCCGGCGCAGCCGATGCCGGAAGCACTGGCAGCTCTACAGAGTGATTCTGCCGTGCAGGTGACAGAGCAAAGCCGCTGGATTAGCTTCACCCCGTTGGCCGCTCAACCGGAACGCGGCCTGGTATTCTATCCTGGCGGACGCATCGATGCGCGCGCCTATGCGCCGGCGGCTCGTGCTCTGGCTGAACGCGGCATTCAGGTAATGATCGTCAAGATGCCGCTGGACCTGGCAGTATTGGCGCCGGGCAGCGCCGCTAAAGTAATCGAGGCCTTCCCGGATATCCGAATCTGGGCTATTGGGGGCCACTCGTTAGGCGGCGTTATGGCCGCCAGTTATACGCTCGAGCATCCCGATCAAATCCAAGGCCTGCTGCTGTGGGCGGCTTATCCCGCCAACAATGCCAGTATGGCCGCAGCCAGCGTGAGCACGCTGGTTATCAATGCATCGCAGGACGGCCTGGTCACTCCTGAAGAAGTGGATGATGCGCGGGCTCTGCTGCCGGCGAACACGATGTGGCATACTATTGAGGGCGGTAACCACGCGCACTTTGGCTGGTATGGCGAGCAGGTGGGCGATTTAACTGCGGATATCAGCCGTGAGGAGCAGCAACGGCAATTAGTTGAGGCGTCGGCTGCGTTCATCCTGGGCTTAACGCCGTAAAGCGCGGCAGTATCCAGGGCGCGTGTGGGTGTCGATACTGGTCAAGGCGGCCGTTACCGCTTAGAATAGCACAGGCGCCCTTCAGGCTGGCTATCCATTCGCATTGGGTTTACGTGCCGGTATGCCAGTAGCCTGAACGCTGGATGGCAGTGTCGAAGTGACTGCTCTCTGGAGAGTGCTCGGGCGAGTTTCTATCTGCTTTGAACGAACCTGTAGAGAGTGCGCATGCCCTGGCTTCCTAGTGTGTTAAGGAGGTTCGTATGCCGCTTATACCGCCTACTGAACTAGCTCCTGATTTTACGCTTAGCGACATAAATGGCCAGCCTTTTGCCCTCTCCGCTCAACGTGGGCACATCGTAGTGCTGGTATTGAACCGTGGTTTCGCTTGACCTTTCTGCCGACGGCACATGGCGCAGTTGCGCCAGGATAGGCAAGAATTCGCTTCCCGCGACATAGTGGTTGCTATCAGCGGCCCCGATTCCCGCCAGGATTTTGTTGACTTTTGGCAGCGCAATGCGATGCCGTTTATCGGGTTGCCGGATTCGCTGCACGCGGTGGCCGATGCCTATGGCCAGCAAGTCAACTGGTTCAAGGCCGGACGCATGCCTGCCCTGATGCTCATCGACCAGCGCGGCTATCTGCGTTATGAGCATCATGGTGAGTCGATGGCCGACATCCTGCCTGACGATGCCTTGCTGGCGATGATTGACCTTTTGCTGGCGGAAGAGCCAAAGCAAATCGCGACGCGGTGATTATCCCCTGCAACCGCGTTCCCTAACGGCGCCAGCCTGGGTGAGAGTGTAGCTATGCGGGATGTTAGCTGGATTCTTTACCGCGGTCTCTGTTTAGTGGATTAGGGAGAAGGGAAAATGATCCGTAATCAATGGTACGGCATTCTCGAATCCAGTGAAGTAAAAAGCGGCAAACCATTGGGTGTGACGCGAATGGGCGAGAGGCTCGTGCTCTGGCGTACCAGCGGAGGCGAGCTGGTTTGTATGATCGACCTGTGTGCACATCGAGGTGCGGCACTGAACATTGGTAAGGTGTGTCAAGATACCATCCGCTGTCCTTTCCACGGCCTGGAGTATGATACATCGGGGCGGTGTGTCCTCATCCCGGCTAACGGCAGGGCTGCGTTGGTTCCAAGCCAATTCAAGGTAGCCTCTTATCCACTGCGCGAGGTCGGCGGGTTCATATGGCTCTGGTGGGGCGAGCCCAGGGATGATTTGCCGGAGGTGCCATTTTTTAGAGACCTACTGTTCGGCTTTCATTACAATACATTGCGCAGCCACTGGGCAGCGCACTACTCGCGGGCTATTGAAAACCAACTCGATGTCATGCACCTTCCATTCGTTCATTACAACACGATTGGTCGCGGTAACTATACTCTAGTGGACGGCCCAATGACAGAATGGGTTGATAACGAGCTGCGAGTGTGGGTGCAGAACAGGATTGATGATGGTACGCTGCCCTTAAGGCCTGATGAAGTGCATCCGACACGCGGACCGTTCCTGCATCTGCGTATGCCGAACGTGTGGATGAACCATATCTCTGACAATCTGCGTATTGTTGTTGTCTTTGCACCAATCGATGAAGCTAATACGCTGATGTATGTGCGTTTTTACCAGCGTGTAGTGCGTGTGCCAATCCTACGAGAGCTATTTACTTTTGCTGGGGCAAAAATCGGCGACCGCAAAATACTCGCTCAGGACCGCAGAGTGGTTATTACCCAGCGACCGCTCAAAAGCAGTCTGCATATGGATGAAAAACTCATCCAGGGCGACCGCCCGATTATCGAATACCGTCGCAGGCGCCAAGCTCTGCAGGAACTTGCTCAGTCCAGTGATCTCTTGGGTTATTGAGTTTTTGGTATTGCACATTGATGAGCCTATACTAGCCTATTTGTTGCCTTGCAAATTGCCGGGATTGAGCAGTGCGCTTGGCATACAACAGGTCAATGATAGAATTAGTTTGGTGGCTGGAGTCAAGAAGGTCAACATGACCGGCCTGCCGACGTGCAAGGAGTTAGTTGGGTGAGTTCATCAGTTGAGAACAAGCTGGCGGAATTGTCTGGCAGCATTCATGCGCTGCCGGTATCGGCGGTATATGAGGCATTGGAAACCTGCCCCGAGGGGCTGCACAACAAACAGATTCCTCAACTGCTGACAGAATATGGTTCTAACACAATTAAGGAAGTCAAGCGCAAGCCTCTCATTTACAAGCTCTTGGCTCAATTTACCAGCATGATGGCTATCATGCTTTGGATCGGCGGCGTTGCGGCAATTATTGGCGGAATGCCGCAGTTAGCCATAGCTATCTGGGCGGTCGTCATCATCAACGGAGTGTTCAGCTTCTGGCAGGAGTTCCGCGCCGATAAGGCTGCCGAAGCGTTGCAGAGAATGATACCCGCGCAGGCGCGCGTTTTGCGCGATGGCGGGGAGCAGCGCATTCCTGCCGAGGATCTCGTCCCTGGCGACGTGATTATGCTCAGCGAAGGCGACCGCATCTCGGCCGATGCGCGCCTGGTGCTTGAATCCGAGCTTTGCACCGACCAGTCTACACTAACTGGCGAGTCGCATCCCGTGCGCAAAACCAGCGAAGCGGTGCTGCGCACAGACCTGGCCAGGCACGAGATTCCAAATATTGTTTTTGCTGGCACTAATGTGGCTTCTGGCACCGGAAAAGCGGTGGTCTTTGCTACCGGTATGCACAGCGAATTTGGCAAAATCGCCGGATTAACGCAGCAGTTGAAGGAGGATCTCAGCCCGCTCCAAGTCGAAATTCAACGGTTGACGCGCATCGTTTCGTTGATTGCCATTGGAATAGGCGTGCTTTTCTTTGTGCTTGCACTTCTTGTCGCCAAGGTGACATTGGTTGAGGGCTTTATTTTTATGATGGGTATGGCAGTGGCTTTTATACCTGAGGGTTTGCTCCCGACGGTTACGATGTCGCTGGCAATGGGTGTACAACGCATGGCGAAACGCAACGCCTTGGTGAAGAAGCTCTCATCTGTAGAGACCTTGGGTTGTACCACCGTTATTTGTACCGATAAAACCGGCACACTGACACAAAACGAGATGACTGTCCGTAACTTGTGGGTTGGCGGGCACAACCTCGCCGTCACCGGCGCTGGTTATGCGCCTGAAGGCAAGATCCAGGAAGGTGCAGAAAGCCTGAGTATCTCGCCTCAAAGCGATGTGCACAAGCTCCTCTTGGCAGCGAGCTTATGCAACAACGCTCGGCTGAACGCCCCAACCGCAGAGGTTGACCGTTGGAATATCCTGGGCGACCCGACAGAGGCCGCACTTATCGTGGCCGCCCGTAAAGCGGGGATTGATGTGGGCGCCGAACTGCAGGCACAGCCCCGTATGCGCGAGATTCCTTTCGATTCGCGCCGCAAGCGCATGACGACGCTGCATATGCAGGGGGCTAGCCTGATGGCCTATGTTAAGGGCGCTCCCCGGGAGACGCTCGACTTGTGCTCATATATCCTGTGGCAGGGGCAGCGTCAACCGCTGGATGAAACGCGGCGCAAAGCAATTTTATCTGCCAACGATGAATATGCCCGTACCGGGCTGCGCGTGCTGGCTGTAGCCGCCCGCAACCTGACTGACGAGGTCAGCCAACGGCAGCCTCTTGGTTATTGGAATGCCGAGAACGTCGAGTCCGAATTGACCTTTATCGGCCTGGAAGCGATGATGGACCCGCCGCGTCCCGAGGTGGCCAACGCCGTCGAACGCTGCCATCATGCCGGCATCCGCATTATCATGATCACTGGCGACTATGGCCTGACGGCATCCAGCATCGCCCAACGTATCAACATTGTCTCTGGCAGTCAGGCGCGCATCATCACCGGCGTTGAGCTCGAAGGTATGTCCGATGACGCGCTCAAGCAGGCACTCAAGGGCGAGGTTATTTTTGCGCGTGTTGCCCCCGAGCACAAGCTGCGCGTCGTCGCCAACTTACAGGAATTAGGCCATGTGGTGGCCGTAACAGGCGACGGCGTGAACGATGCCCCGGCCCTCAAGAAGGCCGATATCGGCGTGGCGATGGGCATTACTGGCACGGATGTGGCCAAGGAAGCCGCGACAATGGTGTTGACAGACGACAACTTTGCTTCCATCGTCAACGCCGTCGAAGAAGGGCGCGCCGTGTATGCTAATATCAAGAAATTCTGTACCTATATTTTCACCAGCAATACACCCGAAGCTTATCCCTTTATTCTGTATGTCTTGAGCGGCACCCGCATCCCCTTGGCTATGACGGTCATGCAGGTCCTTTCAGTAGATCTTGGCACTGATATCCTGCCAGCACTGGCACTTGGCGTCGAGCGGCCCGAGCCGGGCTTGATGGAAAGACCACCGCGTAATCCCAAAGAGCATGTCATCTCTGGGGCACTGCTCGTGCGCGCTTACCTAATCCTGGGTACTGTGCAGGGCACTCTGGCTATGCTGGCCTTTTTCTTCCATTACTGGACGCACGGCTACACCGGACAAATCCTGGGATTGCCTGATTCAGGCCAAGTGTATACGATTGCAACAACGATGACCTTGGCAGCCACAGTGGCCACACAAATTGGTAACCTGTTTGCCCAGCGCACGGAGCGTATCTCTGTGTTCAAGTATCCATTGTTCAACAACAGGCTGTTATGGCTCGGCATCGCCGCTGAGATTATTCTTCTAATTCTGCTCAGTTATGTGCCATTTCTGCAAACTATCTTCAACACGGGGCCAATTCCTCCGGAGAATGTGCCTTTCCTGATTGCGTTAATTCCCGCCCTCTTGGTAACAGATGAAATTCGCAAGTTCTTTGTGCGTAAGCGCGACCGTCGTTTGGCGAGGAGGTGATATAGTGTTAACCATTATTGTCGGCTGCGGCCGAATGGGCTCTGGCCTGGCACATATTCTGAATATGCAAGGGCAAACGGTGCATATCATCGATACGGACCCGACCGCCTTTGAGCGGCTTGGCGCCAGTTTTAGAGGTCAAAAGATCGTAGGAGTCGGTTACGACCGCGATGTTCTGGTTAAAGCTGGCATCGAGCATGCCGATGCCCTGGCGGCTTTGACTCCCAGCGATGAGGTCAACGTCGTGACGGCGCGCGTCGCCAGCATGGTATACCGCGTGCCGCGCGTTGTCGCCCGTTTATACGATCCACTCAAGGCTGAAATATACAAGCGCCTGGGGCTCAATACCATCGCTCCGGTCACCTGGGGCGTCAACCGCATCGCCGATGTGCTCAATTATTCGCCGCTGAATACCGTCTACTCATTAGGCACCGGAGAGGTGGATGTCATCGAGATCGAGGTAACTCCTCAGCTCGAGGGGCGGGCCGTAAAAGATCTAAACGTCCCGACTGAAATAACGGTTGTCGCGGTAAGCCGCGGCGGGCGCACCTTCTTGCCCACCACCGGCACAGTGTTCATGGCTGGGGATATCCTGCACCTGGTAGTGCAGGCAGCGTCAGCGGATAAGCTCAAAGCTATGCTGGGCCTGAGCTAAGGAGGACAACATGACTATGTTTGTTTTGATTGTTGGCGGCGGTAAAGTAGGCTCACACCTGGCGTCGCTTTTATTGGCGGAAGGTTACCGCGTCAAGGTAATCGAACTGCGTCGGGAGCATGTGGACACGCTGCTGAAGGACTTGCCTGCAGAAGTGGTTGTTCCCGGCAATGGCACAGACCCAGAAGTGCTCGAATCGGCAGGTATCCGCCAGGCGAATGTGGTGGCTGCAGTGACGGGCGCGGATGAGACCAACCTCGTGGCTTCCAGCTTGGCGCGCTTCGAGTTCGGCGTCCCACGCGTGATCGGCCGAGTGAATAATCCGAAAAATGCCTGGCTTTATAACCCGACTATGGGGGTGGATGTGGCTCTCAGCCAGGCGGACTTGATGGCTCACCTGATTGCCGAGGAGATGTCGCTGGGCGATATGATGACCCTGATGAAGCTGATGCGCGGCCAGTATTCCCTCGTTCAGGAGAAGGTGCATCCTGCTTCGCAGGCGATAAACCAGGCTATCAAGGCCTTGGTCCTGCCGGATAACTGCGTGCTGGTGGCAATCATACGCAAAGGCCAACTGCTGCTCCCCAAAGGCGATACGGTCTTGATCGAGGCTGACGAGGTGCTCGCGCTGGTGCACTCTACGGAGATAGCCCAGTTCAATCAACTCTTGGCCCGCCCCAGATAATAAAGAGCAGGGCTTGTCAGCAAGCCCTGCTCCTGCACTATTGAACGTTCTGCTAGACGTTATATCCAGTTTTTCTTCACTGCCACGAGCGCTAGGATGGCCAATCCCGCCATCACGAACATCCCCCATGGAAACCAGGCATCGATGGCTACCGCTGGCATAAACGTGAGGTAGGGTATGTACTTGATAACGGTTGGCTGACCTTCCTTGGGCGGGTAGAAATAAAAATCCTTGTAACTCCAGTGGTATTGGCCTGTGCGCACATTGCCCGATATATCGGTGAATTGATAGTCCACCAGGTATTGGCAATCCGCCTTGCAATTGAGGGCTTCAAGCTTTGTCACAGACGCCTCAGCCTTGATACCGAAAACATATGGCAGCAAGGCGCGAGCAGCAACAACAAGCATAACGATCGCAATAATAGTGATAACGGAGTGAAAGGAAAAGATATTTTCAAAGAATTTGCTGACTGGCCCTTGTTTACGGTACGGCGCTTTAACCTGTGGATGTGTCAACGCATAAATTGTCTCAGATGCGTTGGATTCATCATCGAAAACTCGCCCACATGAGGAACAGCGTCTGGCTCCTTGCTGGCGTATGGCGCCGCAGCCAGAACAGAAATAAGATGCTCGATCGACGGTTCCCATTTGCCCAGGCTCCTAACTGACCCTTAATAAAAAAGCCCCCATAGCGAGGGCTCTGTGGGCGCGACAGGACTCGAACCTGTGACCTCACGGATGTGAACCGTGCGCTCTAACCAACTGAGCCACGCACCCTTAGTGCTTATATTACAACTTTGCCTTTATTATTGCAAAAATATCCCAGATAATGCTATCCATACGAGCCCTGGGCGGTATACGGAGGGGGATCAGTAACCGCGGATCATCGACAAGAAACCACAGATCATGCTGGCAGCTACCAGAACACTGATGATAATCAGGATAGTTTGGTTCCTCTTTTGGGATTTCTTGCTGCTCAATGGGCTATTCTTCTTCCTTACATATTTGCAAGCCCTGCTGCGCCATCGTCGATTCTGGGTTGATTTCCAGGCTCTTTTCGAACCATGGTACTGCTTGCTCGCATTGATCATTATACTCATAGCTCAAAGCCAGGATGAGTACATATTCTTCGTTGTGCGCTCCCAGTTCATAGGCACGCTCAAGTTCGGTCTGTGCTTCTTCATAAAAACGCCGGCTAAAGAGCACAATGCCATAATGTCCGTGGGCAGAGGCAAAATCCGGATTGAGCTCGATTGCTTTTTTCAGCAGCGTTACAGCCTGGTCGTAGGCGCCAGTGCTGTAATACAGCCAGCCTAACTGGTCATAGGCTTGCGGATCGTTTGGGTCGGCTTTGGTTGCCAGGTCGAGCTGGGCGATCGTATTATCTGTATCCTGCTGGATGCGATAGTTCCGCGCTAGGTCAAGATAAAAGAAAGCGATTTTGGGATTGAGCTGGACGGCTTTATTGTATTCGGTAATAGCTTCAGTGTATTTACCAGCCGTCTCATAAACATAGGCCAAGCTGCGTTGAACAAAGGGGTCGCTGGGAGCAAGTTCCACAGCTTTTTGCGCATTCACCAACGCGTCTTGGTTCTGGCCGGTATCCGCATAAGCTTCCGCCAGGCAGGCGTATGCCGGGGCATATGCAGCATCCAGGTTGGCAGCTTTTTGGCAGGAGGCCAGCGCGTCGAGAGGCTTGGCCGCCCAATCCTGTGCGTATCCGAGCGCAGCCTGGTTCTCTGCCGATTCCGCGTTTATCTCCACCGCCCGGCGCGCAATGCGGACAGCTTCCTCCGTCTGTCCCCGCATGATCAGGATGCGCGCCCAACGGGCATAGGCCGCACTCAGCGAGGGATCGAGCGTGGCAGCGCGCTGATAGGCGGTCAGCGCTTCATCGTTGTGGCCTTGTAGCATGGCCGCGTCACCCCGCGCCAGGTACTCGGTCGCCGGGAACTCGGTAGGCGTGGGTGTCGGTAATTGGATGCCAACCCACTCATAGATTTGCTTCTGGTTGGTCCAAAGGGTATAGCCGGCGATAACGCCGACCAGAATACAGATCAGCCACGGCCAAAATGGCCTGCGGTGGACGCGTCTTTCAGGCTGCAGGTACATACATCGCTCTTTCTTCAAGCTCTAGTCAATTATAGCGCGGGCGGTACTTTTGCCAACTGGGGTTTCAATCGAGGGAAGCTGCCGGCACGGCGCCGTCATCTCAGGCGAGACAGGCCGCTGAGCTACCCTGCACACGCTGCAGCCCGGAGAGGTGTGGGCTGCAGCGCGCCGGGGTATTCCCAGCCGTCTCTTGGTTAACGAATTAAGTAGCTTGGTCTTTGTCCTCGCCGCGTTGAATCATGCCATCCACTTCGCGTTTGAGCGTGGCAAGGTCGGCAAAAGAGCGGTACACCGAAGCAAAGCGCACATAAGCCACCGGATCGAGCTTTTGCAGGCGTTCCATCACCATTTCGCCGATAACCTTGCTTTCTACTTCTGCTTGTCCAAGGCTGTAGAGGCGGTTTTCGATATCGTCGACCATCTCCTCCACAGCATCGCTCGCGATGGGACGTTTCGTGCAGGCTTTCCAGATACCCTCGAACAGCTTTTGCCGGTCAAAGTCCTCACGTCGGCCATCGCGTTTGACGATCTGCAAGGTCACTTTGACGACGGCCTCATACGTCGTATAGCGCTGTTGGCACTGTTGGCAGGCGCGACGCCGCCTGATGCCATCGCCTACTTCGCGCGTATCGATGACCCTCGACTCGATCCCGCCACAAAAAGGGCACTTCATGCTTTATTCCTCGTCATTAACTGCGCTGTTGGGTTTTTCTCAGGAATGATGGCACCTCATCGCTCTGCCGGTTGGATGAAGATGTCGTTGACGTCGGGAAATCGATTATCGCGCTCGAGCGTCGAAAAGGTGGCTGTTGTTGTTGCTGCTGCTGCCCTGCGGAGGCCGTACGCTGGGCATTGACTGGCTCGCGCTGAACCTGCGGGCGCATAGCCGACGGCCTGACGTTGGTTGAAAATCCCGTGGCGATTACTGTCACCTGCACCTGGTCACCCATATTCGGATCGATGGCCGTACCAAAGATGATATTCGCCTCCGGGTCGACCATCTGCTTGATCAACTCGGCCGCTTCGTTGACCTCGATGAGCGTCAACGAATGGTCGCCCTTGATGTTGTAGAGCACGCCTTTGGCGCCGTCGATCGAGACATCAAGCAGTTTGCTGTTGATCGCCGCCATAGCTGCGTCCGCGGCGCGGTTGTCGCCGGAGCCCACGCCGATAGCCATCAGGGCCGAACCGCCGTTGCCCATAATGGCGCGCACATCGTTGAAATCGACGTTTACCAGGCCGGTGCCCGTGATGAGCTCTGAGATGCCTTGAATACCCTGACGCAGCAACTCATCCGCGGATAAAAAGGCGGCCGGCAGCGAAGCTTTCTTATCCACAATTTGCAGCAATCGGTCGTTGGGAATGACAATCATCGTATCTACGCTGCTCTCGAGCGCTGTCAAGCCGTCCATCGCGGCCTTGAGCCTGCGCGCTCCCTCAAAGGTAAACGGCTTAGTGACAACCGCTACCGTCAAAGCCCCCATCGACTTGGCTATTTTGGCAATTACCGGGGCGCCGCCGGTTCCGGTGCCGCCGCCCATGCCAGCCGTAATGAATACCATATCCGCGCCGCTCAGGATTTCCTGAATATCCGATGAAGACTCCTCTGCCGCTTTAGCGCCGATGCTGGGGTTGCCCCCTGTGCCCAGCCCGCGAGTCACGTCAGCGCCGATTTGCAGCCTGACAGAGGCATGGCAGTTGCGCAGCGCCTGCGCATCGGTATTCATCGAGATAAACTCGACACCTCCCACGCCCACCTCGATCATGCGGTCAATGGCGTTGCAGCCCCCACCGCCAACCCCAACCACCTTGATTTTCGCTTGTCCGTTATCCTCTTCGTAAACTGCCATTTCCCCCTCCTCTAGCTCGTTCTAACGCGGTAAGATATTCTTCAACCATTGCAGCAATCGGGAACCCGTTTTCGGGTTGCTCTCAAACGCCGGGATTGGTTTGTCAATCGTTTCCCTCCTCATTCCGTGCAGCAGTAAACCGACAGCGGTCGCATAGGCTGGATTATTAATGGTCTCTGACAGGCCATGCAGCCGGCGCGGCACGCCCACCCGCGCGGGAAGCTGCAGCACCGCCGATGTTAGTTCGGCTGCACCCTGCACTTGCGATGCGCCCCCTGTCAGCACGATGCCGGCGGCCAGCAGGCCGTCGTATCCGGAGCGCTTGATGTCGCGCAGGATAAAGTGATCCAGGATATCCTCCATGCGCGCCCCCATAATATCGGCCACATAGCGGCGCTGAATTGTAGAGAGCGACGTTGCGCCAAAGGTGCTGATATCAATCTTTTCGTCTGCACCGACGGCGCTAGTGAGCACATGCCCGTAACGCAGCTTGATTTCCTCTGCCGCGGTGACCGGCGTATGTAACCCCACCACCATATCGTTGGTAAAGTGGCTGCCCCCCAGCGGGTATACATGCGTGTCAAAGGGCGTCCCGCAAGCATAAATAATCATCGAGGTGGTCTCGCCGCCCATATCCACCACCGCCACGCCATCGTTCATCTCTTCTGCGCTCAGTACCGCCTGAGCCGAGGCAATGGGCTGGGGCACATATTCGATGATATCTACATGGTTGCGCCGGATACAGTTAGCCAGATTGTTGATGGACGTAGCGTTTGCGGTAATGATATGAGCATCGACATCCAGCGTGTAACCCAGCAGCCCCAGCGGATTCTTGGTGGTTACATCCTCATCCAGGGTATATTCGCGCGCCGCGCAGTAGATAATTTGGCGGTTGTGCGTCACCGGCATGGATTGCGCCGCATCCAATGCGCGCTGCAGGTCCTCACGGTCGATTGGCCGGTCGCCCTTGCCGACGGCGGCGCTGCCGCGCTTGTTCATCGAGCTGATATGTGGCCCGCCTACCGCCACATAGGCGCGGGTGACGGTCTGCTGGGCGATGCGCTCCGCCTTTTGGATGGATTCCCCGATGGCCAGCGTCGCCTCTTCCAAGTTGGTAATCACGCCATGGCTGACGCCGCGCGAGGGCACCATGCCGATGCCGACCACGCGGATGACATCCGCGTCTGTCACCTCGCCGATGAGTGTGCAGACTTTGCTCGAACCGATATCAATCGCAGTTACTACACGTGCCAAGGCGGTTTCTCTCCTCAGGCTTGTTTCTTGTACATAGGTCTGGCTTCATTGCGCAAATCGATATAAGCGACCTGGGCTTGCCGCTCAGTTAATTCCTCAACGAGTTCGCGTAAAATCACTGCCTTGAGCCCGGCATCCCCCTGGATTCCCAGGTACACTGGCCACTGCTTATCCGTCACATATACAATCAGTCCCTCATTGACGGTGTAGTCAAAGGCCGGGATGGCCGGCAGCGCCTGCAGCATGGCCTCCGCCAACTTCCAGGGAACCCCGGCAATATACTTGCTCGGCTCGCTGAATATGCCGGCCACATCGTGAATGACCGTCAGTTTACCGGCGTCTGGCATCTCGCCGATGACAGTGCCGTTGGCGCGCAGCCACCAGTAACGGCCGGCACTTTCCCAGGCCCAGCGCGCTGGTTGTTCCTTGACGCGGATGATCACCTTATCCGGCATCTCGCGCCCTACGGTCACTTCCTGCAGGATTATATACTCCTGGCTGAGTTTGTCTTCCACTTTGCCAGGGTTGATGGTCAGGATGCTACGGCCGCTAACGGCGGCGCTCTCGCGCAGCGCCTGTGCGTCAATCAAGTCGGCGCCCACCACCTCAACCTGACGCACCTTGAACTGGCTGCCAAAGAGTAATATGCCGACGAATACCAGCACTAAAAGAGCGACGAGGATGCCCAGCGCCGGCAGGATGTGCAGGCCGATCCAACGGCTGATACGCGCTGCACCTGCTGCGCTGGCGCGCGTATCCACGTTCGAGCGGGCTGCGAGCCTGCGCTTTGTGGGAGCGGAGTGGAACAATCTGCGGCTCATCCTCTCTCTTTTTCCCTAGCGATTAACTATATAGGTCGTTTCAGAAGCTTGTTTATCCTGGAAGCGTTCCAGGGCCAGTTCCACCAAACGGTCCAGCAGCGCCGCATACGGCAAACCGCTGGCCTCCCATAACTTGGGGTACATGCTGATGCTGGTAAATCCCGGGATGGTGTTGAGTTCATTCAGGTACACCTCGCCGGAGTGCTTATCCAGCAGAAAATCGGCGCGCGCCATCCCGGCGCAATCTAGCGCGATGAAACTTTTGATTGCCAACTCGCGCACATGCTCGGCTGTTTTCGCCGGGATATCCGCCGGAATGATCAGCTCCGAGGCGTCATCCAGATACTTGGCCTGGTAATCATAGAACTCGCGGTTCGGGATTACTTCACCGCACACCGAAGCCGACGGTTCGTCGTTGCCGAGTACGGCGCATTCGATTTCGCGCGCATCAATGCCGGCCTCCACCACCAGCTTGCGATCGTAACACGCTGCCAATTGCATGGCGGTTATCAGCTCGGCCTGGTTGTGCGCTTTACTCACGCCCACGCTCGAGCCGAGATTAGCCGGCTTGACGAACATCGGGTAGGAGAGTTTGGTCTCCAATTGGCGGATAACCAGCGCGGGATGCGCCTGCCACTGCTTGCGCATGATGGCCAAATAAGGCGCAATGGGCAGCCCGCGCGCAGCAAAGACGTCCTTCATCGCCACTTTATCCATGCCCAGCGCCGAACCGAGCACGCCTGAACCCACATACGGCAAGCCGGCCAGTTCCATCAAGCCCTGGACGGTGCCATCTTCACCGAGCGGGCCATGCAGCACCGGAAAGACCACATCGACGCGGGGAAAGCGTTCAGTGCTGGAGCCGGGCACGAGCTCACCGCGCTCAGGCGCCCCACCTCCTGAACATGAGGCATCTTCACCGGCTGCCAGGCGCGCATAAGGGTCGCCGGCCGTCAGCCAGCGGCCGGCGCGGCTGATGCCCACCGGCGCCACCTCGTAGCGGGTCTTGTCCAGGGCATCCATCACCGATTTGGCGGAAAGGAGCGAGACTTCATGCTCGCCCGACTTGCCGCCGAATAATACCGCCACACGAATTTTCCTCTGACTCACTTTTGTGCTGTACCTTTCTGGTTAACTGCAGCAGTTTCTCGTTCCCATGCGCCGATGAACTCGATCTCCAGCTCCAGCGATTGTCCGTGCGTTTCCTGCACCCGGCGTTGAATTAAAGCAATCAATTCTGCCACATCCGAGGCGCTCGCTCCGCCGGTATTAATGATAAAGTTAGCGTGCAGCGGCGAGACCTGCGCTCCGCCAATCTGATACCCCTTGAGCCCGCACTGCTCAATCAGGAATCCGGCCGGGAACTGCAGCGTGCGCTTGAAAACGCTGCCCGCGCTGCGTTCGGAAGGCGTACGCTCCTGGCGCTGATGGTTATATCCCTGCATGCGGCGTTCGAGCTCCGCCGCGTTGCCGGGCTTGAGCTCAAAGGCAGCCTTGAGCACAAGCGGCCGCGCTGATGATGGCAGACGCTTGAGCGCGCTCGAACGGTAGCTATAGTCGAGGGCTGCATTGGCTGCTCGCTCTGCCCTGCCATCCGGGTGCAGCAATTCAGCCCAAACCAGGTTATCGGCAATACAGCCGCCATATGCGCCGGCGTTGCCCACCACGGCCCCGCCGATGGTGCCCGGCACTCCGCTGGCCCATTCCAGCCCTTCCCAGGTGCGTTCGACGCTCCAACGCGCCGCTTTACGCAGCAGCGCGCCCGACTCTGCCACCAACACGCCGGCCTTGGGCATCTCGATGCCGGCGCAGCGGTTGACAATCACCAGGCCGCGTACGCCCGCGTCGGCTATCAGAATGTTGCTGCCTTCGCCAATGACGAGGGCAGGCACGGCGTACTTGCGCGCCAGCAGGCGCAGCTCGGCCAACTCGCTGACACTCTCGACGACCACCAGCCAATCGGCCGGACCGCCGATGCCAAAGGTTGTATGGCGCGACAGCGGCTCATCCGCCAACAGGCGGGGGCCGTAACCTTTATTCTTTAGTGTCTCCAGAAACGTATCCACATTTAGCCTCGTGCCCGCAATTCAACCAACACATCCTCGCCCACAAGATACCCATCGCCAGCGCCTAATGTGAGCAGCACATCGCCCTGCTCAAGCTCTGCCAGTAATGTCTTGGTTACCTCACCGCGCGCGCCGACCCAGCGCACTTGCGGGTGCTTGATGGCTTCGACCAGCTCGCGCGCGCTCAGCACATCACACTCCCTGGAGCGCGCTCGGTAGATATCCATCACGATAACCTGGTCAGCCGCATCGAAACAGCGCAAAAACTCATCCCACAGGGCGCGCGTCCGGCTGTATGTATGTGGCTGCACAACCGCCCAGATGCGCCTGCCTGGATAACGCTGCCGCGCGGCGGCCAGCGTCGTGGCAATCTGCGTCGGATGATGGGCGTAATCGTCGATAACCGTCACACCCCAAGCTTCGCCCTTGTACTCAAACCGCCGTCCCACACCTTTGAATTGAGCTAAAGCAGCACATGCTTGCTCTAAATTCAGCCCAAAGCGTTCCGCAGCAATTAATGCTGCGGTAGCATTGAACACGTTATGTACCCCGGCCAGGCAGATATGTGGGGCAAGCCACAGCCTGCCTTCGTGCATTATCTTCCAGCTTATGGCGCTTCCCGGTTGGGCGGTGATATTCACAACGCGGTAATCGGCCGCGGCACTCTGGCCGTATGTACTGACTCGCGCCTGATAGTTGCCTCTGGCGATAAGCCGTATAACCTGCGGGTTATCCGCGCAGGCGATCAGCAGGCCCTCCGGCAGGACATGGCGCATGAAACCATCAAAGGCCGCGCATACTGCATCCAAGTCCGGATAGCAGTCGGGATGGTCCATCTCGATATTGGTAACGATGCCGACCAGCGGACGCAGCTCCTGAAATGCGCCGTCATATTCATCCGCCTCCAATACGAATGCCCGGCCGGCGCCTGCCCGCGCATTGCTGCCCCATTCGGCAATCAGGCCACCTACAATGCACGTCGGGTCGGCCCCCAGGCGTTCGAACAACACCGCCAGCATGGCTGCCGTGGTGGTTTTGCCGTGTGTGCCCGCCACGGCGATGCCGTCGCTCCCGGCCATCAACACCGCCAACAGCTCGCGCCTTTTGACAACCGGGATGCCCTGCGCGTATGCGGCTGTCACCTCAGCATTACTCTCGGGGATGGCCGATGACATGACCACCAACTCGGCTTTGCCCAGGTTTTTGGGGCGATGCCCGATGTACACCTCGATTCCCTGCGCGCGCAGGTGGGCGATCAGGGCGGATTCGGCCTGGTCGGAGCCAGTGATGATGTGCCCGCGACTGTGCAGCACCTGAGCAATCGCGGAAAGCCCAATTCCGCCTACCCCGACCATATGAATGTGTTTTGGCAAGCCCTTAACCGGTTCCAACGCCAGCATTCCTCTCGTTAACGGATCACACGCGCTACAATGAGTAAGATCGATAGATACAAGAGCAGGCTCTGCCCGAGTAGTACCGGCTGCCCGAGCAGCGCGGGCGGCAAATATGGCTGTATCGCCATAGCCGCCGGCGATAGCCCCTCCGCAGTGAATCCCAGCGCGCGGATGGGATAGTTAAAACGCGCCATATAATACCACAGCGACCCCGCAATCAAATACCCATTCACCAACCCCATCATCGTTCCCAGGACGGCGCCCGTCATCCCGCGCGGGGGCACTCCACCGAAGGCCAGCGTTTCGCCGTGATACGAGATGAGCGCGCCGCCGACGATGATCAGCAGGTATCCGGCGCACAGCCACTGCGCCCGGCTCGCCGAGAGTTCTCCGCCTCCCAGCATCCGCTCTACCAGCGGTCCCAGCAGGCTCAACACAAAGAGCGTCCAGATGGCCATTGCCGTCACGCCGAGCTCCTTTAGGAATCCGCGCGCAAAGCCAATCAAGGTGAAAATCAGCACCATAATCCCGAATACGACCTCGACTGGTACCAATCTTTTCCTCCGACTTAGCGTTTGACGACGCGTCGTGCGCTGTATAACCCGAAAGCAATCAGTATTACCACAGCGACGACCACAAGCACCGCAACAACCTGTGTGTCTTGCAGCAGCGAATTGGTCGATCCGGTCGCCAGCACCAGGTTGGTTTGCCCGGCCGGGAACAAAATTGGGCCAAAGCGCTGGGCAATAAAGAATCCTGTCACGCCGCCCAGCAGCGAACCTAGTAATTTCTGCCCTATATTTACTGCTCCCCTGAAACGCAGCCCAATCAGGTACGATATGGACACCGGGATAGCAAAGAGCACGAGTTCAAGCACGGCTTTGCTGGCCGGCGTGCTCACCAAATCGGGAATCTGCCCAACCGTATCCAAGGCTGCCGAGTCCCCGGTGCTCAGGCCGCCGCTCAGGGCAAAGCGCATAATGCGGTGCAGCTTGTTGACGACAGGCACCAGCGCATCGGTGAATAGGCCGGTAATGGCTAGTGCAAGCAGCACAGCGACAAAGGTAACGAGTTCCCGGTTTACCCCGCGGCGAAAGCCGATAATGCCAAAGATCGCTAGAGCAGCCGCGATCAACACGTATTCGCTTACAGGTACAACAGCCGCATCAGCGGGCATCTTTGCCTCCTTTGGCCAGGTTTTGCAAGGCTTCTGCAACCGCATGGGCAGCATGGGGCATCGCCATGGCTCGGGCTGCCCGGCTCATCTCTCGCAGGCGAGATGCATCCTGCAGCAGATCCAACACCGTCGGTTCAAGATGCTCAGCCAGGGCGTCGTCCGCCAGCACCAGGCCGGCACCATGCGACGCCATAAAGTCAGCGTTCATCTGCTGATGCCTGCCCGCGAAGGGGTAGGGCACCAGGATGGCCGGGAGCCCCACGGCCGGGAACTCGGCCAGCGTAGCCGCGCCGGCGCGCGCCACAACCAGATCGGCCGCAGCCAGGGCGGCGGGCATCTGGTCGTGCAGATAAGGATAAAGCTGATAACGCGCTTGTTGCGTGTGCGGTAACGCCTTGCGCTGTTCTTGCAGCGCCGGATAGTCCTCGCGGCCGCACAGATGCACAATATCAGCTAACGGCAGGATTTTAGGCAGCATGGCGCTGACGGCGTTATTGATTGAACGCGCTCCGCGGCTGCCCCCCAGCACCAACAGCACCGTTCCCTCCGGATGAAGCTGCAGCTCCGCACGCGCCTGATACTTGGTCAGGCTAAAGAGCACCGGGCGCACCGGATATCCCGTCACCAGCACCTTCCCGGGCTGGAAATAGCGTGCCACCTCGGGGAAGGATACCGTAACCTTTTGGGCCATGCGCGCGAGATAACGCACGGCCATGCCCGGCTCGATATCGGGCAGCAGGATTAGTACCGGCACCCTCGACTTGTGGGCAGCCAGCACCAGCGGCGCAGAAACATAACCGCCTGTCGCTAACACTACCTCGGGTTTGAACTCGCGTATGAACCCGAATGCTTGCCGGCGCCCCTGCACGAGGTGCGCGATGCTGCTGAGCGCCTGCAGCGGGTTGGCGCCGCGCAGCGCGCCCGAGCTTACAGCATAAAAGCGCAGGCCGGCGCGTTGGATGATTTCCTGCTCGATGTTGCCGGCTACGCCCACCCAGGCAATCTCGTTGCGGCTCGTGCGCCAGATGCCGTTGCTGCTTAGTTCATCCACTACCGCCAGAGCCGGGTACACATGGCCGCCCGTGCCGCCGCCTGTTACCATTACTCTCATCGCAGGCTCTCCTGCGCCGATGCCGGTTCAGCGCGCGTGATGCTGAGGATGATTCCTACCGAAGCCAAAGTCGTGAGCAGCGACGAGCCGCCGCTGGATATAAACGGCAGCACCGAGCCGGTGAAGGGGATAGCGTTGAGCGTCCCGGCGATGTGCATCACCGCGCCCAACGTTACCCAGAGGGTCAGCCCAGTAGCCAGCATACGTCCCAGCGGGTCGCGCGCCTCACGGGCTACCTTGAGCCCCCACCAGGTCCACAGCGAATACAGAATAACAACTACTGTTGCGCCGAGGAATCCCAGCTCCTCGCCGATGATAGCAAAGATGCCGTCCGAATGGGCAGCGTAAATAACGTATTTCAGTTCGCTTTGCCCGAGGCCGACCCCGAAAAATCCTCCCCGGTTGAACGCTATCAGGCACTGCGCCACCTGCGAATCCTGGTCGGCCACACCCTTGAACGCCGTAGATAACCACAAGAAGATACGATCGCCGTGCTTTAAGAGCAGTGCGACGCCGATGACCAGCGGGATGATGATAAAGATGGTCGGGACAATCTGGCGGATATCGGCGCCGGCTACGAATACCATTGCCATCGCCGTCACAAACATCAATATAGCCGTCGAAATATCGGGCTGCAGTATTATCAGGCCGGTGATGAACCCTACCAGCAACCCATACGGCAGGAAACCGAGCTTCAGGCTGCGGATTTCATCCCCTTTTTGCGCCAGCCAGATGGCTAGGTAGGTAATCGCCAACAGCCTGGCCAATTCAGCCAGTTGTCCCCACGAGCCGAACAACCAGCGCCCGAAAAACGCGGTGGGCAAGATGATGAGCAATGTCCCGCCCAAGATCCATGTCGCAAAGCGCGGCAGGTTGTGGTAGTCGAAAAGGGTCAGAAATGCCATCAACACGACCCCAATGACAGCCGCCACAAACTGGCGCTTAAAGTAATAGGTGAGATCGTCTTTGGTGGAGCTGTATTCGCCAAATGCATAGCCGTAGGAGGCGCTGTAAACCATCACCAGCCCAAGCGCCAGCAAGGCAAACACCACCAACAGCAGACGGATGCTGGTGGGAGAGAGCCTGCCTTTCATATTCAACAGTGTCATTGCAGCAACCTCACAGCGCGGCCACCAGGTCGCGGAAATGCTGACCGCGTTCCTCGAAATCCGCATATGCATCAAAGCTTGTGCCGCCCGGGCTGAGCAGCACCACCTCGCCGGGCTGAGCGACCTCGGCTGCCAATGCCACGGCCTGCTCCAGGTTGGCCACCTTTTGCAGTTCCACAGCGGCTGCCTGGCTGGCCGTCAATAGGGCGCGTTCGATAATCGGCACTGCCTCGCCGAAGGCAATCACCACACGGGCGTGCTGCCCGGCCAACTGGGCCCATTCCTCCCACGGCAGATGCTTGTCGCGCCCGCCGGCCAGCAGCACCAGCGGTTCATTAAAAGAGCGCAGCGCCGCGCAAACCCGTTCGGGTGAAGTCGCGATGGAATCGTTAACCCACAGGACGCCGCTGCGCCTTCGCACCACCTCCATGCGGTGCGGCACACCGCTGAATGTGCGCGCTGCCTGGCTGACGGCCTCTGTTCCCGCTCCGGCGGCCAGCGCCGCGCAGCTTGCGGCTAAAATATTGGCCAGATTGTGGCTGCCGCGCAGCCGCACCTCATCCGGCCGGCAGATGACCTGCTCAACACCGTTCCAGCGGACGACCAGCTCACTGCCGCGCAGGTACGCGCCTTGCGCCGGTTCATCCGTCAGGCTAAAGCGGAGCAGCTTGCCGCGCGCCTGGTCAGCCCAGGGCGTCGTTGCGGCATCATCCGCGTTCAGCACGAGCCAATCATCCTCGCTCTGGAAAGCCATGATGCTGTATTTAGCCGCGGCGTATTCCGCCATATCGGCGTGCCTATCCAAGTGATTCGGCGTAATATTGGTCACTACTGCGACATGCGGGCTCCATCCGGCCAGCGAGATAACCCGCGAGGCCGCGCTGCGCTTACGCTCGGCCGCTGCCCCCTGGTAAGTCGGCGTGAAGACCTCGAGCTGGAAGCTGGAGAGCTCCATCACGGCCGCATCCGGCCAGGGGCGTTCCAGCAGGCGTTCGGTCAATGGGATGCCGATGTTGCCGCCCACCCACGCGTTCATGCCGCTCAAACGGCACATCTCGCCGACCAATGCGGTGCAGGTCGTCTTGCCGCTCGACCCGGTGATGCCGACGACCGGCGCCGGGCATACTTGGGTGAACAGGCGTGGCTCGCTCGAAATCGGCAGCCCCAGGGCGCGCGCCTTTTCCACTAGCGGGGCATTGCGCGGCACCGCCGGGCTGATGAACAGCACATCCGTCTGGGCGAGCAACTCATCGGAGGGATCCGCGCCCAGCGCCAGGCGCACGCCCTCGGCCGCCAGACCGCTCAGGCGCTGCGCGAGCGCGGCGTCATCCTTGCGGTCGCACAGCGTCACGTGTGTTCCGCAGGCAGCCAGATAGTGCGCCAGGGCGCTGCCTTCGCGCGCCGCCCCGATAATCACTGCCCGCAGCCCTTTCAATTCTTCTGCCGTCAACATTATGCTCCCCAGGCCGCCAGCGCCACGCCAAGCGCGCAGCAGACGGCCGCAGCCAGCCAAAAACGCACCGTAATGCGCTCTTCCGGGATGCCCAGCAGCTCGAAATGATGGTGCAGCGGCGACATCTTGAGTATGCGCCGCCCTTCACCGTAGCGCCGTTTGGTGTATTTGAAATAACTTACCTGCAGCATGACCGAGAGCGCCTCGACGATAAACACCAGCGCGATGACAAGCAGCACAATCCATTGTCCCGTAAGCATCGCCAGCGCTACCAGACCAGCTCCCAGCGCCTCGGAACCGATGTCGCCCATAAAAACGCTGGCCGGATGCGCGTTGTACCACAAGAACGCACACAGGCTGCCCACCATGACAAAGCTGAAAATCGTCAATCCTGCATTGCCGCGCATCAGCGCCACTAACCCAAAGGCGGCATAGGCCAGCGCGCTCATCCCGCCCGCCAGGCCGTCCTGGCCATCCGAGATATTGACTGCATTGCTGATAAAAACCAAAAGCGGCGTGGCTATCACCACCGCCCACCATCCCAATTCGATGCTCTTGCCTGTGCCCGGTATCACCAGCAGGTGCTCGGGGGTGAGCCAGTACAAGAGCAGCGCGACAATCAGCGCCGTGCCCCACTGCACTGGGAACTTGTACCTTGCCAGCCAGCCCACGCCGCTGGCATCGCGCAAGCCTTTCCAATCGTCAATCGCGCCGAGCGCTGCAAAGGCGGCTACAGCGATGACCGGCAGCAGCGTTTCCTCGTGACCTAGCGCTGCGGCTGCCAGGCTGCCGATGACCGCGCCGCCGACAAAATAGATGCCGCCCATCGTCGGCGTGCCCGACTTGACCTGATGCTGAGCGGGGCCATCCACGCGGATATGCTTGCCGATGCCGCGCTGGGTGAGCCAATGGATCAACGGGCGCCCCAATGGCAGCAGCGCCAGGAAGGTAATCGCGCCAAAAAGCAGGGCAAGTGTCATTGCGGTGGCTCCTGTAGCGCTTGCACGATCTTTTCCATCGCCATCACGCGCGAACCTTTGACCAGCACGACATCCTCCGGCTGCAGCAGCGGTTTGAGATAGGCCACAATTTCATCCGTCGCCATAAATTCATGCACCAGCGCTCCCGTCATGCCGGCTTCCCGCGCGCCGGCGGCAATCTCACGAGCACGTATGCCCAGCGTAATCAGCATATCGGCCGTAGCCGCGGCGTGCGCGCCCACTGCGCGGTGGCCGCTCTGCTCTGCGGAGCCAAGCTCCAGCATATCGCCCAACACGGCGATATGCCGGCCAGGCAGCGATGCGAGTACATCCAGCGCGGCTGCCGTGGAGCTCGGGTTGGCGTTGTAGCTGTCATTCAGTATCAGGACGCCGCCGATGCCCGGCTCGGGCACCAGACGCAAGCCGTAGCCCAACGTTTCAAGCCCGCGCTGAATGGCTGTCCATGGCAAACCTTCGGCAAGCCCCACCGCAGCCGCGGCCAGGGCGGTATAGGCGGCATGCTTGCCCAGAAGCTGTAGTTTGAGCATGTACTCGGGTTCCACATCTGGGAAAACTCGCGGATCGGCATGCACTTGCAGGGAGATCCCCTCCAGCCCGTGCGTGATTACCTCGCTCGCCCACAACATATTGCCCGGTTGCAGCCCATAGGTGAGTGTCCGTGCGCGGGTGAGGCCGGCCATCTGCGCGACCAGCGGGTCATCGCCATTGAGGATCGCTAGGCCGTCCTCCGGCAGCGCCTGCACCAGCTCTGCCTTGGCCTGAGCGATGCGTTCGATGCTCCCCAGGCGTTCCAGGTGAATCGGGGCCACATTCAACACCACGCCCACCCGCGGCTGCGCCAGCCGGCAGAGCAGGGCTATCTCGTCCAGTGCATACATTCCCATTTCGAGCACGGCGTAGCGGTGGCTTGCTTCCATAGTCAGCAGGGTCAAGGGTAACCCGATCTCGTTATTCTGGTTGCCTGCGTTCCTGAGCGTGCTCCCGCCTTGCGCCAACACTGCGGCGATCGCTTCCTTGGCGGTGGTCTTACCCATCGAACCCGTTACGCCCACTACCTCGATGGCCTTGAACTGGCTGCGGTGCGCTGCTGCGACTTGCTGCAGCGCGGCTAATGTATCCGGCACTACCAGCGTGCACGGCAGGTCGAACCGTTCGGGCGCTTGGGCGGCACACGTATCGAGCGCAGGCAGTCCCTCCAGCGGATGTTCCGTCAGTGCCAGGCAGGCGCCACTCTGGAAGGCTTGCGCGACAAACTCGTGGCCGTCGCGCCGCTCACCGCGCAAGGCCACAAACAGGTAATCCTTGTTCACCTGGCGCGAGTCGATACTCACGCCGCGCACGAGCACCTCATCAGCGCCGGCCAGGTGCAGGTGCGGGGCCAGTGCGCCCAGGATTTCCGTCAAATTCAGGAGAGCACCCATCTTAATTCGCCTCGAAAGCATCAGCACTGGGAGCAATTCCTAAATAATTCACCATATAAGTTGCCATCTGTCGGAAGACCGGCTGGGCGACATCGGTGCCAAAGTATACCGGTTGAGGTTGGTCTATCATCACCAATATGACATAACGCTTGTCGGGCAGCGGTCCGTAACCGATATAGGACGAAGTCAACGTTCCACGCGGCAGGTTATCTGCGCCAGGCGTGCCCGTCAGGCTCGAGATGCCGGCGAACTGGTAGCCAGGCACGATAGGCCCCATGGCAGAGCTGTTCACCGCCTCGACGAGCATAGACGTCACGGCGGCGGCGTTTTCTGCGCTGATGACGCGGCGCACGCGGTAAGGCTCAGTGGTGACGACTTGGTCGCCGCGTTGTTCCGCCACCACATACGGACGCATCAACAGCCCGCCATTGGCCAGCACACCCCAGGCCGCCGCGAGCTGCATGGGCGTCGCGGTCAGCGAACGGCCGATGCTGTTCATACCCAGGTAGGCCAGCGACCAGTCCGACGCTCCCGGCAGCGGCATCTCGCCGGATTGCTCGGCTGGCAGATCGATGCCCGTCGGCTCACCAAAGCCCATGCGTCGAATCATCTCGTAAAATCGTGCTGGCCCCATTAGTGAACCAATATATACCGTGCCATAGATGCGCGATGTAGCCAGCGTATCCGTCAGCGTCGAAGAGGCGATGGCCGGGCGCTTAGCCACATCCCAGTTGACAAAGCGCTGTCCGCCCACCAGCAGCGCGCCGTGGTCATCGTATGTCGTTCCTGTGGTTATCACATTGGCTTCCAGGGCGGCCGCGATGGTAAGCGGCATAAACGTTGCGCGCGGTTCATAAGTCGAATTGACGGCCATATTATTAAAGACCCACGGTTCGAGTTTACTCCAACTGTTCCAATCACCCGGATCAAAGGATGGCGCGTTGGCCAGCGTCTTTACCGCGCCGGTCTCCGCATCCAGGATGATTATCGTGCCGCGCACGGCCTTGCTGTCGCTGACAACCTGAGTCAATAGGCGTTCAGCCTCGGCCTGCAGGTTGCGGTCAATAGAGAGCACCAGGTCGGCGCCATCCTGCACCGGCTGATAGCCGCCTTCTTCGCTTAGGAGCTGTCCTGAGAGCGAGCTGCGCTGCCCATCTTGACCGCCAATCTGCTCATCGTAGCGTAATTCCAGGCCCGTCTTGATACCTTCCTTGTTGATAATCCCAAGCACAGAGGCTGCCAGGTTGCCCTCGGGGTAGGACCTGATCGGCTCAGCCTGCACCACAAAGGCGTCCAGCGTGAAACGCTCCGTCGGATCAGGATCGCTCATCAATTCCTCACCGAGAGTGTCCAACTCTTGTTTTACCTGAGACGGCAGCTCGCGCCCCAGCACATAAAAGTTGGTCGTGTTCGTGTTGGTTATCACCTGGTACAGTTCCTCTTCACTGGTATCAAAAATCCTGGCCAGTTCCGGCACCAAGCGGTCGATCTGCCCGCTCGAAAGCAGCCGTGGTGTTACATCCACCTCGTAATGCACATCTGCGAGCGCCAGCGGATGCCCGGTCGCATCGTATATCGTGCCGCGCGTCGCCGGCAGCGTAGTGCCGTTCGACGTAAAAACTGGCATACTCTCGCTGCGTGCAAAAAGCTGCCAGAATACCAGGTGGGCAAAAATATACATGCCCACCACCCCGAGGATCATCAGCAGCCAAACGATGCGCCGCTGTTGATTACCTTCGAACGTTTCAGAATGCATAAGCGCTGCTTATGTGCCCGGTTCGGCGTGCAGCCAGGCTTGGAAGCGCTGCCACAAACGGCGCAGCGGATTGCGCTCAGTAGTCGGCGCGCTTGATTCGCTCGCCAAGCTCCCGATAGCCACCTTTGCCGGAGCGGCAATGCTTACTTCTATGCTCTCGTGAGTTTCACCCGTTACCGGACGGCGAAAGCCCAGCGCCTGGGAAGCGGTTTGCAGCTCGATCAAGGAGACTTCCCTGGCTGCCTGCGTCTGCAGGCTCGAGATATTCTGGCGCAACTCGGTCTTGTATGCTTCGAGTTCGCCAATCTCGTGCCAGTAGGCCGCTACAATGCTGGCCTGGCGCAAGTAAAGCCACCCGGCCAGGGCTGCCGCCACCAATGCCAGCGCAGTCATCAACAGGCGGCGATACTCGATCCTCTCCGCCAGCTTGACAAGCTGCGGCTGCACATTCGGCATTTCCGGCACCTGGCTGCGGTCGATGGTCATACTGAGCCCCCTAACCTTGCCGCCGACCGCAGCCGTGCGCTACGGCTGCGCGGATTGCGCGCCACCTCAGCCTCGCTTGCCGTTACCGGCTTGCGTGTACCGAGCTGCAGCGTGGCGCGGTGCCCGCACGTGCACACCGGCATCTCTGGTGGGCAGATGCAGTTGTGCACTTCCCGTTGCAAAAACTGTTTGACGATACGATCTTCGAGCGAGTGAAATGCAATGACTACCAGCCTTCCATATGGCGCGAGACAGGTGACCGCCTGTGGTAAGGCGCGCTGCAGAGCGCCCAGTTCATCGTTGACAACGATCCTCAATGCCTGAAACGTGCGGGTTGCGGGATGGATTTTGCCGGAAGGTCCGGCAGCCCGGGCAACTACCGCAGCCAGGCTCAAGGTATCGTAAAACGGCCTTGCGCTGCAGATCGCTCGTGCGACCCGCCGGGCGCGCCGTTCTTCACCGTATTCATAGAGAATCCGCGCCAGCTCTTGTTCCGACCATGTATTGACGACCTGCGCTGCATCGAATTCGGCGCTAGGCCCCATGCGCATATCCAACGGACCGCTGGCCCGAAACGAAAATCCTCGTTCTGCTTCATCCAACTGCAATGACGATACGCCCAAATCGAGCAGGATGCCGTCCACCTGGCCAAAGCCCGCCTCTTCCGCGATAGAACGTAAATCAGCGAACGAAGCGCAGCGCGTTACCGCCCGCTCCCCAAAGGGAGCCAACCTGGCCTGCGCTACGGACAACGCCTGCGGGTCGCGGTCAATCCCGAGCAGCCGTCCATCAGGGGCCGACCGCTCCAGAATGCCCGTTGCGTGGCCGGCCAGGCCGAGCGTTGCGTCGATATAGCGCCCGCCGGGAACGGGCCGCAGCCACTCCATTACCTCGGCGAATAAAACTGGTATATGTTCGGCAGGAGTTGCTCGATCTTCCATTACTAAACGCCCAGATTCGCCAATTCGTCCTGAATCGAATCGCCTCTGGAACGAATGTCCTCGTTAATGGCCAACAGGTCATCGGGGCGCCAGATTTCGATGACCGTTGCCTGCCCAACGATGCATGCCTCTTGTTCGAGGTGAATTGCATCGCGCAGGACGGCTGGCACCAGCACACGCCCCATCGAGTCTAGTTCGATAAAGAAAGCATTCCCCAGCACGAGCTGTTTATAGTCGCTCACCGCTTTGTTCGTGCTGGGCAAGGCTTTGAGCCTGCGCGCCAGCTCTTCAAAATCAGCTCGGGGATAGACCAGCAGACAGTTTTTAAAGCCGATGGTGATATACAAGCCGTCCGACAGTTCCCCACGGAACTGCACAGGGATAGTTAGGCGCCCTTTGGCGTCCAGTGTATGCGGGTATTTGCCTACTAACATCGCACCCACGCTCTCCTGTTGGCCAGACGTTCGCCAGTATGCGAGGTGTGGTGACACTCACTGCTACTTTATGCCACTTTCTCCCACTATATCACAGCTTGAGGATTAATGCAAGGGATAACTAGGGGGAAAATTGGGATATTTTTAACTTTTCCCAAATTCTGCGAGGCTGCTTAATTTGTGCTGCAAACGGGGCGTGCTGAGCGTGGGAAGGGCAAGAGGGCTTAATTCGAACGTAACAGCACCTCGGTAATTCTCTGCCAGGAGTTGCCGGCGAAAGACATCCAGCGGCAGGATGCCCCGACCCGGCAGTTGATGGTCGCTGTACAAGCTGCGCAGAAGCGCTGAACCATTGGGCACCGGCCTGGGAATATAGTCCGACAGGTGGATATTGACGACCTGGCTGCTCACCGTGCGCCAGCCTTCGAGAATATCCACGCCTGCTGCTGCGGCATGACAGGTATCATAGGTCAGATCCAGGTCGTGCTCGCGGGCAAAGGCGCTCAAGTCGGGGAGCTGCGCCAGCAGCCGGTACCTATCGTCTGGATTGTGGGGATTGCTGTTCTCCAAGGCAATGCGCACACCGCTCCTTTGCAACCGGCGCTGCATCATATCAAGCGTCCTCAGCCAGCGCTGCGCAGCCGGGCTTTCCCAGCGGAAAGCGCTAGGATTGTGGATGACCACATGGCGCGCTTCAACGCGCAAGGCCAGATCGGCCGCTTCCAGCATCCAGGCGCACCAGATATTCTTGGTGCGTTTAAAGAGCAGGTTTTGATGAACCGTGCGCACCGGCAGGTGATAAACGCGTGTGAAGCGATTAGCACGTTCGGCCATCCGCGCTGGGTTGTCGCCATCAGCCACCAGCTCCAGCCCGTCAAATCCGGCGCGGGCGCACTGGCGGAACATGCCTTCCAGCGTAAGCGGAAACAAAGAGCCCGTTGACATACTCATAAGCATGAGCAACGTCGGAGCTGCCGAGCTCCGTCCCTTTCAGTCAGGTATAGGTGGTGCTCGCGGATGAAGGTTTCGACCGGCGCAGGCACCAGGTAGCGGATGCTGCGGCCGTCCTGCACCCGTTGGCGGATCTCACTGGCGGAGATATCCATCTGCACGGCATCGAGCTCTACGACTGCCGCGCGCAGACCGGGCAGATCCTGCTCCAGCCGTGCAAGATCGGGCGCTGCGCCCGGCCGCGGATAAACGGCGATGCGCGCCAGGCTAGGCAGAATGCGGGCCTCCCGCCAGGATGCCAGCGAGGCCAGCGCATCGCCGCCGAGGATGAGCACCAGCTCGCAGTCCTCCCCCAGCTCAACGCGCAGAGCGCGCAGCGTATCAACGGTAAAGGAAGGGCCGGGACGGTCGATTTCCAAACGGAGCGCCCGGAACGCGGGATTATCCGCCACGGCCAGTTGCACCATGGCCAAGCGATCCTCTGCCGTGGCAGACACCTGCACTAGCTTGAAAGGAGAGACGCGCGCCGGTATAAAGAGCACCTGCGCCAATCCCAGGCTGTCGCGCGCTTCTTCGGCAACGCACAGATGCCCGCTATGAATCGGGTCGAATGTTCCGCCAAAGACGCCTATGCGGCGGGGGCAATCCGGCATCAACGCCACTCCAGCTCGAGAGGGCCGATGAGCACCGTATCGCCGAATTCGACACCGGCCTTAATCAACGCTGCACTGATACCGCGCGCCTGCAGGATGCGCTCAAAACGTTCCATCGATTCAAGGCTGTTCCAGTCGGACATCACTGCCAGGCGCTCGATTTCCTCTCCGCTGACACGGTACCTGCCGGACGCTTCCAGAGTGATCGTATAAGTCTTGCTTTCGCCGGCTTTGGGACGCAGCACGGTCTCCACAGTAGGTGTCGGCTCGCGCGGCAGCTCAGCCAGCCGGGCAATGATCGCCGTGAGCAGCGCGTCGACCCCTTCGCCGGTGACGGCCGAGATGCCAAACACTGCGCTGGCTCCCCCCTCCAGCGCTGCAGCAATTCCGGCGTATGCTTCTCGCGCCTCGGTGATATCCAGTTTGGTCACCGCAACAATTTGCGGCTTAGCTGCCAACTGTTCGCTGTAGAGCGCCAGCTCTGCGTTGATGGCTCGGTAATCCCCAAGCGGGTCTGGGCTGGAGCCATCCACCAGGTGGATTAGCAGCCTGGTGCGTTCCACATGACGCAGGAATTGCAGTCCCAGGCCAGCGCCGGCGTGCGCGCCTTCGATCAATCCCGGGATGTCGGCCATCACGAAAGAATGCTCGCCGCGCTCGATCATCCCCAGCATCGGCTCCAGGGTGGTAAATGGATAATCGGCGATTTTGGGGTGTGCCGCAGAGACGGCGGCCAGCAGGGTGCTCTTGCCGGCGTTCGGCTTGCCAAGCAGCCCTACATCGGCGATCAGTTTGAGCTCCAGGATGAGCTCGCGCGCCTGCCCCGGCTCACCCCGTTCAGCAAAACGCGGTGTATGCTGCGCCGATGACTTGAATACCTCATTACCGCGGCCGCCACGCCCGCCGCGGGCTGCCAGCAGGGTTTGGCCTTCGTTTACCAGGTCGCCAAGGACGTCATGCGTCGCACGGTCATATACCAGCGTGCCCAGAGGCACGTCAATATAAAGGTCATCGCCGGTTTTGCCCTGCTGGCTCTTGCCCGAACCTGGTACGCCGTCCTTTGCGTGATAGCGCCGGACACGGCTGAACGCAATCAGGGTGTTGATGCGGCCGTTGGCGCGCAGGTAAACGCTGCCCCCCCCTCCGCCATTGCCGCCGCTCGGCCCGCCAAACGGCACAAACTTTTCACGGCGGAAGGCGACAACGCCGTTGCCGCCGTCGCCTCCCTGGACTGATATGGTTACCTGGTCGTAAAACACACAGCACCTCGATTTTTGGTAGCGGCCAGAGCTATTTTAGCTGTAATGTATATAAAAACATAATAGGCTGAGGCACTCATTCTGTGAAATAGATGATAAAATATGTCAAAATGCTTGACACAGAGTATTCAGCACGCTATAATAGCCTATTAAGCTTAGACATTGCCAGCATCATGCAAAGGCGCAGTGATAAGCTGAATAGCGTTGAGTAGAATTAAGGAGGTACGCTAAATGTCCGTGTCCGAAAGAACCACTGGCAAAGTCAAGTGGTTTAGCCGTGTCAAGGGGTATGGTTTCATCACACCCGACGGTGACGAAGCTGCAAAAGATGTTTTTGTACATTATTCAGCGATTCGCGGGGAGGGTTTCAAGAATCTAAACGAAGGGCAAGTCGTAGAGTTCACTGTGGAGGACTCTTCGAAAGGCCCTCAAGCATCCGACGTAGTCACATTGTAAAAAACCAAATAGAACCGACCCCTGGCGCAAGCCAGGGGTTTTTTTATTTCACTGCTTGGACAAGCGTTGTTTGCGTTCGAGGTGCACGAGCAGCACCGCAATATCCGCCGGCGTTACGCCGGGCACTCTGCCAGCCTGCCCCACGCTGGCTGGTCGGCGTTGGGTCAAGCGTTCGCGGGCCTCAGCGCTCAATCCCTGCACGCTGGTATAATCCAGTTCTTTGGGTATGCGCCAATTCTCCAACCGCCTGGCATGTGCCACCTGCGCTTGCTGACGTTGGATGTAGCCACCATAAGCCAGGTCGATTTCCACCTGCTCCGCTACCTGGTCATCCACGGGTTGCGGCGGAGCTGCCACTAGGCTAATCAGGCGGTAACTGCCGCCCGGGCGACGCAGCAGTTGCGCTGCGCTGACGGCCTCATTCCCCAGGTTTATACCTTGCGCGAGTGCGAGCTCGCGGTTGGCTGTCGTGGGTGGTATGAGTGTATGCTCCAGGCGCTCTTTTTCTGCGGCAATGGCCTGGCGTTTATGTTCGAGCTGGACGTTGCGCTCCTCTGAGAGCAGGCCGAGTTGATGCGCCAACGGCGCAAGACGCAAGTCGGCGTTATCCTGCCTGAGCAGCAGGCGGTACTCAGCGCGCGAGGTCAGCAGGCGGTAAGGTTCGGTGATCTCGCGGGTAATCAGGTCGTCGATCATCACGCCCAGGTATGCGTGTTCGCGCCCGATGACCACCGGCTCCTGCTCGCGCGCCCCCAGGGCTGCGTTGACGCCTGCCAGCCAGCCTTGCGCGGCGGCCTCTTCATATCCCGATGTGCCGTTGATTTGGCCGGCGTGGTATAAACCGTGTACCAGGCGCGTCTCCAGCGAAGGCTTGAGCTGGTAAGAAGGAACGTAATCGTATTCGATAGCATACCCGGGGCGGATTATCTCGGCGTTAACCAGCGCCGGGATGGTATGCAGCAACTCGAGCTGCACTTCGGCCGGTAGGCCCGTGAAGCAGCCCTGCACATACACCTCGCCGGTGCTATAGCCTTCAGGCTCCAGGAAGAATTGATGCGACTCTTTGTGCGCGAAACGCACAATCTTGTCTTCGAGTGACGGACAGTAGCGTGGGCCTGCGACGTCGCTGCCGCCCGGCGCGATGGGCGAGCGGTGCAGATTGTCGCGCACAACCTGATGCGTGGTGCTGTTGGTGTGCACCAGATAGCAAGGGAGCTGTTCGCGCCAACTGCTCTGCCAGGCGATGGGGTAGACCGGGTTTATCGGTAAACGCAATGGCTCTCGCGGCGCGCCGCTGAAGGAAAAATATAGCGGCACCTCGCTGCCATACTGCGGTTCGGTGAGCGCATAATCGATGGTGCGCGCATCCAGGCGCGGCGGCGTATTGGTCTGCAGGCGCACTAGGTGAAAGCCCAGCCGTCGCAGCGCGGCGGCCAAGCCGCAGGAGGGGAACTCGCTGGCTCGTCCGGCGGGAGTGCCGTATTCCCCGCTGCGCACCCGACCGTTCAGAAAGGTGCCTGTGGTAATGACAACTGCCTTAGCTCGGAATTCGATGCCGTCGGCCAGGCACACCCCGCGGATGCGGTCGCCTTCGGTCAGCAGATCTTCTACCATACCCTGGCGGCAGGCCAAATTAGGCGTGCTCTCCAGCGTATGTTTCATCGCCAGGGTATATAGACGCTTGTCTGCCTGAGCGCGCGGCGCCTGTACCGCCGGCCCTTTGCTGGTATTCAGCATGCGAATCTGGATCGAAGTGCGATCGGTATTGCGCCCCATCTCGCCGCCAAGGGCGTCCAGCTCGCGCACCAAGTGCCCTTTAGCTGGGCCGCCGATGCTCGGATTGCACGGCATTTGGGCCACCAGGTCCAGGTTCAGGCTGATGAGCAGCGTCCGCCGGCCCATCCGGGCGGCCGCCAGGGCGGCCTCACAGCCGGCATGCCCACCGCCCACCACGATTACCTCATAGGCTTCTCCCGGCCAGGGGCGCGGCTCAACCTGTCTCATCCTGCTCCTTTGCCAGCAGTTGGTGGGCGATACGGTGGGCTGCGGCGCGGAAGCGTCCCCAGTCCGCCCAGTCATCGCCCTGCAGCGCCTCGAGCTGTTCAGCGAGCGGCTCGAATTCGTCCAGGCTTACTTCGCGGTAGCCAGTTATCGCCTCGCTGTCATCCAGTGCGCCCAGGGCGCCGCCCAACTCGCGCAGCAGGTAAAGGTATGAAGTAAAGGTCAGCGTGCCGGCTTCATTGAGAAACTCATAGTCAATACGCGCCAGGGGGCGCTCAAGGCGCACAACCAGGCCGGTCTCCTCGTCGGCTTCGCGCAATGCCGCATCAGCCGGGTCTTCGCCGGGATGCACCCCGCCCGTCATCAAGCGCCAGGTGCCAGCCGGGTAAAATCCTTTGGTATGAACCAGGAAGCGGCCGTTAGGACGCTGCAGAAGCAATACCACTTCGGCTACCCGTTTGCTCCTGGAGAGCGTCCAGTAATAGTGCGTGTTGCGTGAGACATCTAGTTGCACCTGAAAAGCTGGTGGTGTTTCATCCCAGCGGAACGTTGTACCAGTATTTTCGAATGTCATGTATTCAGCCCTTGTAGTAAATTGCTCGTGAATTATACTCCTCCCTGGAATGGCGTAGAAAAAGCCGTAGTGATATGATATGAGGGACATAGGTACCCGAATAAAGCACCAGAGGTGGACGTTTCATTGGTGAGGCTGAATGCCTGAAGACGCACCTGAAGAGGCGGAGTTAATCGCAGCCGCGGCGCGTGGCAACACGGGCGCTTTTGCGGAACTGGTGCGCATTCATCGCATGCGGGTGGTACGTACAGCATTCGGTGTGCTTGGCTCGCAGGACGAGGCCGAGGATGTCGCGCAGGATGTGTTTATCAAAGTCTGGCATGCGTTGGATACCTTTCAACATGATACCTCCTTCGCCAGTTGGGTATACCGTATCACCGTCAATACGGCCATTGACGTGCTGCGCCACCGTAAGGAAGAAGTCGGCCTTGATGTGGAGTACGCATCGCCGCTCACGCGCCCGGAAGATGCCGCTCTCAGACGCGATAATCAACAGCGTGTGCGCACGGCTATCGCCAGCCTGCCCGAAAGTGCCCGCGTCGCTCTTACCTTGCGCGAATTCGAGCAGCTATCCTATAAAGAAATATCCGAGATCCTCCAGATACCGATCGGAACAGTTATGTCGCGGCTAAATTACGCCCGAGCAAGCCTGAAGAAGATACTCAGTGGCGAAGGGGCAGAGGAATGAAAACGCATATTGAGCATGTTTCAGAGAATGAGCTCTATCTGCTTCAGGATGACGAACTCGCGCCGGTTCGTGCGACCGCCATACGTGCCCATATCGAGAGCTGCCCGGATTGCGCTGAGCGCAGCGCCAAACTCGCTTCGTTTTGCCGCCATATACACCAGGCTATGCTTGAACCCACCGAGTGCAGCAGTGATGGTGCGTTTTGGGTGCGCCTGGCCGCCCGCTTGGATGAGCCCGTGCAGCAGCACCCCAGGAGCGCAAAGCGTCCCTGGTTGGAGCTGATTCCTTCCTTTATACTGGCTGCACTGGGGGGATTGCTCGATACCCTGGTGACGGCCGTGTTGGTGGGCTATAGCCTAATTAACCTGGGGCTTTTGCCTGATTTCGGCAGCCAGCTCGTTGCAAATCTGCAGAGCGCCTTGCCCGGGTCGTGGTTCGCTGCTTGGCTTGCGCAGCTTGGGATTGCTGATTCGGCGGCGCTGCAAGCCTGGCTTGATGGCCTGACGACCAGCCGAATAAGCGGTAATGAGCTGGGGCTTGGTTTGGTGCTGCTTGTATTGTCTGTGTTATTAGCGCTTGTAGTTGGGCTGCTGCTGATATGGAATGTACAGCGTGTTGCCCAGGAACAGGATATTCGCGGGGTGAGGGCGCATGCAATACGGTAAAATACTCCAGCGTGCCTGGCATGTAACCTGGCGCAACCGAGCCCTTTGGTTTTTCGGTTTTATCATTTCACTGTTTACCTTGAATCTGAGTTCGCGCAATCTGGGCGGCTGGTATATCGGGTTGGATTGGCTGCAACTGCCGGATTGGCTACGTCTGAACCAACCTACGCCACTGCCATCAGGTCTCCAACCCACAGCCTGGACCCTGCAGATTATCAGCACAACGCCAGTTAGCGTTCTGAACGGCCAGAGACCGCCAACGACTTTCCTGGCCCTCAGCCTGCTTGCGCTGCTGCTTTGCTGGATCGTTCGCCTGCTCAGCCAGGGTGCTCTGATTGGTATGGTGAACGATGTCGAGCAGCGCGACCGTACTGCGATGAAGGTGGGCTTCAGGACAGGTTGGCGCGATTTACCGCGCTTGATGGCGCTGGATGGCCTGATGTTTGTGGCAGCATTGGCGCTGCTGGCGTTCGTTGTACTGCTGCTGATACCTCTTATACTGACAGGGATTCTGCCGAGTGGCACGCTGCTGCAAATGCGATCTGGCATTGCGCCGCGGAGCGGCTTGTGGAGTGCGTTTACAGCGATGGTCGTTATCATCGTGCTACTGTTGGTTGTTGCTGTCGCGCAAGCTGTGCTGACCATTGTTCGCGAGATTGCTCAACGCGAAGTTGTCCTTGAAAACCGCGGCGCCTGGCGCGCCTTTCGCAGCGGCTGGACGTTGTTCAGACGCAAGCTAGGTCAGCTTGGGCTGATGTGGCTGCTCGTATTCAGTATCGAACTGGCCCTCAAGCTGGTATTGTTGCCGCTCACCTTATTCGGACGTCTTGCGTTGTCAGTGCCATTGGGAGGTTTCATCAATAATTTATCTTCTGCGCAGCCCGCTATGGCGCTGGTGTTTAGCGTTATCGCCTTATTCGCTCTCGTTAGCGCTCTAGTCGATGGCGTCTATCGCGTGTTCTATTCCTCCGTATGGACAGTGACGTACCGCGAGGCATCCGAACCACTGGTAGAAGCGCAATAAAGGTACAACACCAGGGAGGTCTGCCACTGCAGGCCTCTCTTGATTTATAGCGTAGCGCAGGCCAGCAACACCCGCGCGGCAGCAGCGATGTCAGCTAGCGCGATTTTTTCCTGCACGGTATGCACATTCTGCATGCCTGTGCTGACCTGCACGGCGGCGATGCCTTCGGCGTTCAGGATATTGGCATCTGACCCGCCGCCGGTGGGCATGAGCTTGGGTTCGATCCCCAACGACCGCATAGCGCGGCTTACGAGCTGCACAATGGGCGCGCTCTCATCCAGGCAATATGCGCTGTATTCGCGCTGGATATTCAGGTCAACGCTCGCGCCGCTGGCTGCAGCAGCCTGCTCAAATGCGGCTCTCATCCTCGCTGATTGGGCTTCGAGCTTGCCGTTATCGCGCGAGCGCGCCTCGCCGCGAATGGCGACCGTATCCGGCACAATATTGGTGGCGCTGCCGCCGTGGATGATGCCGATGTTGGCCGTCGTCTCCTGGTCGATGCGCCCGAGTGGCATCGCAGCGATTGCCTCGGCCGCGACACGGATCGCGTTGATGCCCTTTTCGGGGCTGGCGCCGGCGTGCGCTGCCTTGCCGTGCACTACCGCTTGCAGCGAGTCCTGCGAGGGCGCCTGGACGACAACGGTGCCCTGCTCGCCGCCCGCATCCAGCCCCACCGCCATCCTGGCGCGCAGCCGTGAGGTATCGAGCGCCTTGGCGCCCAGCAAGCCCACCTCCTCCTTGACGGTAAACACCAGTTCGAGCGGCCGATGGGACAGCTTGTCCTCGACGAGACATTCCACCGCTTCAAGGATGGCCGCTACGCCGGATTTGTCATCGCCGCCCAGGATGCTGGTGCCGTCGCTGGCTATGATGTCTTCCACGACGACGGGATTCACCGCATCGCATGGCACCACGGTATCCATATGCGCGGTGAATATCAGCGCTTGGCCGCTGCCGTCGATGCGCGCAATCACATTACCTGCTGGGTCGAGTTCGCTGGCGATGCCCAGCTTGGCCAGACGCGCACCGATATAGGCAGCCACCGGCGCTTCCTGCCCTGAAGGGCTCGAGATGCGCACTAGCTCCAGGAATGTTTGCAAGAGACGTTGTTCGTTCATTTGGATGCTCCTGTAGTTTGCGGATTGGCAAGCGCGGGCGCATTCAACCGCAGCAGCTCAGCGGCGCTCTCGCGGGCCGCTTCGGTGGCGTGCCCGCCGATCATCACCGCCAATTCCTCGATACGTTCCTGAGGAGTGAGCAGCTTTAATGTGGATAGCGTGCGTTTGCCGCTGACCTGCTTGGAGACGCGTATCTGGTTAGCCGCGCAAGCGGCAATCTGGGGCAGGTGGGTCACGCAGAAAACCTGGTGCGTCTCTGCCAGGCGCTGCAACTTTTGTCCCACTACCGCGCCGGTGCGCCCGCCGATGCCCGCATCGATTTCATCGAAAATCAATGTGGGCACGGGATCGACCGTGCTGAGCGCGTTTTTGAGCGCCAGCATCAGGCGGGAGGCCTCACCGCCGGAGGCGCTCGAAGCCAGCGGCTTGGGGTCCTCGCCCGGGTTGGGGGCGATGAGAAACTCGAGCTCATCCAGGCCGTTCGGGCCGCAGGCGTAGCGTTTGCCGTCGATGGGCACTCCCTCGGCGTCCTCGCGCCATGTTTGCGCCACTAAAAATCGTGCGCGTTCCATCCCCAGCTCGCTCAGCTCGCGTTCCACCAGCTCGCAGAGCCGCGCCGCAGCCAGTCGACGCGCCTCGCTCAGCGAGCGCCCCGCCTCCGCCATCTGCCCAAGCAGCGTTATTTCCTTTTCGTGTAGGGCGCTCTGGCGCTCCTCGGAGTGCTCCAGGTTAGCGAGCTCCTGGGCAGCGCGCTCGCCAAAGGCCAGGATATCAGCGATGGTATCACCGTATTTGCGTTTCAATGTGCGGATGAGCTCCAGGCGCTCCTCGACGGCCTGCAGGCGCTGCGGGTCGTTCTCTATGCCGTCGCGGTAGGTGCGCAGGGTGCGCGCCAGGTCCTCCAGTTGATAACCTGTATTCTCGGCCAACTGCGCCTCGGCGTTCAGCGAGGCATCCAGCTTGCTCAGCGCGCTCAGTTCCTGCACAAGCTGCGCAAGCTGGTCGGTGATGCCCGCCTGTTTAACTCCGCTCAGTAAAGCATAGGCATCGGCTGCAATCTCCTGGCGTTTGGCGGCATTGGCCAGCAAAGTGTGTTCCTGACGCAGCGCTTCGTCTTCATCCGGTTTCAGGTGTGCTGACGATATCTCTTCAACCTGGTACGCCAGTAAATCCTGGCGCTGGGCCAGCTCGCGTTCCGAGCGGTTGAGGGTGTTCAACTCCTGACGCACCGCGCGCAGCTCATTCACCAGCGCAGCCAGTGCGGCGCGCGCGGACTGCAGCCCGCCGAAGCGGTCGATGAGCTCCAATTGACGGCGCACTTGCAGGAGCGAGAGCTGCTCGCCCTGCCCATGGATATCGACCAGATGCCGACCTACTTCCGCTAAAGCCGATTGGGTGACGGTATGCCCGTTGAGCCGGCAGCTTGTGCGCCTACGGTGCGATACCTCGCGCCGCAGGATTAGCTCCCCGGTATCCGCCTCGCCTAAATCAGCGAGGGTAGCCGCCAGCGCAGAACGCGTGGCCGGTTCGAGCGCGAACACGGCTTCAACAGAGGCTTCGTCGCAGCCGGTGCGGATGACATCAACCGTTGCCCGCCCGCCCAGCACCAGCGCGATGGCGTCGATGATGATGGATTTGCCGGTGCCGGTCTCTCCGGTCAAGGCAGTAAAGCCGGGCTCTGCCCGCAGCCGAAGCGTATCAATAATTGCCAGGTTGCGGATGGTCAGTTCAAGCAGCATTGCCGCGCCTCTGGTATCCTGTGGGTAAGATTAACTTGGCCCCTGGTCAGGCCAATGCAAGCGGTGCAGCACCGTCTCGTAGTAATATCCGTCATAACCAAAATGGATGAAGCGTGCCTTGTTGCTGGCGGTAGTGCAGACGAGTTCATCCTCAGGAGCGACGGACAGATCAACCTGGCCATCCACCGTGAGTGTCGCGTTCTGCCCTTTGAGCAGCCTCAGGCGGATGGAGCGGCTGGCTGGGATAACGATGGCATGCGCTACTGAAATGTGCGGCGCGACAGGCGTGAGGATCATACAATCCAGGTCGGGGGCTACGATGGGGCCGCCGGCCGAGAGGCAGTATGCCGTGCTGCCTGTGGGCGTAGAGACAATCATCGCATCGGCCGTCTGGGTCATCACATAGTGGCCGTCCACATCCACCGCGACACGTACGGTGCGTGAGGTATGCCCGCGCCCCAACACAGCATCGTTGATGGCTTCTGTAGCCAACAGCACCTGGCCGCCGCGTTGCAGCTCGGCGCGCAGCAGCATACGCTCTTCGACACGGTATGCGCCAGCCAACAGTTTAGCCAGGCCGCTCTCTAGGTTAGCTGGCTCAACTTCTGCCAAAAAGCCCAGCCGTCCCAGGTTGATGCCCAAAACCGGCAAGCCGAACGGCGCCAGGCTGCGCGCTGCGCGCACGATGGTGCCGTCTCCGCCCAAGGTCACAACCACATTCAGCTCGGGCGCGGCAGCGCATAGCCCAGCCTCGTCATCGGCAGTTCCCAGCCAGTAAGGAACCTGACATTTTGTCAGATAACTACTGGCCTGTTCGGCCAGCCTGGTCGAATCAGCCCGAGCGGGGTGGTAGAGTATCCCTATCTTCATGATGACCCGCGGATTAGCAATTGCTTGACAGTATGAATGGCATCGGCCTGCGCAATGCGCTGGAGAGCGCCCTCAGCCTGCATTTGCTGCAGCGTCACCTGCTTGGCCGCCACTTCGTCCGCGCCGATGATCAGCGCCAGCCGCACGCCCTCGCGATTGGCGGCGCGCATCTGCGCTTTGAGCGAGCGGTCGCCAAATTCAAAGCTACAAGCTATCCCTGCCAACCTAAGCGCGTCCAGCAGCTCGATGGCCTGGATTTTAGCCTCATCCCCGAGATATACCAACGCCACCTGCGGTGTGGTGACCTCCGGAATGACGATACCCTGTTCCTTCATCGTCAGCACCAGGCGCTCCATCCCCGAACCAAAGCCGATGGCAGGGGTATGGCTGCCGCCCAGCAGCTCAGCCAAGCCGTCATAACGGCCGCCGCCGCATACTGCGTTCTGCGCGCCGATGCCCTGCGCCCAAACCTCAAAGACAGTCTTGGTATAATAATCCAGCCCGCGCACCAGGCGGTGGTTCATCGTATAGCTGCGTCCGAGTAAGTCCAGGTAGCGGCACAGCGCTGCCAGATGCTCGCGGCACTCCTCACACAGGTAATCCTGGCTGTGGGGAGCCCCTGCAATAATCGGCTGGCACTGCTCGGACTTGCAATCCAGCACACGCAGCGGATTGCGTTCGAGCCGACGCTGGCAATCCGGGCAAATCTCGCTCAGATGGCTGCCATAGTAGGCCAGCAGAGCCTGCATATAGGCGGGCCGGCACTGGGGGCAGCCAATGCTGTTGAGCTGCAAAGCTAGGTTCTTGAAACCGATGCGCCCGTATAGGTGCCAGGCTAGTGAGATAATTTCCGCATCCAGGGCCGGATCGAGCTCGCCCAGGGCTTCGATATCGAATTGGGTATGTTGGCGGTAACGCCCGGCCTGTACGCGTTCGTAGCGAAAGATAGGGCCGGTGGTGTGCAGGCGCACCGGCTGGGGGAGGGTTTTCATACCATGCTGCAGATAAGCCCGCACGATGCCCGCGGTAAACTCGGGGCGCAGAGTCAGGTCGCGGTCGCCTTTATCCTTGAACGAATACATCTCTTTATCGACGATGTCGGTGCCCTCGCCGACGCCGCGCACATATAGCGACGTCTCCTCAAAGATGGGCACATCGATGCGTTGATAGCCAAAGATGGCTGTAACTTCATCGATGGTGCGGTTCAGGAAGCGCCAGTAGGGCTGATCTTCTGGAAGGATATCGATTGTGCCGCGCGGTGCTGTAAACATCGCCTTCTCCTGTCTCAGGGTGTCGCGGTAACCGCCGCGGTGGCAGCGGTAGCAGTATACGTGACAACGGCTGTTTGCGTAACACCCGCAGTAACGGTAGCGGTTGGAGCGGCGCTCGGCTTGCCGAGCTTTTGGTGCCAGTAATCTACATACGGATCAGAGATAGTCATCAGCACGCCGGAGGGATTCCAGGCTGAAAGCCATTCGATATCTTCCGGAAAGAGCCGGATGCAGCCGTGCGAAGCCGGCCTCGTTCCCTGTGCCTCTGCGTCCTGATATACCTTCTTGCCATCTTTATCATAGAGGTACGGCAGCCCATGGATAAGGAAGCCGTCGTTGAACAGGAACCAGGCCTCGTCGGCGTATGTGCCGAAGGAGAAAAAGGTGCCCACAAACCAGCCCACCTTGCCTTCCCAGGCCGGCGTCAGGGTGCCCGGTTCGGGCAGGCCGGTGGATACGAGCATCGTACGCGTCAGCACACCGCTCTCAAAGATATACATGCGCTGCGCCATCTGGTCGACATAAATATAGCGATTCAACTCAGGATGGGTATTCAAGGCAAACGGCGTTGCGCTCGGTGTAAGGGTAGCCGTCGGCGTGCTGGTCACACTGGGCGTGTGCGTCGCTGTCGGCGTAGCGCTGTGCAGAGGGGTCGCCGTGATGGTTGCCGTAGGTGAAGCGGTATAGGTGGGTATGGCTGAAGGCGTCGCCGTCGGTCCAGGCGTCAGGATCTGCGGCAGGCTGCATGAGAAAACCGCCACCAATACCAGCAGCAGAGTTGGCACCAAGGTGAAAGCTGATTTATGCATGCCCTATATTGTATCCGATGACAGGCGATTTTCGAATTCTCGCAATGCAGCCTGCAACTTGTGTTCCTGGACGGTGGTTGTCAGGTCGCCGCGCGTGCGCTCGGTAACTCCGCGCACCAGATCGGTCGTGCGGCGCAGGCCGTCCGTCAGCGCATCGGGGAAATCGATCGTGACCAGGGAAGTATAAACATCGTCCATCACGCTGAGCAGCCACTCCGCCGTCTCTAACTCGTCGCGGCGCATGGCGTCGAGCGCGTAACGGCGCATTTCACCGGTGGCCTCGCCCAGCCCGTTCAGATAAGCGGCGTACTCGATGTGCAGCGCCTCTGGTTCGGGCAGCGGCTCGTGGTTGACGACTGCCAGCGTGATGGCGGCCTCAGCCAGCTCTTTGGTGGCATCCTGCACATAGCCGGCATAATAGAGGTCAGGGAACTCGCGCACCTCCTCGATCATCTGCGCCGCAGCCTCTTGGGCCTGAGTTAACAGCGCGGCCGCCGCACCGAACTCGTGGCGATGGGTAGCGCGGATGCTGTTGGCGCAAAAACGAATCATCTCGCGCGAACGCTGCAGCGTGATGTCGCGCACCTCATTTTTATGCTTCAGGGTGGCGACGATGCGATCGACGATCGTCTCTAGTTCGCTGGTTGTTTGCATGTATTCCTCGCTAGCGTGTCATTCCTGTGGGGTGGGGGTGACATCATCCTGAGCCTGTGCGGTCGGCTCTTCCTGCATCTGTACAAAGTTGACCTGGAAAAACTGCCCAAGTTCGCAGGGCACATCGACCGGCGCTGCGGCGACATCCAGAAGGGTCAGCGTATAGGTGGTCGCGGTGGTCAGCCCATCGAAGGAATAGTGGCCGCCCGAATCAGTGGTGGCAACGGCTGACCAATCGAACGCACTGATTTTTACGCGCACGCTCTTGACGGCTTTATTATCGGCGCTGAGCACATAACCGCCGATGTAGATTTTCTGGCTCTCGGCAGCGTCCGTGCGCACAATCTGGCCGATAAATGTGCCGGGCGCCGCCGGCGGCAGGTCTGTGGGCTGGCTGGCGCAGTTGATTTCTGCCTGCGATTGCAGCGCGGCCACATTGTCGTCCGCAATCATCTCGTTCGCCAGGGCGTATTGCTCTGCTGCCAGGCAGTATGACCCGGCCTCATCGGCTTCGGCGGCATAGCCCAGGTGCGCATTGTAAAGCTTGCTGTACACATCCTTGTAGTTGATGTCCAGCGCTGCCAGTTGCTCAAAGGTGCTGATGGCGCTCTCCCAATCTGCGCCGAACTGGGATGAACCTTCCTGGTAAAGCACTGCCAGTTGGCGCATTGTGCTGGCGGTCTCATCATCCGGCTTGATGACCAGTGCCTGGTCGAGATAGCGCACGGCATCGCCCAGACGGTCCTCATCGACGGCTTGGCCGGCATTGGCGATATATGCCTGGTATAGCATCCCGCCGACCTCGTCTGTAGATTGCCCCGGATAGTTATTCATAAACTGGTTTCCCAGTTGGATTACCTGGTCCCAATTCCCGGCGTTGTACGCTTCCTCGATGGCGCTCAACTCCTCAGAGATGGGCACAGCGGTGATAGTCGGCGCGACGATGGGTGTGACCTTTTCTTCTATCTTGGCTGTAGCCCTGTCGATCTCCTGCTGAGCTTGGGTCAGGCTTGGATCGAGCTGCATCGCGAGCTTAAACTCGGCGATGGCCAACTGATACTCGCCGGAATCGATGCGCTTCAAACCGGAGAGGTAATGCGTCTGGGCCTCCAGTGCCGCCAGTTTTTGGCTTTCATGCCTTCCACTCATGATGGCGCCCGCAACCAGTGTGATTAACGCGGCGCCTACCAGCACGGCTACCAGGCAGGCCATAATCGTAAGGCGGTTTGAAGGTTTGGCAGCAGCCCGAGAAACAGCCTGTATCACAGGCTGCGGGTCGTCTTGCAGGCCAGCTACTGTTTCCTGCAGGATAACCTCTGGCTGCGGTTCGGTACTCTCCTCGGCGGGCAGGCGTTTGCCGCAGCGCGGGCAAAAGAGAGCATGACCGGAAATCTCAGAGTCGCAGCGCGGGCATTTTCGCATCGGTATGTATCCTTAGGTAAGTGTATAACTCAGGACTGCCTGGTCATTGGCATCCAGCACTTCAATAAACAGCTTATGGCCGCCCAGCGCTGCGGCTAAGGGATATCTCTCCCGATAGGCCGCCTGCGGACTAACCTGGACAATCTGATCGACTAATTGCTCGCTGCCCGAGCTGATGCGGATTCTCCAGGCACCGGGATCGGCCGCCATCAAACCTATCGCCAATGCGTCTCCCTCGCGCTGGGCTGCCAGAGCAAGCTCAGCATTTGCTGCAACGGGCGTGCCTCCGCCGGCCGTCACCCACCATGTTTCCTCCCAGCTAACGCTTGCGCCCGGGGCGAGTTCAGCATAATCCCAAAATGTGGGCGTCAACCCGCCCCACATCTCTACGTACTTGCTGCCGTCATCGGTATAGTCGCCCACTTCGGGGAATTCTGAGCCAGGGCCAAAGAACTTGACCCCGCGGGCGATATCCGCCGGATAAGCGCGCACCATGCCGATTTGAGTGAACTCATCATATACTGCGCTAAAGGAAGCTTCCATATTATAACCAAAGAACCCAAGCCAGTTTTGCCAACTGCTGTAATAGCTCAGGTCGCGTCCGTCGTAGAATGGCCATGGCATGACCGCGCCGGCTGTGGGTAGGTTCGCATCCCCGCTGGAATGCACGAGCACAGAGCTGGAAGGCACAACAAAGCGTAAACCGTTGCTTACAGAATCTGCCCCAGGGGAGAGCATCGCGTTAATCCAGTATTGCAGGGATTTGGTTTCTGCGTTTGGGTTATACAAAGTGCTGCGCACCTGAACGGCGCTGCTGCCGGGGCGCAAACGCACTTGCACGGTGACTTGGATGTTGCGTGTCTTTTCGATGTTATACAGGGTAACGGTCGCAGAGCCATCAGCGGACATACTCAGGCTGGCCTCCCACGCTTCCGCGCTGAGATATCCATGCTCTTCCACCGGCAGGCACCATTCGATGCCGCCTGCTGCCAGCCACCATCCCTGTTCGGCCGGCCCCCAGTGGCTGGGCTTTATGACCGTATTGTTATATAGCAGCTCCTGGCCGGTGGGCAGAAAGCGTATCTGATAAAGCCTGCCGCCCAGATCGGGCATAAAGGTCAGTTCGATGACCGAATTTGTTAGGTGAAGCACGCGGTAAACGCGCATCTCTGGCGGAGTGACCAGGGTGTGGTCGAGTTGCGGGTATGGCAGAGTGGCGTCCGTGAAAAGCGCCGCATCGTAACCATAGGTATTGATGCTGATTTCATCCCACCAGGCAGAGACCCCTTCCGGTTCAGCAGTCGGCTCCGTGGTTGGCTCCGTTGTGGGAGCGACAGTAGCTTCGGGAGTCGCGCCGTCCTGCGGGCTGGGTTGTGCAGTAGCCGGCGGCGCGCTGGCAGGGGTTGCGCTAATATCGGCAGTCGGCATTGGGCTGGCCGTTGCGCCCGCCTCAGGCACAGACAGGGCAGTGGCGCTGGGCGCCTGTATGCTAGGCGCAGCGCTTTCCGTGTGGGCAGCCGTTTTGGTCGTTTGGGTTGTCGGCGTGGAAGTTCTGGTACCAGTGCTTGCGGCAGGGGTGATGGTAGAGCTTTTACAGCCAGCGAGGGCGGATAGCAACAACATCAACAAGGCGAACGCATGTAGCGTTCGCCGCACAAGCACACGTTTACCAACGTTGACAGTGCGTCCGGCACTCAACATAGCGCGATTATAGGCCAAGCGCCTAACCCTGTCCAATGGAAGGGGTGGTTTGACAATTTGCGTCAATATGATATACTAATCTACTGCTTCTAGTTTTGCCTTTCATGCTGTTCAAACAGCACATAATGCGCCTGTATGATGCAGCGGATGTCTTATTTTTACCTATGACAAGTGAGGGTTTAAACCAACGGCCACCTTGCCTGAACCAGCGCAAGGTGGTGTTTGTGTGGAAGGTATTTACCTCACTCCTGTAGTGGTTTTTGCCAGAGACCGGGCTCTTTCTATCCTTACATTAAGGAGATACAGTCTATGCCAGCTTCGGAGTTGAACATCCTCTCCGCGGACAATACCAGAATGCTACGACGCAAGTCGTATGCGCGCAATGCGGATGTGCTGGAAATCCCCGACCTGATCGAGACCCAGCGCGATTCCTACGATTGGTTCATCAAAGAGGCTATTCGTGAGCTTTTTGACGAAATCTCGCCTATCGTAAGCTACAACAAGAACCTTGAGCTGAGCTTCCCGGGCAATGATGAAGCCTTTAACAAAGAGTGGGAGCTTGACTTCCATTTTGAGCCGCCCGCCCATTCCGAAGAGGAATGCCGCAATCGCGACGCAACCTACGCCTCTGCGCTCTATGTCAAAGTTCTCCTGCACAACAAAGAGACCGATCAATCGATGGTGCAGGACGTGTATATGGGCGAGTTCCCGGTCATGACCGAAAATGGCACGTTTATCATCAACGGCGCCGAGCGCGTAGTCGTCAGCCAGTTGATCCGTTCGCCCGGCGCGTATTTTACCGTAGATGAAGACCGCACAACTGGCCGTCAGTTGTGCATGGCCAAACTCATTCCCAACCGCGGCGCCTGGCTCGAGTTCGAGACCAGCAAGCGTGATATTCTATCGGTTAAAGTTGACCGCAAGCGCCGCATCCCGGCGACGACGCTGCTGCGCGCCCTCGGCGAGGTGACTGACCACCTCGATACGGTGGCGATTCACGAGGGCTCTGATGCGGAGCTGCTGGCGCTATTCGAGGCCGTCGATACGAATGCCGAGCACTCTTACATCCAGACGACCCTGATGCACGACACCACCCATACCGCCGTCGAAGCGCTCGAGGATTTTTACAAGAAAATGCGCCCCGGCGACCCGGCGACGCTGGAAAATGCCCGCAAATATCTTGAGGATCTGCTGTTCTCACCGCGGCGCTATGACCTGGGCAAAGTTGGCCGTTACAAGCTCAACCGCCGTCTGGGATTGCAGATTAGCAAAGAGCACCGTGTGCTCACCAAGAAAGACATCGTCCACATCATCGAACGTGTTATCCAGGTCAACAACGGCGTCGAGACTGCCGACGATATCGACCATCTGGGCAACCGCCGCGTCAAGACGGTGGGTGAGTTGATTCAAAACCAACTGCGCGTGGGGTTCCTGCGCATGGAGCGCGTCGTCAAAGAGCGTATGTCTATCCGCGACCCGGAGCAGGCTTCGCCGACTTCGCTCATCAACATTCGCCCGGTGGTGGCGGTAATCCGTGAGTTCTTTGGCGGCAGCCAGCTCTCGCAGTTCATGCAGCAGACGAACCCGCTCGATGAGCTCACGCACAAGCGCACGCTCTCGGCTTTGGGCCCTGGCGGTTTGCGTCGTGAACGCGCCAGTTTTGATGTGCGCGATGTGCACTATAGCCACTATGGCCGTATCTGCCCGATTGAGACCCCCGAAGGCCCGAATATCGGCCTTATTGGCCGCTTGGCCACCTATGCGCGCGTTAACGAATACGGCTTTGTGGAGACACCGTACCGTAAGGTGATGCGTAGCGTCGAAAACTCTGCCGAAAACTTGCTCGGGCGCACGCTGCGTGAGCGCGTGGTGGATCCAGAGACAGGCGAGGTTCTTGCGGACAGTGGCGATATCATCACTGCCGAAAAGGCAAAACAGTTGGCAGCCTTAACGGACCACCCAACTTTTCACGTGCAGCCATATGTGACCAGGAAGCTCGAGGACGTCGTGTACCTTTCGGCGGATGAAGAAGAGCACTATGTCTGCGCGCAAGCCGGTTCTCTGGTTGATAAACTTGGCCAATTTGTAAATGAGCGTGTGGCCGCGCGTGTATATGAAAAGGCGCTGCTCGAGAGCATTGACCGTGTCTCGTATATGGATGTTTCCCCCAAGCAGGTGGTCGGCATTTCGGCCGCGCTGATTCCTTTCCTGGAGCATGATGACGCCAACCGCGCCTTGATGGGCTCGAACATGCAACGCCAGGCCGTGCCTCTGTTAAGGCCCGAGGCGCCTGTCGTGGGCACAGGCATCGAGCGCCAGGCCGCGCGCGATTCCGGCCAGGTGTTGCTGGCAAAGCGCGCTGGGCAGATCGTGAGCGTTGGCGGTGATAGTGTCACCGTTCAGACGGATGACGGGCAGGATATCTACCATCTGCGCAAGTACAATCGTTCGAACCAGTCAACCTGCATCGATCAACACCCCATCGCGACCAAGGGTGAGTATGTGCGTGTTGGGGAGGTGCTGGCTGACTCATCCTCGACCGACCACGGCGAGTTGGCTTTGGGGCAAAACGTATTGTGCGCCTTTATGTCCTGGGAAGGCGGCAACTATGAGGATGCCATTCTCATCAGCGCTGACTTGGTGCGTCAGGATAAGTTCAGCTCGGTGCATATCGAAAAGCACGAGATTGAAGCCCGTGATACCAAATTGGGCGATGAAGATATTACGCGCGATATCCCCAATGTTGGCGAGGAAGCGCTGCGCAATCTCGATGATGATGGCATTATTCGCGTCGGCGCCGAGGTTGGCCCCGGCGATATCCTGGTTGGCAAAGTAACACCCAAGGGTGAGACTGAGCTTTCACCTGAGGAAAAGCTGCTGCGCGCCATATTTGGCGATAAAGCCAAGGACGTGCGCGATTCCTCGCTGCGCCTGCCGCACGGCGAGGAGGGCAAAGTGGTTGATGTTAGCATTGTCACTCGCGATGATCAACGCGACCTGCCAGCCGGCGTCAACAAGCTGGTGCGTGTAACCGTCGCGCAGCGTCGCAAGGTATCCGAAGGCGACAAAATGGCTGGCCGCCACGGCAACAAGGGCGTGATATCCAAGGTGGTGCCCATCGAGGATATGCCGTTCCTGGCCGATGGCACGCCGATTGAGATTATCCTGAACCCATTGGGCGTACCTGCCCGTATGAACCTGGGGCAGATCTCTGAAACCCACCTGGGGTGGGCTGCCGAGCGCCTGGGCTTTGACGCCACTACACCTGTTTGCGACGGCGCCAGCGATGATGACATCGCTGCAGAATTGGCGCGCGCCTGGTTAATTGACCGCGCCTGGCGCGACCTGGATGCCGCCGCCTGGAAGTGGGTGGCCGAGAACGAGGTTGACACTTCCATATTCCGCGATGATTCCGAAGTGCATATGGAATACCTGGGCAACTATATGAACCAGCGTCAGGTGGCATCCGCCGAGATCGAGAGCACCCTGGATGACTTTATGAAAGCCCGGCGTACCTGGCTCAATTACTGGTTGGAAGACAGGGGCTATGACCCTGCCAAGGTGCTGGTATACGAACAAGCCGATGAGGAACGCGAGCTCATCGATAGCTCCAACGACCTGGCGCGCCTGATTTGCCTGCGCGTCTGGCTGGAGGACGAGGGTGAGCAGGTTGCCGGCCGGACGCTGGAAGAAGTTTCCGCGCAGGCGTTGGCTGTGGCGCAGCGCACGGGCGAGCCGCTGCCGGTCGCCGGCAAGATGGTGCTTTACAATGGCAAGACGGGTGAGCGCTACGATAACCCGATCACCGTCGGTGTGACATATATGCTAAAGCTGGCTCACCTGGTGCAGGATAAAGTGCACGCCCGCTCCACCGGCCCGTACTCGCTGGTAACGCAGCAGCCTTTGGGCGGTAAGGCGCAATTTGGCGGCCAGCGCTTTGGAGAAATGGAAGTGTGGGCGCTGGAGGCTTACGGCGCGGCGCATACCCTGCAAGAGATGCTGACCATCAAATCTGATGATGTTACCGGCCGCACCAAGACCTATGAGGCCATCGTTAAGGGCGAGCCGATTACCGAGACGGGCGTGCCCGAATCGTTCAGCGTGCTCATCAAGGAACTACAGTCCTTGGGTTTGGCGGTTGAGGTGTTCGATGAGAAAGGTGAGGCCGTCCAGTTCGGCCGCGATGACAACGTCATCGTGCGTGACACGCTCGGCCTGGGCCTGGGCTACGGCCCTTCATCCTGAGGTGTTACGACTAGGCTATATGGGGAGGGCGCGTCTGTAACGCCCTCCTATTTTGACAGGAATAGGAACGCCTAATATAATAAATAGTCGCGAGTCCATTAGGAAGGCTCGCAGCGAGATCGAGGAGGAATAACTTGCCGACCATTAACCAGTTGATCCGTAAAGGCCGAAAGACAACCGCGAGAAAAGCCACTGCGCCTGCATTGGGCATCACCTATAATGCGATGACCGTGCGCTCCTCACACTCCAAGCGGGTTTCGCCGCAAAAACGCGGAGTTTGTACGGTAGTGCGCACGATGACGCCCAAGAAGCCGAATTCTGCACTACGCAAGATCGCCAGGGTACGTCTCTCGAACCAGATTGAGGTTACCGCCTACATCCCGGGCGAAGGGCACAATTTGCAGGAACACTCGGTGGTGCTGGTCAAGGGCGGTAAGGTCAAGGATTTGCCGGGCGTGCGTTATCATATCGTACGCGGCACCCTGGATGCGGCTGGTGTCGAAGGTCGTGGTCGCGGCCGTTCACAGTATGGCACCAAGCGTCCCAAGGCCAAGTAAAAAGTAGGATTAACGGAGGATTGCAGTATGCCGAGACGTTATCGGCCAGAGAAAAGAATGCCGGCGGCTGACGCCAAATATAACAGCGAAGTATTAGCCCGTTTCATCAACAAGATTATGGAGCGTGGCAAGAAAAGTACTGCTACTGGCCTTGTCTACGATGCGATGGCGATTATCGCCGAACGCACTGGCAAGGATCCCGTTGATACCTTCGACCAGGCGATTCGCAATGCCGGCCCGATGATTGAAGTCAAGCCGCGGCGTGTGGGTGGAGCGACATATCAAGTGCCCGTTGAGGTTGACCCGGTCCGCCGCGTATCGTTGGCGATGCGCTGGTTGCTGGCAGCGGCCAAAACACGGCCTGGCAAGACCTTTAGCGCCAGATTGGCTGATGAACTGCTCGATGCTTCTCGGAATCAGGGAAATGCGATCAAACGTCGCGAAGATACGCACAAGATGGCGGAAGCCAATAAGGCGTTTGCACATTACCGTTGGTAATATAGCAGAGCGTCGTACGGCAGCTCCGCTGCGGGGGTGACATTCCCTGAGGCAGGCTTTACTTCAATAGAGGATGGAGAGCCAGATGAGCGGGGATAACCCATTGCAGTGGATACGCAATATCGGCATTATTGCCCATATTGATGCCGGCAAGACGACCACGACGGAAAGGATCCTGTTCTATACCGGTAAAACTTACCGTCTGGGCAATGTGGATGAGGGGACGACCGTTACCGACTGGATGGAACAGGAGCGGGAACGGGGCATTACCATCGTCTCGGCCGCGGTGACATGCGAATGGCGCGGTCACTGCATTAACATCATAGATACGCCTGGGCATATCGATTTCACCGCCGAGGTGCAGCGCTCTCTGCGAGTGCTGGATGGCGGAGTGGTGGTCTTCGATGCCGTTCAGGGAGTAGAGCCCCAGTCCGAGACGGTCTGGCGGCAGGCGGATCGCTTCAAGGTTCCGCGAATCTGTTTCATTAACAAAATGGACCGTACGGGAGCCGACTTCTGGCGCAGTATCAATATGATACGAGAGCGCCTGAAAGCTGTGCCTGTTGCGATACAGGTGCCTATCGGAGCTGAGGCTTCCTTTAAGGGGCACGTCGATTTAATCGATATGCGCGCGATTACCTACCACGACGAGTTAGGTAAGGAACCCGAGGAGGTTCCGATCCCAGCCGAGTTGAAGCGTCTGGTAGCAGAGAAACGCGCCGCCCTGGTGGAAGCCATCGCCGAGACAGATGATGTCTTGCTGGCCAAGTACCTGGAAGGGGAAGAGCCAAGTTCCGAGGAGTTGCGAAGCGCCCTGCGTCGTTCAACGCTGGCCAACCAACTGGTGCCGGTGCTGTGCGGCTCAGCGCTACGTAACAAAGGCGTACAGCCGGTTCTGGACGCAATTATAGATTACCTGCCGTCGCCGCTTGATGTACCCCCCATCGCGGGTGTTGAGCCTGCCAGCGGGGCCAGCATCGAGCGTCGCGCGGATTCACAGGAGCCGTTCAGCGCATTGGTCTTCAAGATCGTGAACGACTCGTTTGTGGGCAGGTTAGCTTATCTACGCGTCTATTCCGGCACGCTACGCTCCAACTCCTCCACTTTTAACTCTCCTAAATCTCGCAAAGAACGCGTCGGCCATTTGTTGCGCATGTATGCCAATCGTCGTGAGGAACTCGAACAGGTCACGGCTGGCGATATCGCGGCTGTTGGCGGACTAAAGTTCAGTTTTACCGGCGACACGCTGTGCGACCCGGAACACCCGATTCTGCTCGAGACGATTTGCTTCCCGGAGCCGGTGATTTACGAGGCAATTGAGCCGCGCAGCGCCGCTGATGAAAGCAAAATGCTCGAAGCGCTCAAAGCCTTGGCCGACGAGGACCCGACTTTTCGCTTCCGCAGCGATGAGAACACCGGTCAGACGATTATCTCGGGCATGGGCGAACTGCACCTGGAGATCCTAGTTGACCGCCTGGTGCGTGAATTTCGGGTACAGGCTCGGGTGGGCAAGCCGCAGGTGGCTTACCGTGAGACGATTACCCGACCTGCGCAGGCCGAAGCAGAAGCAGTGCTGCCGCGCGCTGGCAAACCGCAGATCGCGCGAGTGGCGCTGACGCTCGCCCCGCTGGCAAAGGGGAAAGGGTTTACCTTTACCAATGCGGCCTCTGCGCAGCAGGTGCCGCAAGTGTATGTGCCGGTTGTGCGGGCAGCCGTGGAGGAATCGCTCTCGGCCGGCATCCTGGCGGGGTACCCGGTAGTTGATATTGCGGTCACTCTGACGGGCGGCGCTTTCGATGAAACGTCGGTATCCGAGGCGGCTTTCAGCCGCGCTGCAGTGATGGCCCTTCAACAGGCCGCGGAAGCAGCCGGGCCGGTGTTGCTTGAGCCGGTAATGCGCGTCGAGACGGTCGTGCCGAGTGAAAACGTTGGCGATGTGATGGGCGACCTGAATGCGCGGCGGGGCTCTATCGAAGGGATGGAGCTTTTACCCGGCGAGATGCAGGCTGTGCGCGCCCATGTGCCCCTCTCGGAGATGTTCGGGTATGCAACAGTTATCCGCTCCAATACGCAGGGGCGCGGCTCTTTTACTATGGAGTTTGATTATTATGCGCCAGCGCCGGATGAGGTCACCAACCGCATCCTGGGAAGCGCATACTAAAGAAATTGGGCATTTTGCCAAGCGATAAAAATAATGTATAATTACACGGTTTTCCCTCTCTGCGGTTCGTGCCGCGTGAGGACGGGTCAAGGAAAGGAGTAGCCATGGCGAAGCAGGTATACGAGCGGACGAAGCCGCATGTAAACATTGGGACGATTGGGCACGTTGATCACGGGAAGACGACGCTGACGGCGGCGATCACCAAGGTATTAGCGTTAGCTGGTGGGGCCAAGTTTTTAGCGTACGACCAGATTGACAACGCGCCGGAAGAGAAAGCGCGGGGGCTGACGATTTCGATTTCGCACGTAGAATACGAGACGGAGAAGCGGCACTATGCGCACGTAGACTGTCCGGGGCATGCGGACTATATCAAGAACATGATAACGGGTGCGGCGCAGATGGACGGGGCGATACTGGTAGTA